>NZ_JAMYPC010000009.1:0-241388 GCF_040320155.1 Mesorhizobium sp. M0771 | reverse complement strand
CAGCACATTGCCGGTCTCGGCGGTGAACTGGTTGGACGCAACACTGTCGGTATCGGCGTGTGCGGTCGGCACGTCGTCGACGATGGTGATGACGATTGCCGCCGGGGCTGACGAGGAGGTGCCGTCCGACACGGTGAGCGAGAAGGTCTCGGTCTCGGTGACGGCGGGAACGTCCGTGGTCGGACTGGTCAGCGTGTACTGGTAGGTCGCTACGCCAGTTACCGCGTTGTAGCCGGTGATCAGCAGCGTGCCGTGGTCGCCCGGGAAGGTCGAACCGTTGAGGCTGCCGATGGCAACCGTGGTGCCGCCGATGGTGACGCTCTGGACGTCGTCGAGGCCGTCGGGGTCCGATACCGTGAAGGTGCCGGTCGCCACCGTGCTGCCGTTGCCGGCCGCCGAGCCCGCCGCAAGGCCGGCTTCATAGACCAGGTCGTGCGCGCCGGCCGGGTTGCCCTGGTCGACGACGATCTGCGGCACGTCGTTGGTGCCGTTGATGGTGATGGTCAGGGACGCCAGAGCGGTATCGCCGTCGCCATCCGCCACAGCATAGTCGAAGCTCTCGGCCACGGTCTGGCCGACATCCAGCGCCTGTACCGCGGCATACCCGGCCGGGTTCTGGGCTTGGGTGTAGAGCACATATGTGTAGCTGCCGTCGGCGCCCACCGTAAGCTGGCCGTAGGTTCCAGCAACGTGGTTGGCAACGGCGCCGTCCCAGGTGATCGAGCCCAAGCCGTCGGTGCCGAGGTGATCCGCGTGGCCGTCGGTTGCGTTTGCGTCGGCGCCACCCACGCCCGTGATCACATTGCCGTCTGCCGTGAGCGGCCCATCTTCGGTGACCGAGTCCTGATCGTTGACCGCAACCGGGCCATCATCCTGGAATTCGATGCTCAACGCGACATGGGATACGGCGGTGCTCGTGTCGCCGTCGAAATCGGTGATGGTGGCCTTGACGTGCAGGTCGGCGGCGACGGTCGCTATGTCGTCAAAGGCTGCGGTGCTTGAACCGTCGACATTGTGAGCGATCGGCTGATATTGCCCGATCCAGACCGCTCCGGTCGGATCGACATAAACCTTGAAGACGTCGACGCCGTTGGCAGAACCAACGAGAACGCCGTCCGCATTTGTCGAGAGCATGATCGCCGAGCCGTCGAGTGTCTTCAGGCCGGAATCGACGTTTGACAGCGGATTGCCAATCGCGTCGGTGACGGCAAACGAGAATGTCGCGTCGTCATCGGCGCCGACCGAGGCGTTGAAAAGGCCGAGCGCGCTGGCTGACGATTTTGCGTAGCCCAACGCCCCCGGCTCGTCCACCAGAGCTGGCGGGGAGAGAGCGGTGTCATCCGCCGGATTGGGATCTGCGGCGTTGTTGACGCCGGCGGACTCGTCGTGGCTGACCCGGAAGACCTCGGTCTGCGTTGTGACTGTCGTGACCTTGGCTTCGATGCCGAAGATCTTGAACGGGTTGCCGCCAGTCAGGGTCGCATCGGTTCCGCCAGCGTTGGAATCGAAGGTAAAATCGTTGTAGTTGCCCACCTTGAGCTGGTCGAACGGGGTGCTGCCGATGACCTCGACAGTCGCACCATCGGGCACGCCGGCGAAGGCATAGCCCACCTGCACGCCGCCCTCGAAGACAGCCGTGCCGGCCGTCAGCACACCATTGATGCTCACGGTGAACGGCTCGAATGTGCCACCGTCCTTGGCGCCGATGAACATCACGGCGGCTTCGACACCCTGGGCTTCCGCAACATCGATCGTGAACTTGACCGAGTCGACGTCGTATGAACCACCGTCGGTGATGCTGGGCGGATTCGGATTGTTGGGGGCGATGACAAGATTGTTGACGAAGTCCATCGTCACGATTTCGGGGCCGGTCAAATGCGGATGGGTTTCGTATCCGTCGATGATCTGGCCGTCGCCAACGCCGATCTTGGTGCCGGTGGTGTTGACGGAATTGTCGCCTTCGTTGATGTCGACGGCGCTGAGCTTGATGTCGTGGTTGCCTGCGCCATCCATGCCGCGAACATCGGTGTTGCCGGCCTGCAGCGTGTAGACGATCGTTTCGGTCGTGGTTGTGGTCGTCGTGCCGGCATCCCGCGCGACGATCTGCGGAACGTCGTCGAGCACCTGGACCTTGAATGTACCAGCCGCCAGTCCGATGGTATCGCCGTCACCGTCCATGGCAACGACAAAGGCCGAAAGATCGATACCGCCATTGGCAAGCGTATTTTCGGTGTTGTCGCCCGGGAGCATATCCAGAGTCGGATGATCGATCTGATCGATCAGGGTGAAGACATAGGAGCCGTCCGCACCGACGGTCAGGGTGAAAACAGGACGATCCGTGCCCGCCTGATAGCCGGCGCCGGCGCCTACATCGACATAGCCGGTCAGGGTCGTGCCGTCGGAGACGATGAGGACATTGCCGCCTTTCGAATCAAATCCCGAATCCGATGGGGTGGTTTGGGTGACAAGGCCGAAGGCCGAAGTCGCATTCGGGCCGTCAGAGCCGAAGTCGACGATTGCATTCAATGCGCCGGCAGCACCGATGGCAACCGCGGAGTTTGTTCCGGTCACTTCGCCAGGCTGAAGATTGTCGGCATTTCCGGTGGACTGGCTGTTGTGCAGACCGTCTTCGTCGACATTCGCGGTGACCTGGGCGGTGCCAGTAACCTTCGGCCCGTCATCGTCGAAGGAGAATGCGGAGCCTTGGCCGTTGATCAGGTCGACGGTCGCCTTCTCTGTGATGGTGTCGCCGTCGCCATCCTGGCGCGTTACCTCATATTGCAGCTGAACCTGGCCGCCATTGGTCAGCGACAGATTGAGTTCGGAATCGAACTTGTTGCCGTCGGCGCCATGGTTGAGCGCTTCGTAGAGCGTGGTCTGCAGCTGCTCGGCGCCAGGCGCCCCGGTGATCGCGATGGTCAGAACCTGATCGCCATGCGTGTCGCGGCCGACGATCACTCCTCCTTCGAGGAAGAGCGTGACGGCGCCGCCGTCGGTGGCGGTGAGATTCGTGGCAAGGCCACCGGCCGGAATGCCGGTAAAGCTCAGATTCCCGGTAACGGTACCAGGACCGTCCGAACCATAGCTGCCGCCGACAGTGAACAGATTGGTCAGTCCGCCTGCTACCGCGGTGTTGACCTGCGCCAGGCCCGGACCGGCATCATCCGTGTTGGCGTTGCCGCCGGCATCTTCGGTCTCGCCGATAGCGCCATTGTAGCGATCCGCGCCAACCGTCTCGTCAAGCTCGACGGAAAGCAGGCCAGCCGCTCCATCGTGGGCGCCGACCGTTAGGCTTGGCCCATCGTCGTCGAAGGAGAATGCGGAGCCTTGGCCGTTGATCAGGTCGACGGTCGCCTTCTCGGTAATGGTGTCGCCGTCGCCGTCCTGGCGCGTTACCTCATATTGCAGCTGAACCTGGCCGCCATTGGTCAGCGACAGATTGAGTTCGGAATCGAACTTGTTGCCGTCGGCGCCATGGTTGAGCGCTTCGTAGAGCGTGGTCTGCAACTGCTCTGCGCCGGGCGCGCCGGTGATCGCAATGGTCAGGACCTGATCACCCTGCGTGTCGCGGCCGACAATCACTCCTCCTTCGAGGAAGAGCGTAATGGCCCCGCCGTCCGTGGCAATGAGATTCGTGGCAAGGCCACCGGCCGGAATGCCGGTGAATGCCAACTGCCCGGTCGTGCTGCCCGGTCCGTCTGCACCGTAGACGCCGCCAACGGCGAATAGCGAAGAAAGGCCACCCGCCAGGCCGGTCGTCACCTGGGCCAGGCCAACGCCGTCATCCGTGTTGGCGTTACCGCCGGCATCTTCAGTCTCGCCGCTATTGTAGCGGTCGCCGCCGACCGTCTCGTCGAGTTCGACCGAAAGCAACTGTGCCGCTTGCGCAGTTGCCTGGACCGAAAGCGTTGGGCCGTCGTCCAGCACACCAATATTGAGGGTCGCGGTGGCCGGATCATTGTCTGTGTCTGTAACCACGACGGCAAAGCTGTCGGAAACCCCCTCGGTCGTTCCGGTCGATGAGTTGTCGTGATGATCAAGAGTGTTGTCGGCAAGGGTATAAATCCAGCTATAGCCGTTCGTAGGATTGCCGGTGACCACGAGCGTGCCGTATTGCCCGGCAACGCTGCCGCCGTTGGTCACGTCCACACCGTCAATGACAAGCGTCCCGATGCCATCACCCGAGACGATGTTGAAGGTCCCTGAAACCTGCTCGGCGGTGCTGGCCGGGTCCGTCCCGTCGGAAAGCGCGGCCTCGTTGACGACAAATCCGGAGCCGATGTCGATTGTCGGCGTCGTATCTTCTTCCCTGACCCCGATCGTCAGCTCACGCGGCTCCAGCCGTCCAAATTGCAGGTCCGTCGGCGGCAACAATGCGGAAAGATCGAAGCCGTCGCCGATACCACCTGGGGGAATGGTGAAGTCGCCGCCGGCACTGCCTGGGGCGCCGCCCGGGCCGGCCGAGATCGAACCATCGGCACCGAAGGCGACATCGACGTGGCTCGCTTCAAGAGCGGCCAGCAAGGCCACGCGCGGAACTTCGACATCACCGATGATGAAGGTCGGCACGTTGAGCGCGCCATCCTTGATGAGGATGACTGAACCGTCGGCCTGTTCCAGCAACAGATTGTGGCCGTCGACCTTGATGTTGTCGATGGAGACGTCCGCCGGAAGCTTCACGATGTTGCTGGCGTCGGCCACGTATTCATGCGGCGCGGCTGCCGCCGGCGCTTTCGCCTCCGCGGGTGCTGCCGGCTGAACGGGTGCGCCACTGCCGACATCGACCGGCACCGGCTCGGCAGGCGCCGCCTGAGCGGCCTGCGCTACCTGGATGCCTGCCTGCGATGGCGAGCCGCCATGTTCATGTGAAGAGTGCTCGTCCCAAGAATTCGAGACGGTATCCAAATCGTTACTGGTCGTCATCGCCAAACCCCTCCGGCATTTCCCGGATAGAGACAGTGACGACTTCTGCTTTGCAACTGTCCCGCAATCAATTTCATATATCCCGGTATGCAAGTCTCGGCATTTTTTACGTGTGGTAAACCCGGAAGATATAATCTGATATACATTGACCGCGCCGCGCTTCGTTTATATCCGCCGGCTGAGCTGGATTGGTAAACAGAAGTATAAGTTTGAATAAAGTTTTACACAAAATAGGTATTCCCGATTGAAGGAAACTTATCCACCTTCCTTTCCAGTAATTTGAGACAAGATTGGTACCGTCCACAGTCAAGAGGTGGGCGTTATGAAAAAAGAAAAATCTGCCCTGGGAATAACCGGGCTCAGGCTCATCCTGCTGGCAATGGCGATCACAAGCCTGCCGCAGCCATCATCCGCGAAAGCAATTACCGTGAATGCCGGCGCTGCCGCTGGAGTTCTGGCGGCGGTCGAAACCCCTTCCAGTCTCGGCGGCGTTTCGCTGGCTCGGCCGCAGCCATGGCAGCCGGTTTCAGCCTACCGGATCGGCATGATTTTCAGCAGCTCTGTTGCCGTTGATGAAAAGCGTGGTTCTTCGATCGCGCCGCCCGCCGCCGGGATCGACCCGATCCAGACGGCGGCGATCATTCCCGGCGTGTTCGGTTCTGTTGCCCTGTCGATGCGCAATTTCCCGGTTTCGGCGCGCTGGGCGCCGGTCTACAAGGCAATTGTCGACTGTACCGCGAGCAGCGCGTGCGAACGCAAGAACAGCGCCTTTGCCGAGATCGTCAAGGCAGCCGGGAACAAGCGCTTCATCGACAAGTTGTCCTTCGTCAACTCAAGTATAAATCGCGCCATCGCCTACAAGAAGGACAGCGCGGTTTACGGCAGGCTCGACTACTGGGCCAAGCCCGCGGAAATCCTTGAGCGGCGGGCAGGGGACTGCGAGGATTTCGCCATCCTCAAGATGGCCGCGCTGCTGCATGCAGGCATCCCGGCGCAGAGCATGTCGCTGGTCGTCTTGCAGGATCGCAAGCGCGGTTTCTTTCATGCCGTGCTGTCGGTCAGCACCGGCAGCGGCGTCTTCATTCTCGACAGTTTGAGCAATGTAGTTTCCCGCGACACAGACCTGCCGACCTACGTGCCGCTGTATTCGTTCAGCACCGATCGCGCGTGGATCCATGGCGCGAAGACCGGTTCTGCTCAAACAGCCGATATCAAGGGCGGCGTTTCGACGGTCGCGCCTGGTGAAGGTGTGCAGCCGTAAGCTCCCATCAGAGAGTCTTGAGCGCTCTATCTCTTGTTTGACGCAATTTTCCACGGAAACCGCTCACACTTTTCCCGGAATTGCTCTAGCCGCCGAAGACGAACGCCATCAGCAGTTCCGGCTCGACCACCGGCGCCCGCACCGCGCTCAGTTGACCGCGGTAGCGGCGGTCGCCGGCGCCTATGACGAAACCGGTCGCGACCGGCGTCTCGCCATTGGCGTCGAGCCTGGCGAATATGTCGGCGACATTGAGGTCCAGCGCCAGCTTGAGATCCTGGCGCGCGTCCTCGTTCGGCGCCACCGGCAATTGCCGCCGCACCAGTTGCTGGAACGGCGCATTGAAGGTCAGGATCTTCTTCGACGATGCCAGGGCAAAGGCCGGCGAGGGACAGGCGACGAGAATGGCGCTGATGGTCTTGATCGACGCGAGCCTCTGCAAGGTGAGGTTTTGGTCGGCCAATCCACGCATGCAGGCTACGCGAATTGCCGATGTCAGGTTTCCGGCGTTGGCGTGGCTCTCTGCAATTTCCTCGATCAGTGTGCCGATCGTGCATTTGCGGCTTTCCGCCATCTGCTTCAGCGATGTCCAGAACGCCCGTTCCAGACGAATGCCGCGGCGCGTGCCGCCACGCGCCACAACCCGGAACTCGAGACCGAAATCCTCACTCGCCAGCGGTGGCAGCAGCCGGTCGCGATCGACCGGGCGGGAGATCGCACTATCGCTCACTCATTGCCTCCTCCCGCGCCTTGTTGATTGGTTTCAGAAGGTAGGTGAGAATCGTTTTGCGTCCGGTCTTGATGTCGACCGAACAGATCATGCCGGGGATGATGGAATAGGTCTTGCCGTCGCGTGTCAGGGTCGATTTGTCGGTGGCGACACGCACCTGATAGTACGGTTCGCCGGTCTTCTGGTCGACAAGGCTGTCGGCAGTGATGTTCGACACCTTGCCTTCGATGCCGCCGAAGATCGAGAAGTCATAGGCGGTCACCTTGATCAGGGCATCCTGGCCCGGCCGGATGAAGGCGACGTCCCGCGGTGAGACCCGGGCTTCGACCAGCAGGGTCTCGGACGTCGGCACGATACCCGCGACGACCGCGCCGGGCTGGACGAAGGCGCCGACCGTGTTGATGTCAAGCGTGTTGACGATACCATCGACAGGCGAACGGATATCGGTACGCGCCACCTTGTCGGTGGCACCGCGTATCGTCTCGTCCACCACCGAGAGATCGGCCAGCGCCTGCGTCAGATCGCTGAGCGCTTCCTGTTGCAGCTGGAGGCCAAGTTCGTCGACCTGAAGCTTGGCTTCCGTGATGGCAGACCTGGCTTTCTTGATGGTCTCTCCGGCAAGCGTCAGCTGACCATTGAGCTCGGTCTGCTCGCGCTCGACGCGGAGCTGCTCGGTTCGCGCCATCAGGCCTTTCTTGACCATCGCTTCGACCAGCTTCGCCTCCTGGTCGCTGACGGCCAGGTTCTTGGTGAGGCGATCGGCATTGGCGTTGGCTTCGTCGAGTTCCTTCTCACGCTGATCGAGCCGCGACTTTAGAACCGACAGTTTGACTTCGAAGTTGTCGCGCCGCGCGATTAGCAGCTTCTGCTCGTTGTCACAGATTTCCGGCGCCACCTTCTGGATCTCTGACGGACAGGGAAACGCGCCCTCGAGGCTGCCGGTCTGTTCGAATTGGAGCCGTGCAATGCGCGTCTGCAGCGCCCGCGCCTTGGCCTGCTGCTCGCCAAGGCTGGAAGTGTTGAAGGTGTTGTCGAGACGAATGATGAGGTCATTCTTCTTGACGACCTGACCGATCGTCACGGCGATTTCCTGAACCACGCCCGGCTCGCTGGCCTGGATGATCTGGGTCTTCGACGCCGGTATGATCTTGCCGTCGCCGCGTGCGATTTCATCGACCTCGGCGAAGGATGCCCAGGCTACCGAACTCGCAAAAAGCGCCCCGATAATGAATATCGAAGCCGACGCAAAAAGCGGCGGACGGTCTTCCCTGGCTAGCATTTACCACGTCCCAACGTGCTGTGTTCACGCATAATTCTGTTCGTCAGGCGCTTGTTTTCTGCAGCGCTTGTATCACTTGGTCTTTCGGTCCATCGGCAACGATCTTGCCCTGCTCGATGACGATCAGGCGGTCGGCCAGCTCGAGCATGCTGAAGCGGTGCGTCGATACGATCAGGGTCGTGTTGCGATCGAAAGCCACTTTGAGCTGCTTGATCAGCTGGCGCTCGGAAGCCAGATCCATCGAGCCGGACGGCTCGTCCAGGAACACGATTTTCGGTTTGGTCAGCAACAGGCGGGCAATTGCCATTGTCTGCCTCTGACCGCCCGAGAGATTGGTGCCGCGCTCGCCGACATTCATGTCGTAGCCTCGCGGATGGCGGGAGACGAAGTCGTCGACGCCTGCAGCCTTGGCCGCCTCGACGATCTGCTCATCGGTCGCCTCCGGGCACGCCATCAGGAGATTTTCCTTGATGGTGCCGGAAAATAGATCGTTGGCTTGCGCGACGATCCCGACCGCGGCGCGAACCTCAGATGGGTGGTATTGGCGGATGTCGATCCCGTCCAGCAGCAGCTCGCCGGAGGTCGGCAGGAAAAGCCTGCCGATCAGCCGCCCCATGGTCGTCTTTCCCGAGCCTATGCGGCCGATGATGCCGATCCGCTCACCGGGCTTCACCGAGAAATTCAGGCCGGTCAGCACTTCGTTTTCGGAACCCGGGTAGACAAAGCCGACATTCCTGAATGCCATTGCACCGTTGCGAATGGGGCGGTTGACGAAACCAACCGTGTCCGGCCGATCCTCAGGCTGCGCCATGATCGAATTCACCATTCGCAGGGACAGCATCGCCTGGCGAAGTCTGGACAAGGTGATCGCAATCTGCCCAAGCGGGGCCACCGCCCGGCCCGCCAGCATGACGGTGCCGATGATGGCGCCGGTCGAGACATGCCCTTCCGAAAAGGCATAGGCGCCGGCCACGATCAAAGCGACGGTGACCATCTGCTGGATGGCTTGGGTTATGTTGCCGGCGGCAGCCGAAAGCTGTTTGATCTTCTCGGACGTGTTGGATGCGTTCTTGGAATGCTCCGCCCATTTTCGCAGAAGGTAAGCCTCTGCGCGCAGCGATTTGATCGTTTCCAGCGTGGAGATGGATTCCACCAGCAGGGCCTGGCGCTGCGAAGCCTCGTTCATGGAAGCGGCAACGCGTTTGCCGATGCGCCGTTGCGTGATCAGCCCGACGATCACCGAGGCGACAAAGGCAATGGCCGGTATGACGACCAGCCAACCGCCTATCGCATAGATGACAAGAAGAAAGACGAAGACGAAGGCTGTGTCGATGAAGACGCTGATGGTGTTCGACGTGAAAAACTCGCGCACGAACTCGTACTGGGTCACCCGATTTGCATATTCGCCGGTTGAGCCGGGCCTTGCGGACAAGGACGAATTCAGCACCTTCTCGAAAAGCATATAGGAGATGCGAAGATCGGCCTTGCGCCCGGCATAGTCGATCAGTGACGCTCTGGCGGTCTTCAAGAGCAGGTCGAACAGAATGACCGCGCCGATCCCGATCGACAGCACCCAGAGCGTCGATATCGCCTTGTTCGGCAAGATCCTGTCGTAGACGTTCATGGTGAAGATCGGTGAGGCAAGAGCCAGCAGATTGATGAATACCGCCGACAGGATGACCTTCGAATAGGTGCGCCAGAACGGCCCCATCGTGCCGGTCAGCCAATGTCGCCGCTCGATCTTGGCCGCCGAACCGACGCTCATCGCCTCTACTGCGTTGGCATAGGTTATCGAGAAGGAAACGCCGCCACTAATATAACTTCCGGAAAACTCGGATTTGCTAATTGTGGTGCGCCCGTCTTCCTGGGGAGCGGTCGTAAATCCACCGTCCTCGGTCTGGGCAAGCAGCGCAACCGGCAACTGGCTGACGCGAAACAGAATGGCGGGAAGGTCGATGCGTCCGCGAAGAAAGTCGCGATGGCTGAATTCCGTGATTTCAAGACCGATGCGTTCGGCAAGATGCCGGATGGCGTCGATATCGATGCGGGTGTCTGACAGCGGCACGCCGGCAAACAGCACGGTCTCGGAACTCGGCCTGCCGAGGTACCCGGCAACAGCGGAGAAGCAGGCCTTGAACGCCTCTTTTGGGGAGAGGATTTTGGGTTGTGGGTTCACGATCAGCCCGCAGGACTATCGTTCGTCCTTGACCTTCCTACTTCTTTCTTACCGGTGCGAGGATGTCGAAAGGCAGATCGTTCGTCTGCTCCGACGGCGTGCGCGCATACGTTTCGGTGTCGGCCGTTTCAGGCGCATTGAACTCGGCCTTGGCATAGGCGGTGGCCTGTTTTGCCGGCTGAAGATTCATGGTCTTCAGCAACTGCCCGGTTGCCGCCAGCAGCCGGTACTGCGCGAAAAGCGACGCGTAGGATGCGGTGTCGGCAAGCGTAGCTGTGTTGAACCGCGTGTTCTGCGCGTCGAGCACGTCGAGCAGCGAGCGCTGTCCGACCTTGAACTGCTCGCGATAGGACGCCACCAGCCTTTCGTTGGCGGCAGCCTGAAGCTTCAATGTCTTTGCCAGATCGGCCTGCCGGAAGCGGCGATCCCATGACGTACGGACGGCTTCCTCGATCTCGCGCAGAACCTGGTGCAGCACAAGGCGCTGCTCGCTGGTGCGGCGGACCTGCTCTTGCTCGTTGGCTTTGTCGATGCCGCCGCGATAGAGGTTCCAGCGCAGCACCAGCCGCGCCTGCAGGTCGCTAGCGTCGCCATCGTCGCCGTCGATGTCATAGCCGCCGCGGGCGCGGCCTTCGGCGATGACGGAGGGCCCGAATTTCGCCCGCGCCGCATCCACCAGGGAGGCGGCGGCGTCGATATCGCTGTTGGCCATGTGGACGCGCGGATTGTTCTGTCGCGCCAGCCCTAGCGCGTCGTCGAGCGACCTTGGCAGCGCGCTCGAGACATCGCCTGGCCTTGACGCGTTGGTCAGCGGCTTACCGACCGTCTTGAAGAACCGTATCTTGGAAGCCTCCAGTTCTTCGGTCGCCTCCTGCATACGTGCCTTGGCAGCGAACAGCCGCTCCTCGGCCTGCTGGCGATCAGCCTCGTTCAACGCGCCGCCTGCAATACCTTGCCGGATGTCGCCGAGGATTGCCTGGTGAAAGCCCAGATTCTTCTTCGCTTCCGAAACGATCGAAGCCTGCAGCATGTATTCGAGATAGTCCTGGACGACAGACAGTCCAATGAATTCAGACCGTTCCAGCACCCGGAACGATGCGCCGTCGACCCGCGACGCCTGGCGGTTCAGTTCCGCCCGCCTTGCGCCGCTGTCATAAAGCGTCTGCGTGACAACGACGTCGGCTTCCGCCGGATAGAGCGCGTCATCCTCTATGGACAGCGAACGCCGGGAGGAATTGTCGAGACGACGAACCCCCGCCGACGCCTCGACATCGACGCTGGGAAGATAAAGTCCCTTCGCTTGGCGTAGCTCGAATTCGATTGCTTCGCGGTTTTCGATCGCCTGGCCAATTTCGGGGTTGGACTCCACCGCAACCGCCATCGCCTCCTGGAGAGTGAGCGCGTGAGCATTCCCACAACTCAATATGGCGACCGTCGTCAGCAGGCCGAGGCGCTTGCCTATCGCCGACATAGATGTCGTATTCATTTCACCCCACCCCAACGTTCCCCTGCGCCATTATTGCCAGGCGTTACAACTCAACCGTGATTGTTCACAAATTTGCAAAATATGGGAGCACTTATTGATTTAGTGACCGCTAAAACGCTAAATTCAAGCAAAATTCTATAGAATGTCGCAAAAATGGCACATAAAATACCCACTGCGGTTTTTGGGTAACAGCCTTCCGAGTTTGAACAGGCAAGCGAAACCGCTCCGGGAAGGAGGACCGCAAGGCCCCCTTATGACCTATTTTCTCCTGATGGCTTGACTATTTCTGGGTGTACTTTTTCAGCGAGGTGACCGACAACATCTTGGTTGGCGGCTACAATCGGCAGGATAATCTTAGCCCGTTTGCCAAGAGCCTGGAACGGACACCCCGGCCTTTCTTCGACCTGAAGCGTGGGCATAAATCCCGGAGCCGGCGAATAAACGCCGACGACTGCTTCACTGGCCAGCGTGCCAGAATAGGGGCTCGTATGACGGCCGATCAACGACTGGGTCAACCGAAGAGGTGACGGTACTTTTTGAGGCGGTTCGGTAGGCCATCGAATGCCGCAAGGTCCAAAAATCCCTCGATTGATCCCGATAGCTGGTGAAACCTCAAAATATTTCTTGTGGCGATTTTCCGTTAAAATCAAAAGCGTAATTTTTTTGACGGTTCTAGTGTCGGCCTTTCGCAGCTCAGAAAAAAATTTGACTGTAACGAGTCATACGCTGTTTAAACAATGCGGAACGAAGAGGTCGGTAGCGCCACCACTTTGCGGGACGACATACGAGAGTTGCAGGACGAGCGGTCAAACATCGAGGGGCCGCCGGCTCGTTAGATACCACTACTCGTTCTTCCGCGCCATTCCAACAGGCTGAACTTCGAGGCAAGTGAGCCCGTCCTGGTCCGGCGCCTCGACTCGTAAATCCATTCCACCGACTACAACTGCCTGCAAGCTGCCGCTTGTTTGTTACTTCCCAGGTCTCATCGGCATACTCGAGGCGCTAGACCGTCGGCTGGTCGCGCGCTGTTGCCGCAGCTGCCGATCTGCAACCGCCCCCATTTCCGCCGTTCTGGACCCTGTCTCCCAACGTTTGCAAAACGAGGTCAGCTATGGTCGGCAGTTTGGGGGTCGCGGGAGCATACGGGATGATACGGGACCTTTCAGATTTTGGCCCACCAAAAATTCAGCAAAATCAACAATTTCCGTTCGCCCTCCGGGTCCACCAATAACTCACGGCTTACGCCGAACTCTTTGTTTTGTGAATTGAGCGCTTTCCCGAAAGTATGTGCCTTTGGATCGACATAGTCGTCAGTCCGTTCGTCTATTCACCTTCTGGGATGCCACCTGTCACACGTAACCCAAGAATTTCAGCTTCGAAAGACTTCCAGCGATTCGTGCGGCAATCGGCGGCTACGACGTGCAACAGGATGGGTTCACACGACCGATGGCTCAAACCACGGGAAGGCGCTCGTTGACAGTCACTATGGTTGTCACGGCCTCACGCTTCAGCTGTCGCTCTCCGCCCCGCCGGCGCTGGGAGGGTCACCACCGAACTTTGGATGGTGTCTCTGGCCGGGGGATATCCAGGTTTCTATGAAATCCAACGGATCTACGCTCCCCGTCATTTCCTTCGCGAGCGTCAGACGCTCCTCCAGGCGCTGCTCACGCTCCTCGTTCGTGCACTTGAGGCGCTCACGCGCATCCGCGAAAAAGCACTCTACCGTCAAAGCCTTTCCCCACCTCTCGATAATTTCGCAAGCTGCTGCTGGCTATCGGCGGAACGTTGATGCGCAACTGTGACGGCGGTCGTTACCGTGGCTCGAGTGTCAGCAGATGTGGTAAGGCTGATTGTCGACGAGTAGCAGAGGGGTCCAGCAACAATGACTTTGAGACGAACCAGAGCTTACGGCGGATCCGGCTTGGTTCTGGCGGTTTGCACAGTATTGGCTTGGCAAAACGCCACCGCCGCTCAAGATTGCTACGCAGCCGCGACGCCTGGCGTCAATTGGCAGGAGTGTGACAAAAAGCTTCTCATCCTAGAAGGACAGGACCTGAGCGGGGCAAACCTGTTCGGTGTTGATTTCACTTCGACCGACCTCAGGAACAGCAATCTCCTTGCGGCAAATTTTGAGAAGGCAACGCTTGTGCGCGCTTCCCTGGCCGGCTCTACCGCCAAAGGCGCCCGGTTCGACAAAATCGAGGCGTACAGGACCGACTTCAGCCATATGGACGCGCAGGGCGCCGTGTTTACGGGCGCGGAAGTGCAGCGCTCGAATTTCCAGGACGCCAATCTGGTCAATGTTGATTTCACAAAGGCGGAATTGGGGCGTGCGCAGTTCCATGACGCCGATATCAGCGGCAGCCACTTTTCGTTTGCCAATCTCGCGCGGGCGGACTTCCGAGGAGCGAAGTTCACCGCACCGATAGACTTTGAGGGCGCTTTTTTCTTTCTGACCCGTATCGAGGGCCTCGATCTATCCAATTCGGCGGGTCTGTCCCAGTGGCAGCTCAACATGGCTTGCGGGGACGCCCGGACCGAGTTGCCTTCTGGCATGACGAGGCCAGAAAATTGGCCCTGTCAATTCCAGCAGGAATAGCCCGCCCGTCCGCTTCCCGCCCAAAGGCTGCCGGGCGGCAAAGCGCCTCAATTCAGTCCTCGGCCGCGGGTCAAAGCACGACACTGCGGGACATTTCCGGCAATCTCATTTACCGGCGAACGACAACGACTAAATGGAGGACGGATGCCCAAGGTCAAAGGTGATACCGCTCTGGACAAGGAGCGCGCCAAAACAGAGAAGCTCCTCAAAAAGGTTGGATACACCGCCTTGAAGGAGGCCGGTGTGGTATCCAAGCGACCCGACCTCCCAAATCTAAAGGTTGAAAAGCGAGGGAAATAGCGCGGACACTCGCATGCTGACCTGACGAGGGCACGCCCAAAATGTAGACGTCTGCTTTGCCTTCTCAAGCTAGGAGCGTGCAGGCGGCGCTTGCGAGAACCACAAGGCGGACTGCTGGGCCGGAAGAACTGTCGTATTTCCGCCCCGGTGCGATCCGATACTTCACAACTTCTTCACTTTCAATTGGGGGGCCATATCATATGAACGAAGAGACCGGCGTTCAGAAGTTGGTGCGCACGCTGCGTGCTCGAGCACCTGATGACGCAGCTGAATTGCTCGCTAGAGAGTCTCCCGAGTTCATCCGCGACACACTAAAGCTGTTGCCTGACGGGCACGCCCGTAAGGTGGCCGAGCATTTGCCACAGCATATGCGGCCCATCAGCTCTCATGATGGTGACATGGGTTTCGCGATCCCCGAGTCGCTCATCGAGGTGATGGACCCGATCCCCGCCAGCGTTCCTGTCGGGACGACGGTTGCTGCCGCGGTGGAAGCTGTCAGAGGCGCCCAGGTGCCGACCGAGCTCACTTATCTCTACGTCACGGACAAGGGCAATAAACTGGTTGGCCTGGCGGTCCTGCGCGATCTGATGCTGAGCGAACCCGACGCGATTGTCGATCACATCATGCTGCCCAGGCCGTTCGCTCTTTATGTCGGTCTCTCTTTGAGTAACGCATGCAAGGCGGCGGTACGGCGTCACTATCCTGTCTATCCGGTGGTGGATGCGGAGAACCGGCTGCTCGGGCAGGTTCGCGGCTGGCGATTGTTCGAGCAGCAAATCATCGAGATTTCCGCCCAGTCTGGACAGATGGTAGGCCTCCAGAAGGAGGAGCGCTCTTTTACGCCGCTGTTTTCAGCCTTCCTGAAGCGTCATCCGTGGCTGCAGTTGAATCTCCTGACGGCCTTCATGGCCGCATTCGTGGTCAGTTCGTTCACAGGCACGATCGAGAAGATCGTCGCTCTGGCGGCGTTTCTTCCAGTCTTGGCCGGGCAGAGCGGAAACACCGGCTGCCAGGCACTGGCTATGACGCTGCGTGGCCTTGCCCTGGGGGATGTGGACAAACGACCGAAGCTGCACTTGGTGATGAGAGAGGGCGCGCTCGCGGCCGCCAACGGCGCGCTCGTCGGCGTTGTTGCGGCTGCGGCGATGTGGTTCTATGCCTCGAGGCAACCGGAGTCGGCGGCGCAGGCGCCGATGCTGGCACTTGTGATCCTGCTTGCCATGTCCGGAGCGTGCCTCATGTCCGGCATCTCCGGCGTGCTGATCCCGTTGGGCCTGCGCCGGGTAGGCGCCGATCCGGCGGTCGCCTCGGCGATCTTCCTCACCACCGTGACCGATATTGTAGGCATGGGCCTGATGCTGGGGCTGGCCACCATGCTCGTGCTGTAGCAAGCTGCGTGCGGTGACGCGTCCCTGGGCGTTGAGGCAATGAGCTGACCTCGCGTTCAAAGAAATTGCAAGACCCGGGCCGAATCGCACACGCGTCGTGAGAAGCACCTTCCGGCAGCTCTCCGGCCCCTTGCGAAACGCGACGGAAGGCCTTTGGAAAAGCCGTGGGTGACCTTGAAGCCTGGTGACCAGATACGCAGGATCGCCCACCCAATATTAATCTTGTCGGCTGTGCGATCCACGCTGATGAGATTTGATTTTGTTAAGCCTTGGGCCAAATACTTCAATCACGTGCAGCAATGTTGAGAAGAGTTTTTGACAATCAGCGCAGCCGAAAAAGGAATAAACCCGATATCTTGTTGCGCAGCTGCAACAGCTGCTGAGGACTCGCATAAGTCCGGCGATCGTTCAGTCGCCTTTTTCTTGCAGTCGTGCTAAATCCCTCGCACTAGTCGGGTTTGGGGTGGGTTCTCGGCATGCAATCTTCGTTTCGAACGATCTTCGGCTTCGCCGCAGCGCTGCTTTGTGCCGGCGTGTTGCCGGCCGGCGCACAAGGTCTTTTTGGGGCCTATGACGATGCGTTTGCGGCCCGCATCGCCAGTCCGGCCGACAATGGAACGCTCGCCCAATTCGTCACGGTCGCGGTCAACGCTGGGCAATACGATCAGGCGATCTCCTCGATCGAGCAGTATCTGATCCAATACCCGCGCGATGCGCGCGCCCGGCTTGCGGCCAGCCGGTTATATTATCATGTCGGGTCCTATGAATTGGCCCGGCGGCAGGTGCAGTACGGCATCGAAGTCGGAGGTCTGACCGCAAGTGAGCAACAGGAAGCTGTTCGCCTGCTCGCCCGCATCGAGCGCGCGTTGCGTGGCGTCACCTGGGAACTCGCCCTGACCGGCGGCGTATTCAGCGCATTCACCGATTTTGAGCCAGGCGGGGCGCAGGACGACGACAGCTTCGTCTCGCCTTACGGGCAGGCGGAAGGTTTTGTGCGGTGGGACCTCGGCACGCCAAGTGCCGACGCGCTCGTTCTTTCGGGGTCGTTGACCGCGACTGAGCGTCTTTTCACGGAAGACCTGTCGGTTCCGGGTGGCGAGAAGACTTTTATCCACGGCAACGCAGCGATAACCTGGGACAAGGGACTGCCCAACAACGGGATCGATTCGCTGCGCCTGCTGCTTTCCGCGTTCACTGTTACGGATCGTTTCGACAGCGACATTTACGAAACCGGTATCGGCCTCAGTGGACGTTTCGTCGTTCGCCCGACGGTCGAGACGACGCTCTTCGCCGGTGGCGGCTACATCGATCTAAGCGCCTCGCAAGGCATTTTCGCGGATAGCAGGGTCTTCTATGAGGCAGGCGGCAGCTACCGCTTCCGCAATGGCCAGGCGCTCGGCTTGCGCTTTGTCGGCTCGAATGACTTCGCTTCCGGATCGGGCGAAATCAGCCGCAGCTATACGGGCGAGGTCCGCTATGGCGGACTGTTGATGAACGTACCGGATCTTTTCGCATGGTCGCACCAGATCGCCTTATCGGCCGGCCACAGCGACACTCCCGATCTGTCCGTCGGCATCGGCACAAATATCAAGAGCGACTTCTGGCGCATTGCCTCGGAAAGCGATTTTCAGCTGACGGAAGCGCAGAAGATCAGCGTCGATCTCGCCTACCGCAAAACCAACTTCGCCCTCGCCAACCGCGACCGAAAATCGTTCGAAATGCTCATGAGCTATACGTTGACGCTCAATTGAAAGAGGCCGCGATGAGGTATCATCAGATCGTCATTTTTATCGCCTGCCTCGCCTTCGCGGCACCATCCGCTGCTGAGACGGTCGGGTCGATGACGGCCTATCAGACCATCATCGTCCGCAATAACGGCGGGACGATGAACGTTGGCGCCGGCGTCGAACTCGGCGACCAGTTGCGCAGCAATCCCACCGGTCTCGGAATGCTGGTGTTCCGGGATGAATCGAGCGCCAAGATTGGTCCAAACACCAGCCTGACGATCGATGAGTTCGTCTACAATCCGGGCTCCGGGTCGGGAAAGATCGACATCGGGATGAACAGCGGCCTGGCCCGTTTTTATGGCGGCCAGGTTTCGAAAGGGGGCGTCATGCAGGTTGCGACGCCGCACATGGTGCTCGGAGCGAGAGGCGGCATCATCGAAGTGCTGGTGGCAGCCGGCCAGACCGTCGGCATATTGCGCGCCGGCCGCATGACCTGCACGATCAATGGCAAACGGCTGGTCATCACGAACCCGGGCTACGCCTGCACGTCGGACGATGGCAAGCTTCTGGCCGGCTACGGCGGCATCGACGCCTTCCCGATCTTGGACAGTATCGACCGGATAGCGGGAACCGGCCTGCCGGGCGCACCGGGTCCTGGGTTGGACGTAAGCGCAATTTGTACGTCGGCTCTAGGCTCCTCGCTCAAAGTCTGCGGGTCCAGGGACGGCGCACTGCCAGGAGTGGTCATGGAATTCCCTGACAGCCCAACGCCACCTGCGGGCAGCGGGGGCCGGCGGGGCGAGTGTGAGGGTGAGGGTTGCTGCTACTACTACAACTGCGATTAGGCCTGGCTGCACGAGATGAGCCACTCGGTCGGTAGGCGCTGGGCTGATTGGCGGCAAGCCGTCAAAATATCCGGCCTTTTGGTCGTGCTCCTGCTGCTCGCTTGCCATTTGGCTTTTGACGGGCCGTTGTCGCGCCTGCGTGAGCGGACGTACGACTTTTATCAGTTTCTCGCCCCACGCCAGGCGACGAGCAATCCTGTCGTGATCGTCTCGATAGACGACGACAGCCTCAAGGCACATGGGCGATGGCCCTGGAACCGTGGCCTCTTGGCCGATCTGGTCGATGGCATCACGCAATCCGGCGCGGCGGTGGTCGGGCTTGCGCTGGTACTCCCCGAGGCTGACACCTCGCCTGAGGGCATGGCCGGAGACAAGCGCCTGGCAGCGGCGCTGTCCAAAAATCGAACGGCGCTTGCCGTCAGCCTGGGCAATGAAGCGACGGTTTCAGAAGCAGAACCCAAAGCCGGCTGGTCGATCGTCGGGCAAGTACCCGATACACTTCCCGGCTTCACCGGTCTTACCGGGTCGCTTGCCGAATTCTCGAACGCCGCCGCAGGCCTAGGCGTGATTCGCACCTTGCCCGATCCCGACGGCGTACTGCGCCATGTGCCGCTGCTCTGGCTTCGCAACACCCCTCAACGCGCGCAGCTGTGGCCGTCTTTCGCACTCGAGCTCCTGCGCCTTTACGCTGGACAGGACGGTTACACAGCCCGGATGAATGCAGCCGGGTTCGACGCACTCAGGATGGCAGGCGCCATTGTGCCGCTCGAGCCGGAGGGGAGCATCCGCCTCTGGGAAACCGCCACCGACACGCCTCGCCTGTCTGCCAGCACTATCCTTTCGGGCCATGGCGATCCGCGGCTGCGGGACGCCATCGCCATTGTCGACCTGTCGGCTGTGGGCCTGACGCAGTACCTGCCCACGCCGACGAGTCCAGCGCGACCAGGAGCGGAGATCCACGCCGATGCGATCGGCCAGATGCTTGCCGGGCGCTTCCTGGCAGAGCCAGCGCACGCGCGTATGCTCGAGCGGCTCTGGTTTCTCCTCAGTGCCGTCGTTTTCATCGGGGTTTCCGGAGTGCTCGCCGGGCGTGTCGTGCTTGGCGCCCTCTCCCTGGCGCTGCTGGCCGTCACGCCGTTCGTGTTCGGCGCTCTCGAGTACAGCCTGCAGGGTGCACTCTATGACCCGCTGCAGCCGGCGCTTGCAACCATCATGGTTGCGGGCTTCGAAGGCTATGTCCTCTACAGGCGCAGCGAGCAGCGCCGGTCCACCCTGACGCGACAGTTCTCCCAATATCTGTCGCCCTCCGTGGTGCAGCGCCTCGCAAGCTCGGACACCGAGGCAATCCTGTCCGGCGAGAAGCGCGAGATCACCATTTTGATCAGCGACATACGTGGCTTCACGACCATGAGCGAACAGCTCGACACCCAAGAGATCGCCAAGGTGGTCAACCATTTCCTCGGCATTGCGACCGATGAGATCCTCAAGCGCGACGGCACCATCGACAAGTTCATGGGCGATGCGGTGCTGGCCTTCTGGAACGCACCGCTAGATCAACCCGATCATCGTGAGCGTGCGCTCGACGCGGGCCTGGCCCTTATCGAGCGGGTGAGGCGCGAAGACGCCGCCTTCACCGCGGATGGCCATCGCTCCATCGAAATCGGCGTCGCCATCGAGACCGGCATCTGCTCGGTAGGCAATTTCGGCTCCGAACGGCGCTTCGATTACACCGCGATCGGCTCCCCCGTGAACCGCGCGGCACGGCTCGAATCGACGACCAAGAAGCTGGGCATCCCCCTGGTGCTTGGACCCGGCTTTGCGGCAGGAGCATCGATGCCGGTCGTCCAGGCGGGCGCCTTTGAGCTCCAGGGTTTCAAGGGCGAGGTGCCGGTTTTCACCGTTCCGGAGATGCAAGCTGCTCAACAAGGTATGAGCCGCGAAGTAGAGAGCCAACATGGTGAGCAATCTGGCGCCCCCGCCATGGTGGTTGGTTCGCCGCCATCCGTGCAAATGGCGCCGCTTGACCTGACACCCCGAACCCGGAGCATCCGCTGATCGGATCCAGCGGATCGCAAGATGCGATTGTCACGGGCACAGACGGACATCTCGTTTCGGCGACCATCGAGGGATGCGACGGCTTGCGTCACTCGTCCTTGAAAGTCACCTTCATATGTTTGTGCACCATTGAGGCGAGGTCCTCGGCATCCCAGTTCGTTAGCCTAATGCAGCCGTGAGAGAAGGTCTTCCCGATCTTGCCGGGTTCGGGCGTGCCGTGAATGCCGTAGCTTTCGATGGAGAGGTCGATCCAGATTGATCCCACGGGATTGTTAGGGCCGGCAGCAATGGTGAAGGGCCGCTTGGTTTTGACTCCCTTGAATGCAAAATCGGGATCGTAGTGATAGGTCGGGTTGTGCACCACCCTTTGGATCTCTGCCTGCCCACTTGGTGCCGGCTTCTCGTCGCTCCCGATCGACGCAGGGTAGACGGCAAGCGCTTTATTGGAGGGGTCGAGCACGCGCACCTGATGAGCGCCTTTGTCGACTTCGACGCCGGCAATGGTGGCGGGAGGTTCACCCCGGCCAACATCTGGTACCAGCAGCGTGGTTCCAGCTTTCCTGAATCCGGTGCCTGGGTTTAGCCTCCTGAGCAATGGTTCGCTCACATGGAAGCGCTCCGCCAGCTTCTCGATCGAGTCGTGATAGCCAAGCCTTCTCAGGCGAGCCATCCTCTCCATGCGCCCCGGAATGCGTTTGGTGAAGGGGCCGCGTACATCTTTGCGGTTCAGTTCATAGGTGACCAGAGCTGGGCTGGTGGAGGTTGCCATCAGCTTGTCCCAAGTCGCCTGGGTGAGCTTGCCATCTGGCGCCAGTCCGTTCGACGCCTGGAAGGCCTTGACCGCCTTGGCGAAGTTCTCTCCAAGGCGGCCGTCGATAAGCCCCGGTGAGAAGCGCGCACGATCCAAAAAAATTTGCGCCTTCAGCACGGCAGGATCGAGCCCTTTCGGGTCGCCGGCGGAGAATTGCGCCTGATTTACCGCGGCTAGATCCAGCTTGGCCGCCTCCGTCCCGCCGCATGCGAAGGCGAATGCAATGGCGAGGAGGAGAAGGAGCCTGATCATCGATGTCACTCCTTGCGTTAAATCGCACCTGATCTGCTTCTATGACGCGCTGTGGCAGATCTGGTTCCATTCGCCGGTAGGAGGATCATAGGCAACCAGCCTTACGCTGCCGACCGGTCCGAGACGTTCGATGCCCAATGCCTTGCCCCTCACGAGAGGCGTTGCTGGCCTCGCAGATCGGCAGTGTAAAAATGGTCTGGCCATGTTGACGTGAGCTTCTACCTTCAAACTGCCCACTACCTGGACCGGCAGTCAAATGGTCTCAGGGCAGCAAGTGAGGAGATGCGCTGGGAACCGGCTTATCGGGCGGGTATTCTATTGATCTTCGGTATCGATAGATCCATGTTCCGTCGTCACTGTGATCGCGTTGTCGCCCGCGATTGCTCTAGCGTATTCGAGGCGCTCCAACTTCTGTTCTGCCGATAGGCCTTTGAACATCGCGGTGGCCGAGTTCGTGATTTTGAAGTCGCCGCAACTCGGACAGCGAAACTCCCGGATGTCACCAACTGTCTCCGAATTAACGAGCGCCTGCTCATCTGTAATCGGGCAAATTGCGGCCATCCAAGCCATCGTGGTCCTCCGTCCTAAGGCCGTCCTCGATTACCCAAAAGGCATCGTCGAGTGCAAAATCCATTTCTGCCGACGCTCACCCCACCTGGAGTACTCCACCGAGTAGATTGCGCTCTCCACTCTCCAACCCAGAATGTGGATTAAAGCCAGTTCCTCGGCGAGCGATTTGCTGGTGAGCGGTAGGCGCTCTCGCTCTGGAGCCTCTCCCAAACGATCGGAGATGTTCATGTAGCGTCGGGCAGGACCGAAGGGCCGGAACGTGGCGTTTTCATCTCTTCGGCAATCACCAGTAGCGCCTCCAGAGCGACGGCGATCCCCGACATCACCGTACTTATGTCTGCGCTGCCGCCGAGCGTCGAAAGTTCGGCCGCTCGCGTTTGCATGCTTTGGCTCAGCTCTTGTAACTTCAGGCGCAGCTCGTCATCCATGTATGTTCTCCAAGCTTGACGCTGGAGGAACGCGCCTGCTTACAACCCGTTCCGCCGGTGGCCGCAGAGAACCGGAGACACCGCAGATGCTACAACTTGCGCTGTGGCGGCGCTTAGGATGGGCGGTGGATTGAGCCTCAGCGACTGACCGTCGGCAAATAGCGGATGCTTCAGTCTCGAAAAGGTGCTGGACGGCTCGATATGCACCGCCCCTTGGCCCAGGGTGCTGGTCCCATGCACAGTAAGGCCGTGCAAGTGCGCGCGGCCTCTGGGCTCAACATTCCAGTCGTCATGGTCCAAAGTTGTCCCAAGGTGGGTTCTCACCAAAGCGGGCGGCGAGAAGCGTCACGAAGCTTTGAACTTTGGCGGAAAGATGCCTTCTTGACGGGTACATCGCGTATATCGACCGGCTTACCGGCTTGAACTGGGGCATCACTGTCTCCAGCTGGCCCGAACGAATGGCTTCTCCAACAAGGAAAGTGGGGCAAAGTACTATGCCTGCTCCACCCAGCGCCGCATCGCGCAGGAGCTGCCCGTTCGTTGCCGTCATCCGTGCAGTGATTTTTACCGCCACTTCCCCCTTTGGTCCGTCGAACCGCCATTTTCCGCGGCTGGCGCGCAACGCGTAGTCCAGACAATCATGGTCGTGGAGATCCGACGGCTTTGTGGGACGCCCGCGTCTGTCCAGATAGTCGCGCGAAGCGCAGACCACCTCGCGTGAGGGCGCGATTCGGCGAGCAACCAGATTGGAAACCGTGAGTGGAGCGATGCGTACCGCGACATCCAAGCCCTCTTCCACGATATCAACCACACGGTCGTCCAACACCAACTCAACCGACACCTCCGGATAGACCGCGAGATATTCTGCAACGACTCTCCCAAGGTGCATCGCGCCGAAGGAGATCGGCGCGCTGACACGCAGTGAGCCGGTCGGACGTGTCTTGCTCTCGGCCGCGCTCGTACGAACTTCCTCGACATCCTCGATTATGCGCAGACTGCGCTCGTAGACGGAGGCGCCGACCTCTGTCAGGCTGATGCGCCGGGTCGTCCGGTTGAGAAGGCGTGCGCCAAGCCACTCTTCCAGCATTTGGACATGCTTGCTCACGGCCGCTGGCGATAGTCGCATCCGCTTGGCCGCTCCAGCGAAGCTGCCTTCACCGACGACGTTGGCAAACACGGTCATGCTGGTCAGCCGGTCCAACTGCAATCACCTCTTTCATTCACGTTTCGTGAATTCACCATCCATATTTCCCTCCATTATCAATCCACGGTGGACAGATTATCTGAAGCCAGGCCGGGATCAATTGCCCGATCCGTCTCTCTAACATTTGCCCGAAACGTCGGCGTCGAGTGCCTTCTTGCGGGCTGGAGGTGATCATGTCTCTGACCAAAGCAGCCCTTCAGGAGAAACAGGGAGCCACTGTTCGCATGTGGCTCTCCGTGCTCACCGTATCGCTGGGTATTTTTTCGATGATCACTGCGGAGCAACTCCCTGTGGGGCTGATTCCGGCAATTTCTTCCGAGTTGAATGTCTCTGTTGGGAGTGGCGGTCTCACGGTGACGATACCCGGCGTAATTGCGGCGTTCGCTTCTATCGGTTTGCCGTTGGCAGTGGGGAGGCTCGACCGGCGTATTCTGATGGCGGGCCTGCTCGCGGCAATGGCTGCGGCGAGCGTGATTTCAGCGCTTGCAACGAACTTTCCCGTTCTGCTCGCGTCCAGGCTGCTCGTCGGGATCACCATCGGTGGCTTTTGGGCGATAGCCGGGAGCATCGCAGTACGCCTTGTTCCTGGACCGTCCGTGCCGCGCGCCATGACTATTGTCTTCGGCGGTGTAAGTGCCGCTGCGGTGCTGGGCGTGCCGGCCGGCACGATCATCGGTGATCTAGTCGGCTGGCGCGGCGCGTTCTGGTCTCTCGCCGGTCTGAGCTTTGCCATACTGCTCGCCGCCCTGCTTGTGCTTCCGAAGCTGGAGGCGGCGCAGCCTGTGGAGGTGAAAGCCCTGCGTGCGCAATTGCGCAATCCCGCCCTTCTGGCGGGCGTGGTTGCGACCGCACTGCTGGTGGCTGCTCACTACGGTGCCTACACCTTCGTGAGCCCGGTGTTGCTGGAGGTCTCGGGCGTCACTGCAGGGAGCATAGGCTGGCTACTGTTGGGATATGGCATTCTCGGAATGATTGGCAACGCCGTCGCAGGCGTCTGGGCCGCCAAATCCGTCGGTCGCACATTGGCCTGCATCGTCATTGGGCTCGGCGCCACGCTGGCTCTCTTCCCTTTGCTCGGGGTCACGCCGCTCACAGGAACCATCCTGCTGCTGGTGTGGGGCTTCGCGTATGGCGCGGCGCCCATCACGCTGCAGACGTGGGTGCTGAGTGCAGCACCAGAAAGCGCGGAGACCGCGACGGCCATCTACTGCTTCACTTTCAATCTTGCCATCTCCGTGGGTACCCTAGCGACCAGTCAGATCGTCGACACGATGGGCGTGAACAGGGTCCTCTGGGTCGACTCCGCCATCATCCTGCTGGTGCTGCTGCCGGTGTGCCGCGCACCCATGCTTAACCGGAACATCGGAAACTCGTAGACAGCAAGCCATCCTGTGCCGCCATCTGTCTATGATGCTGTGTAGGTTGAAGTAGACCTTCGTTCCTCTGTCTTGAAAGTCACGCGCGTCACATCAAACGCGGGTTCCGCCGCACCGTGCGGGTGCCGATGCTTTGCGCCCCCGGAGGACAACTGGCTACTTGAAAAAGGACTTGATCCCCTCGTCGATATGTGTGCTGATATGAGATCGATCTCATGCCGCGCTCTCAATTGCTGTTTCTCTACGGGAGCGCGCTCTGGGAAGCATATGTCTGAATGACGATGAAGAGGGAGGTTCAAGTGAGGAAATTGATCGCGTGGCTGGCCTTGGCCACTACCACGCTCGCGTTCGCGTCTGCGGCGTCGGCGGGTGAAACCATCGACCGGGTTACCTCGAAGAAGGCAATGGTGGTCGCCACAAACAGCGGTTGGCCGCCGCAGAGTTTCCTCGACGACAGTAATCAGTTGGTCGGCTTCGATATCGACGTCTCGAAGGAGATCGCAAGGCGCCTCGGTGTGGAGGTCAGTTTCGACACGCCGGACTGGGCGACGATGACGGGCGGCCATTGGCAGGGACGCTACGATCTGGGTGTCGGCTCGGTGACGCCGACCAAAGCGCGGGCCAAGGTGATCGATTTCGAAGGCATCTATTATTATAGCCCCTACGTTTACGTGGTTCACAAGGACAGCCCGGCCAAATCGGTCGCCGACCTGAACGGTAAGATCATCGGCGTCGAGACCGCCACCACGTCGGAGGATTTCATCCGCAGACAACTCGAGATCGATGCTCCCGGCCTGCCGCCCATCGAATACAAGCTGGAGCCAGGTGAGATCAGGACTTTCGCCGACTCAATGCTGCCGTTCGACGATTTGAGGCTTGGCGACGGCGTGCGCCTCAACGCGGTCATCGCACCAGAACAGACGGCTCAGAACGCGATAAAGAACGGCTACCCGTTGCGTGTCCTGGAAGGCGGCTATGCCTTCCGTGAGCCGCTGGTGGTGATCGCGGAAAAAGGTGATGCCGAGTGGAATGCCAAGATCGGCGGCATTCTCGACGAGATGAAGAAGGACGGTACCCTCGCGAAACTGACCACCAAGTGGTACGGCAAGGATTACAGCGCCGACTGAGGAGCGTCGTGGATAAAGCTTGAGCGGGATGCATTCAATTGAACATCCCGCTCCATCTGTTTTGTTTCAGCCGCATTTCCACGACACCGGGCGGCTCCGCCTGCCTGCAAAATGCTCTAGTGCCGCCACCTCATCATATTGATCATGACATGTCCTGACACCTATTACCGACGCACGCTTGCCGACAACACCATCAGACCGCCGCTGAGCGGCGTTTCCGAGTGCGAGACAGTCGTTGTCGGCGGCGGACTGGCCGGCCTGACGACGGCGTTGCAGCTGGCTCGCGCCGGCCAGCAGGTCGTCGTGCTTGAGGCGCAGCGGATAGGATTCGGCGCTTCCGGTCGCAATGGCGGCTTCGTCAATCCCGGTTTCGCCACCGGCACCGACAACATCGCCGCGATGGCCGGCGTCGACGCGGCACAAAAACTGCACCGCCTGTCCATCGAAGGCGTCGACTTCGTGCGGCAGACGATCCGCGATCTCGACGTCAAGGCGGCAGAGCCGCGCTCCGGTATATTGAGCGTGCTTCGCCACGATGGCGGCGCCGTGCTCAAGGCATATGCCGAGCAACTGGCGCGGGATTTCGACTACCGGCTCGACTATCTCGATCGCGACCAGGTGCGAGCGGTGCTGCATTCGGATCGCTACCACCAAGGCCTGCGCGATCCCAGCGCCTTCCACATGCATCCGCTTAACTATCTGCGCGCCGTTGCTGGCGAGATCGAGCGGCTGGGCGGCAGGATATACGAGAGAACGGCTGCCGTTGAAGCCAACCTTGACGGCGCCGAAAAGATCTTGCGTACCGACAGCGGCGAAGTGCGCGCCCGCCAGGCCGTAGTTGCCACCGGCGGATATACGGGCCCACTGGTCGGCCGGCTGCAGCGGGCATTCCTGCCTATCGCCACTTACGTTATGGTGAGCGAGGAGGCGCCTGACCTCATCGCCAGGGCGATTACGACGACCGACGCCGTCGGCGATAACCGTCGCGCAGGCGATTATTACCGTGTTGTCGAAGGCGGCAGGCGGCTGCTCTGGGGAGGGCGCATCACCACCCGGGCAGCCTCATCGGGCGTGTTGGCGAGGCAATTGCGCCGTGAGATGGTCACCACTTATCCGCAGCTCGAACACCTCAAGACCGAACTCGCCTGGTCCGGGCTCATGTCTTATGCCCGGCACATGATGCCCCAGATAGGCCCGTTGCAGCCGGGCGTCTGGTACCTCACGGCTTTTGGTGGCCATGGCATCAACACCACGGCGATCGCCGGCAAGTTGATCGCCGAAGCCATACTGGGACAATCGGACCGTTACCGGCTGTTTGCACCATTCGGCCTTGCCTGGGCGGGCGGCCCGGCTGGACTTGCGGTTGCGCAACTCACCTACTGGAAGCTGCAGGCGCAGGATTGGTGGCGCGAGCGGGCCCGCTGACCGCAGGGAGATCGAAGACGTGATCGGCCGACTATTGCTCAACCACCCGGACGCGGCGCGCCGCGTTGGCGTGTTCTTCGTGCTCGCCGCCATCGCCGCCGGCCTGTATGGGCTCGGCATCAAAGCCAGTTGGCTCGGCAAGCTCGTTCCGGGGTCGGTCGAGTGGCTCGCCGCCAACCCGGACGTCGGGCGGGCGGTCTCGGCGGTGCTGATCGCATTGATCTTGGTGGCGAACTGGAACGCGCTGCGGTATCTCAGCCGCAAACAGCAGATTGTGGCAGTTTGGATAGAGCTGTTCGTGTTGCTAATGTTGTTTTTCTATTCCTTCGACCTGTCCTTCGCGTTCATCGCCAAGAAGATCGGCTTCCTCGTCTCGAAGGGTGTGGTGACGACCCTCTACATTTCGGCCATTTCGATCGCCATCGCCACCCTCATCGCCTTCGTTGGCGCCATCGCCAAACTTTCCCGCAACGGCGTGGTCTATGGCTTGGCGACCTTCTATACCTCTCTGTTTCGTGGCTTGCCGTTGCTGATGCAGATCTACATCATCTATCTCGGCCTGCCGCAGATTGGCTACGTGATCGGCGCCGTGCCGGCTGGCATCATGGCGCTGTCGCTCTGCTACGGCGCGTACATGACCGAGATCTTCCGGGCCGGCATCGAAAGCATCTCGCGCGGCCAGACCGAGGGTGCTACGGCACTCGGCCTTAGCGCTAACCAGACGATGTTCCTGGTCATCCTGCCGCAGGCGATGCGCGTCATCGTGCCGCCGACCGGCAACCAGTTCATTGCGATGCTGAAGGATTCTTCGCTGGTCTCGGTGGTCGGGGTCTGGGAGATCATGTATCTCGCACGCACGCAGGGCCAGACCGAGTTCCGCCACATCGAGATGCTCATCACCGCCTCGATGATCTATTGGCTGCTCTCGATGGGGCTCGAGTTCCTTCAGTCGCGGATCGAGGACCGGTTCGGGCGCTCACTCAAGCGCTGATCGTCATCCGTGATCTTCGCCAAAGCGAGTTGCACAGCACCGCAACAGCCAGCTTCGGAGAGCAGCTGCAGATTGTACGCGACAGCATGCCGTTCGGCGACGTCGTGAGGGGTGAATCAACCCGGTATTTCATCGGCTTAGCCCGATCGGAGGGCAGAATAGAGCAAGTGCTGGACGAGCATGTTCGTTGGCCGACCGCCCGGCAACTACGACCGATTGCTGGATTTCACCCGCGCCAATAAGTTAACAAAATTAATGACTCTAACATGTCTCCGGCCAACCATTATCGCTATGTATCGATGGTAGCCGAGTTCGCCACGTGGTTCGCCAATAGGTTTGTCAGCAGTGGTTTGCGCGTTACCAGCCGCACGACTCGGTCCATGCCCTGCACAGCCAAACGCACCGGCGAGACTTCCCGGGAATGAAGCTCGGCATGGTGTTTCGTTCCTTTGAAGTGGGCGTGGTTGGGGGAAGACCGTAGTCGGCGTGTTCGCGCCCGGTGGAATTTTCGAAGAGTTGTTTCCAACGGCGGGAACGAACCAAACTTCCATGCATTTAGCTCTGGCTTCGTTCATTCACTCTTTTTTCTGGGAGCTGGACCATTGTCATCCGGAGGCTATCTCTTGGCCGACCAACAAACCAATGACGTTTCCATCGTCGATCTGATACCTGCCCTGCGGGCTTTCGCGCGCACCTTCTGCCGCGTTCCAGACGATGCCGACGATCTGGTGCAGGAAACGTTGACCAAAGGGCTCGCCAACATCGACAAGTTCGAACCTGGTACACGCATGAAGTCGTGGCTCTTCACCATCATGCGCAACACCTACTACACCCGGATCAAGATCGCTGCACGGGAAGCGCCAGGCCTTCTCGACTGCGCGTCTTCGAGACCGATTTCGGAAGCTACCCAGGAATGGACCGTTCAGAGCAAGGAAGTTCACGGCGCCATCCAAAAGCTGCCCGAACATCAGCGCGAGGTGCTGATGCTGATCGGCGTTTTAGGAGTGGGCTACGAGGAAACCGCCGAAATCTGCGGCTGCGCGGTAGGGACGGTCAAGAGCCGGCTGAACCGTGCCCGCGCCAACATCCTTGAGCTACTCGGGGAGAGCTCGTTGCAGACATTGATAGAAAGGCGAAATCAGCTGTCGGATGGTCAGCTCGATATAGAGGTCGACAGCCGCAGATAATCAGCTCTTCACGTCTCGCCGACGCTTCTCGACGAGAGCGTTTTGCAATTGGATCGCCAGCTTGGATAGGCGGTCTGGTATCTTTTCCTGCTCTATGGCGGCCAGCAGGGAAGCAATCTCCTGATCCACCGCCATCTCGACAAGCAGATCCGTGGTATCGTCGCTCGAATGAGACATCACGTTCTCTTGATAGCATCCCTAGATCCAAGTCTGATGATGAGCGCTCGGCACTACAAGGCGTTGTCGACCGCCGAGAGGCTCACCGGCGGCCCTTGCACAGTTTTCCTCCGTGCCGCGGCAAGACGCGGCGCGGTGGCGTCAGTCCTTCAGCAACCGGTTTGCGGCGTGATCCTGAAATTGATCGGACTTGATTCGATTGCCGTCCAGCCCGCGCTCTCGGCTATGTTGCTTCCTGTCGCGGTTGGACAAAACCGCGTTTTCTTCGATCTTGTCCTTGTCCAAGGTGGTCATTGCGCCGGCGCCGGCACCTTTGCCTTGGCTGCCTTGGCCGAAATGCTTTTTGCCGCCGGATGCCATGATCTCCTCCTTCGAATCCAGGACACCGATCGGTGCCGACGCCCGAACCGGCATCGCGCTGTAATGTTCCGTCTCACCCAGCAAGCAGGAAGGCGTCGCCATCCCATGACCCAAACGGCTTCTCGCCGTCGATGACGACCCGCAATTGGTGAGCTTGCGCAAGACGGCCGATGTCGGCCCGGTCCAAAGAAAGCGATCCGCGATAAGAATAGTTGAGCAATGCGAGCCGGCCCGGCCGTTTGAGAACGCGCGCAATTTCATCGAAAAGCCGCTCAGCCATGCCGGCCAGGACCAGGTAGGGAAAGCTGTCGACCGCCAACACGCAATCGAAACTGTCGTCGTCGAAGTCGGCCAGATCGAGACCGGAGGTTTGGCGCAGTTCGACATTGCCGAGCGCTGCGCATTGCTCGGAGGCGATAGAGATCATCCGCGATGATATGTCGATGCCGACCATCCGCTTGAAGGAATTGGACAGCGCGCGCTCGAAACGTCCGATGCCGCAACCGATGTCGAGAATGTCTCGTTCAATTCCGGTGAATTCTCGCGCCTCGAGCCATTCAACGATTTCGTCGGTCATGGCTGTCAGCCGCTCGTCATCGCCAAGGGATCCTAACTGGACACTTGCGGCTGTCGAAATTGCTGCCGCGGCATCAAAACTCGAGGCCAGCCGCGTGACGACGGCAATATCCGTCTCGCCGTTACCGCGTTCATGCCGAACGGCGCCGCCTGTCGCTCGCAAAGTGGCAAGGACGCCCGGTCTGTGGCGCAGCAGTCCAGCGACCTTTCGCAGTCTTTCAGCATCGCCGGTATCCGCCGGACGGACTTTCAGCACGAACTCCGCCAATTCCGCCGCTTCAATTGTGGGCGGCAGGTGAAGCGCCAGCCTGACGAGAACAGCTTCGGCGCAGGCACCATCGGCCATGCAATCTTCGACCGCCCGTCTGACCGATGTCCGGCGCTGCGCGTGCACACTCATGACATCAACTCCGCGTCCAGATCCTCCGCATCGTCCACCTGTCGACGGCGCCCCAGCCATATTTGTAGGCCTCCTGGCCGCGCAGGAAGTCGAACTCGCGCGCATCCTCGCGGATCGACTCCGCGATCGCGTGGCCGATCAGGATCGCCCCTGGGCTCTCCTCGGCATATGCAGGATCGAGGCCGCCGAGATAGGCATAGGCGCGGCCGCGGTGGTGAAATCCGTAATAGGCGGCGACAGTCGTGCCATCGATCGCGAGCAACCAGCATCGGACCAGGCCGTGAGCATCGAGCAAGGGAAGTGAAAGCCCATGGAAGTGCCGCACGGCGGGGTCGGCCAATACACCACCTCCATGTCCAACCCAGCGTGCCTGGTGCAGGCGGATCAATTGGTTCAGGAAGTTCTGATCGCCCCGCGCTGACGCCAACGCGAGCCGGCCGCGTCTGGACGCCGCTTGGCGCGCCCGGCGCAACTGGCGCCTGCGCCGAGCGGGAACGCAGCCGGCCAACGTGTCGTCGCCGGCAACAGCAAGCACGGGACAGGCTGCATGAATTACCGGCCTCTCGACCGTTAAACCGGGATGCGCGATCGTAAGACCGGCACTGTTTTGCGGCAGATCAGACAAGATCCATTGTGACCACCCGACCGAGCAGATCGTTTCGGCAATGGTGGCGACAACCGCCGCCTCGATATCCCGGACAGCCAGGATGTCCAGATAATCACTGAGCGAAATACCGACCGGAAGCAGCTTCGAACCGGCCGTTCCATGCTCGAGATAGAGTGGCGCCAGCCCGACCAGATCGCCGCCACGCCAGACCGCAACTGTCGCCAGTTCACCGGGTGCGAATGCGCGCCACCATGGCACCAGCCAGGCGGGGGATTGGAACGGCGTCGCAGAGGAACTCTGCTCCCACAGTTTCCACCAGTGCGGCGTCAAGGCATCGAATTTTACGGGGTCATCGATGATTTCGCTGCGCAACACTGCTTTTCTCACGGTGCCGCAGCGAAGCGCCGGCAATCTGTGCCAAGTTGTGCCAGCGCCTGATAGGCAGCCATATACGACGAGATCATCCGTTCCAGCGAAAACCGCCGTCGCGCCTCCACCCGGCACGCCTCGGCGTCCAGGCTGGGCGCCGCAAGAATGGCTTGGGCCATCTCGTCGACTGTGTTGACGAGAAAGCCCGTCCTGCCGTGCTCGATGACATCCGCAAGCGCACCATTCGGGAATGCGACCACCGGGGTACCGCAGGCGAGGGCCTCCATGGCGACAAGCGAGCTTGTCTCGGCGGCGAGGCTTGGAATGACCAGACAGCGGGCTGCGTTGAGAAAGCGCCTCTTGGCGTTAAAACCGAGCGGGCCCAGGAAGCGGCGGCGAGCATCAAGACGGGATTGGACCTCGTCGCGAAAGTAGCGCGTATGTGTTTCGTAGGGGTAGACCTTGCCGCCGATGACCAGGGGCACGCCCGCCTGTTTGGCCGCGTCCAGGGCCAGGTGAATGCCCTTTTCCGGGCAGACTCGGCTGAGAACCAGGGCAAAGTCTCGCTTCGGCTGCACCAGGCTCAGTGCTTCGATGTCAACGCCGTTGGGAATCGGCGCCACCAGTCTGGCCCCTGGTGGCGCCGTTTGCTGCTGGGTGGGCGAGACCGCATGGAGCCACAGGTCGTCGCGCGTCGGTCGCAGAGCCTCGGCCGGATACCAGTCCAAGGGCAGGTGGAGGCTCACCAGGGTCGGACCATCGTCGGGCAAATAGGCATGAAAATCGATACCGTGCAGATGAGCCACATCGATCGGCCATCGGGCGCGGGCAGCGGCGATCGCTTTGCGATGAGCCTGCTGCGCGCGGCTCTTCGCCGCCTCGTCGAGCACGCCGTTTTCAGCCGGTATTTCCACAAGGGTACCGCTCGCGCTGGAGCCGCGGCAGCCAATGACGATAGAGCGGTGGCCGGCGCGAACCAGCTCCCGATCGAGCATCGACAGAACCTGTTCGGCACCGCCGACAGCATCGGGTCCGACGGGTGCGAGAGGGTAGGCGACATTGAGGACAGTGAGCGCCGCGGCTGGTTGCGCCTCGGTCCCGTATGCCGCACCACCTGTCGATGATGCCGCTAATTCGTCCAATGTGTCGGGCGTCTGATGCATTGGCAGCATGACACTTTCACGCTGCCGAGGCCCGCCGCGTCGGGAGCGAAGCGGACGTCATGCCGGGCGCATAGCGGCGGATCATGGTTGCGCAGAATTCCGCGAACTCCTCCGGCACCAGAGGTGGGCTGGTGTGGTGGGGCATCATTCCGCGATGCTGCGGTGTAAAGCAAAAGGTGACCGTCACGTCGAAATCGGCGAGTGCCTCCATCTGCCGGTCAAACCAGTCCAGCGCGTTCGGCCGGAAGCTGTCTGCCCAGGAAAGCCCCGTGCGCATATTGGTGACGCCCAGCCGCTTCATCCAGGCGACGGCATCGTCCAGCCGGGCGTCCTCGAAATGAAACCACTGCACCAGCCCCATTGCGGGCGTGTAGCGCAGGAACTCCTCCAGCGCAGGTTTTGGCGTACCGTCCTGGCGTAGCAGCCCCATGTGGAAATGTCGATAGTAAGAAGAGCCCTCTGCCTCGCGATGCCGCGTCGTTGCTTCCCATTCGCGCGGAAGATCGTAGAGGCTGTACCACTGGATGCGTGGTGCGTTGCCGATCAGCAACTCGGCGGTGCGCTTGAGCCCCCAGACCTGGATTTCTTCCGCGCCGAAGGTCGATACGCCGACTTCGCTGACCCAGATGGGAAGGTTGGTGACGGTCGCGATCTCGCCGATCTTCTGTGGCCATTCGTGGATCTGCCACAGGTTCCAGTCGAGCGGAAAGCCGTGCACGGCGACGGCATCGACATGGTCCAGCACGCCGAATTCCTTCATGCGGGTGATAAAGCCCGGATCTATCGGCGAGATGCCACCGAGTACTTTCGTCAAAGACGGGTTCTCCGACGCGATTGCGTCAGCCGACAAGATCGCCATCCTGGCAAAGCGGCTCCAATCGGGATCGAGCTCTGGGTCCCAATGCGATTTGTTGTTGGGCTCGTTCCAGATCATGGCGGCTTCAATCATGGAGCTGTCCTTTCGAGGGGTAGATGGCGCCGCCGCCGGCCGGGTCCCCGGCTGCGCGGCAGAAATAGACCTCCTGCTCGGGGTGCAGAACGATCTCGAAACCGGCGCTGCGCAGCATCGCTTCGGTGCAGGCGCGGTTTGGAATCCACCAGTTGGTGGGATCGTCGGCATAGCGGTGCTCGATAAAATGCAGCTTGGGAAACTGCGGCTGGTCGAACAGGTCATGCGTCCAGAAATGATAGTTTTCTTCCAACTCGGGCAGATCCGCGCTGCCGCGCTGCATGGACTGGAAGATCATCAGGTCACGGGCGACATGTTCGCGGATCAGGTCGAGCGCGAGCAAGGGGTGGCGCAAATGGTAAAGCACCCCCATGAACAGCACGACATCGAACGTCTCGCGCAGCGAGCCGACGTCGTAGACCGAAAGCTTCTGGAATTCGATCTCGCAATCGGCAACCTCGGCGGCAAAGCGAGCCTGCGCCAGGTAGGCGTCATCGAAATCGATGCCGAGGACACGGTCAGCACCTCGCCGTTTCATCTCGATGGAGTAAAATCCTGCATTGCAGCCGATATCGAGTACGGCCTTGCCCCTCAGATCAGCGGGAATGGCATTGGCAAATTTGCGCCATTTGATCAGCGGGTAGTTGCCCAGAAAATGGTTGGGAGCGGTTTGGACGCCGGCAAGTTCCATGTTGTGGAACCATGGGCCGAGCGCATCGATGCGGCGGCGGATTTCGGCATGGGAATGCAGCATGGCTCAGGCTCCTTCGCCAGGAACGACGGGTACATGCGACTGCGCGCCGGGCATGATCATGGTGGGCCGGCGCTGCGCGGATGAGGCGTCGTTTTCAAGCAACCGCAGAGCTGTTCGATAGCCGTTGAAAGTGCCGACATCGACATAGTCCGACCCAGCCCTGACACCAAAAGCTGTACCGCCGGCCGCAATATAGGCGTTGACCAAAGTGCCGATATATTCGTCACTGCGCTCGCGCTCACGCCAGAGTGCCGCAAGCTGATGCAGGATATGGCCCGGCATCTTGAACGCACCCCAGACCCAGTTCGTGGCGGCATCCTGTCGTTTGACCTGGATTTCGATCACGCGCTCGTGGACGTCGGTGACGACGGCGTCGAAGAATTCCGGCTGATCCACCGGGAAAAGCAGAAATGAGAGCTGATCGTCGGGCAAATGGCGGAAACCGTCCTCGGGAAACCAGATCGTATCGGGAAGGCCGACCAGGACGACCTCGTCGGGCGCGACGAGGGGCGCCGCCCGGAAGATCGCATCGCACAGACCGACGGGGTTCGGCTGCACCACGAAGAGAGCCGCCGCGTCACCGTAGCCGGCGGCGTAGTATTCAAGGATGTCGGATTTACCCGATCCGATGATGAAGCAAATCTTGTCGACGCCGGCCTGCACCATGCGCCGTACCAGATACTCGCTCACGGCGCAGGGACGCTCGGTCTGTCCATCGATCCGGCTACCGACCGGCAGCAGCTCTTTCGAGAAGCCGAGCGGCTGAATGCGGCTGCCGCGCCCGGCAGCGGGTACGATGCCCAACATCAGACCGCTTCCCTCATCGGTTCGCCGGGAGATCTTTGAAAGGCATCGTTCAGGATGCGATCCAGTTCCGCCGCGCGCCGTGCGGAAGTGTGTTCGCCCAAGACCCGGTCGCGGGCACGCCTTCGAATGCCGTCGAGCTCGCACTCCGGCAATTGCAATGCGGCGACCACATCATCGGTGTCATGCGCCAACAATATTTCGCGGCCGGGTTCGAAAAATTCGGCTAGGCCCGGCCATGCATCGGTGACGATGGCAGCCCCACACGCGGCCGCTTCGAAGAGCCGTCCCGACGGGCACCAGCCCTTTTGCGCCATCGCCTCCCGGGTGACGTTCAGTGTCAGGCGAGATGATGAGAAGAAAGCCGGATGGTCGGCTGGCGGAAGATGCCTGACAAAGAAGATGTTGTCGCTCCATGGGAATTCCTGCGGATATTGCGCGCCGCCAATGATGAAGCGGTGGTCAGGCAGGCGCGCGGCCGGGCGGACCAGCAGCTTTTCGACGCCGGCCTGGCGATCCGCCGCGTAAGTTCCGAGATAGGACAGATCACCGGCGAATTCGGCGCGCTTCTCTGCCGGCCGGTGTTGGTCGGGATCGACATGTCCATAGAGAGGTACCACGTGACGCGCGCCTAAAACCGACTTAAGCGCCTCGATCGCCGAGCCGCCGGTGTAACTCAAAACGAGGTCGAAATCGGCAAGACCCTCAGGTCCGAAATAGGGCGGACGCTCGCCTTGCTCGATGCGGGCAAGCGTGACCGGAGTGTCGAGATCGTAGAAGACACGCAATCCGCGACCTGTCTGCTGCGCCAACCGCGAGGCCTCCACGGCGTCGGCACAGTAGGAAGTGACGACGACGACATCCGCTTGCTTCATTGCCCGCTCCGCAACGCGACGGATGTCTTCCCAGTCCGGATAAATGACGACGTTGCCGCCATCGAGCCGATCGAGATCACGCGTCCCGGCATAGTAGGGGGTATCGCGTTCGAAGAAGGTGATGGACCATCCCAGCCGACCCAGGGCGCGGATCAGTCCCCGCCAGAGCGTGGCATGGCCGTTGCCCCATGATGATGTAACGGTGAGACCGAAAATGACCATCTGCATCCGGAAAGTCCTCGTCAGGCAGCTTCGTTCATTCGCAGGAGCTTGGAGCCCCAGTCACCCGACACGATCGTCGTGATCGAGGCTGGATCGATGTCGAAGCGGAAGCAGTCGCCGACCGGCAAGCCAAGCACCTTGCAGACGGCGGCTTTGATCACGTCGGCGTGGCTGACCAGGGCGACACACTGATTCGGATGCCGCTCGCGCACTGCGTTCATCAGTGCGACGATCCGCTCCTGGACATCCAGCATGGTCTCGCCGCTCGGTGTCCTGGCCTCCTGCCGCTGGTCGTTCCACGCCCGCCAACCGGCATCGCCATTCAACTCGTCGAAAGTCTTTCCCGACCAATCGCCGAAATCGATCTCGTCGAGTTCGGCGCAGATCGCGATTTCACCGACGCCGCAGGCAAGCGCGATCGGCACGGCCGTCTCTTGCGTACGCTCCCGCGGGCTGCACAAGATGGCTTCAATCGGCTCCCGGGCCATGCGGCCACCAAGATGCGCGGCCTGCGCCTTCCCAGCCTCGCCAAGGCAAACGCCATCCATCCGTCCTGCAAGATAGGAGCCGACATTGTCGTGCGCTGCATGACGGATCAAAAAGAACGTTGTCGTCATTCCGCGGCATCCAGCAAAGGCTCGTCCTTGCCGGCGATGAAAGCGAGCGTGCGCTGCCGCGCTTCGGCGTCGGTGAACTGTTCGGGAGGCGACTTCATGAAATAGCTGCAGGGACCGGTCAGTGCTCCCGCTATGCCGCGATCGAGCGCAAGCTTGGCGCAGCGTATCGCATCGATCACCACGCCGGCTGAATTTGGAGAATCCCAGACTTCCAGCTTGAGCTCGGCGTTGAGCGGCACGCCGCCGAAGGTCGTCCCTTCCACCCGGATATAGGCCCATTTGCGATCGGTCAGCCACGGTACGTGGTCGCTGGGTCCGACATGAATATTGCCTGGCTCCAGGGGAACATCGAACTGGCTGGCCACGGACTGGGTCTTGGAAATCTTCTTTGATTCCAGCCGCTCGCGTTCCAGCATGTTGAGGAAGTCGGTGTTGCCCCCGAAATTCAGCTGATAAGTGCGATCGATGCGCACGCCGCGCTCGCGGAAGAGATTGGCCAGCAGGCGGTGAACGATGGTCGCCCCGACCTGGCTCTTGATATCATCGCCGACCAGCGGCAGCCCTCGCTGCTCGAAGCGCCGGCGCCATTCCGGACGTGAGGCGATGAAAACGGGTATGCAGTTGACGAAGGCGCAGCCGGCCTCAAGCGCGCATTCGGCGTAGAAGCGCGTCGCCTCCTCGGAGCCCACCGGCAGGTAAGAGACCAGCACGTCGGCGCCGCTGTTGCGCAGGATTTCGCTGACGTCGGCAACCGGCTCCGGCGCCTCCTCGATTTCGTCGCGCAAGTATTTTCCGATGCCGTCAAGTGTCGGTCCGCGCTCGACGCGAACGCCGTTTGCCGCCGCATCGGCAAAGCGGAACGTGTTGTTCGGGGCGGCGTAGATTGCTTCAGCGACGTCGAGGCCAACCTTGCTCCTGGCGACGTCGAATGCGCAGACAATCTCGATGTCGTCGACATGGTAACCGCCGAGGTCGGCATGCATCAGCCCTGGGATTGGTTCGTTGCTTTTTGCGTGACGATAATAGGAGAGGCCCTGCACCAGGGAGGATGCGCAATTGCCGACCCCGACGATACCGACACGAACCTTTTTCGATCCCACGAAACTGCCGCCCTATGCTGTTCAAAGGTAAGTTCCTGCCGCCGAACCACCAGCGTGCCGGAATGTTCCTTGGCCTGCCGAAAAATTGCGCAAGACAGCATGGATCGAAGCAGCGCTCGCTGCGTTGCCGCAAGGCAAAGCATTGGAAAACCGATCGATGATCGTTTACGGCGACCAGAAGCGGAGGCAGAGCGCAGAACGGCTTCGCGATGCTGCGAGCGAAATTGCTCAAAGTCTGGACCGCATGGCTCATGGCGTCCGACGCCATGCCGCGTTGGTCGGCCTATTCATCAGCGTATCGGAACTGGTTCGCGCGCTTGCCGATGTCGATTTCGAGAACAGGGGCATCGACATCTTTTCGCCGCGGCAACAGCAAGGCGCCAGATTGCTGGTTGGTCTTGCGGCAGAGGTGGCGAAGTCGTGGCGAAGCGGTTTCGCCGTGGGCGGTGGCATCGAGCCGGGACTTCTCCAACTGCTGGACGGGTTGGATTGCGAGGCTGAGGTTCTGACCGGTTCTGCCGAGGGTTACGCGCATTACGCGCTTTATCCCGAAAGCTATTTGGGAGCGGCGCAGGAGTCAGGTCTCGATGCGAACACATGCGTGATCGGCATCCGCAGCATCGGCCTGGGGCTTGCCGCCATAGTGGCTGCCGCGATTGGCGCGCCGGCGCCGTTCAGCGTTCGTCCGGTCGGCCATCCTTTCCGCAGGCACATCAATGCCGATCCGCGCTCGATCGCTTCCTGGAAGAACAATTCATCGGCACGCTTCGCCGTTGTAGACGAAGGTCCCGGTCTGTCCGGCAGTTCGATGCACGCCGTCGTCGCGTGGCTGCGGGAACTGGGTATTGGTATGGACCGCATTCACCTGTTTCCCAGCCATCCTGGCAACCCGGGCACCGAAGCGTCACGGGAGGCCAGGGAGACATGGTCGCGCTGTCCGAAACATGTGGCGACGGCGCTCGAATGCACCTTCCCCGAAAGCTCGAACATTCCCTCTCTTACCGACTGGGTGGCCGAGGCGGTCGGCAGCCCCGAATTACGCCTGTCCGAACTGTCTGGTGGCGAATGGAGGAGCGCCCACTACGTCGACGAAAAGCATTGGCCACCGAGCCCGCGGGGCATCGAGCGGCGTAAATTCCTGGCGTCCGCGGGGTGTGGTCGCTGGCTCGTCAAGTTCGCCGGCCTCGGCGAAACCGGACGGAATAAGAAAAGAACCGCGGAAATGTTGGGGAAAGCCGGGTTGGGGTCGCAAGTGGTCGGGCTTTGCCACGGCTTTCTGGTTGAACGGTGGATTGACGGCACCACGATGGACCAAGCGCCGCTGCCAAGAGGAAGGCTGGTCGCGGAGTTGGCGCGCTATCTAACCTGGCGGGCGCTCAATCTCCGAACCTGCGAACCGGGTGCATCATTGCTCGCACTCGCGGAAATGGCTGTTTCCAATACATCTGAAGCCCTGGGCGAGAACCGAGCGGCGACGTTGCGCCGTTGGCTCTCGAAAAAAACCCCTGCGTATGTTCTGCAGCGGGTGGAAATCGACGGAAAGCTTCACGCGTGGGAGTTTCTCGTTTGTGCCGACGGCACGGTGCTCAAGACAGATGCCGTCGACCATTGCCGGGCACACGATTTGATTGGCTGCCAGCCGATAGAGTGGGACATTGCCGGCGCCCGTGTCGAATATGGACTATCCGACAGCGATGTGACGACATTGGTCGAGGGGATGGGGCTCGATATTGACAATGGCCACATCGATTTTTTCGAACCCTGCTATTTGGCGTTCCAAATCGGGCTCTGGAGCACGGCTGCGCAATCCGAAAATGGCCAGGAAAAAGCAAGGCTGGCCGCGACCGGAGACCGATACAGGGCGGGGCTGATACGGTTCCTGGACGACTCTCAGGTGTAGCGTTTCGATCAATCCAGCCTTCGTAGCATGTCTGCTTCCTGCTCGAGAATAGCGGCCACTTCCTCGCGCTGCAGATGCGTCATCATCAGGCTGACGCAGCACTCGAGATAGGTGATCGAGGAGCGCCGCAGATAGGCAGCCGCCTCGCGTTCGGCAATCTTGTCGACATCCTTCGCGGGTCGCTTGGGTTGCATGAGGATGATCCTCCGTATCGGGTCCCTCCCGCCAAACTACAAGGTTGGATGGATGTTCCGCACGATCTCCGGGCAGGTCCGGCCGCGGCCCACGTCATGCAGGAAGGTTCTGCAGCCCGCCTGCGGGTCTCCTTTTGGCAAGGCCTGTCATCTGATCGCCGATGCCGGTGCCTTCGAGCGCCGCGAAATAATCGATCGTCAGCTTGAGACCTTCGTTGAGCGGCACTCTCGGCGACCAGCCGAGCAGCGTTTTCGCACGCGAAATATCAGGCTGCCTGCGCCGAGGATCGTCTTGCGGCAGGGGCAGAAATTTCAGATCCGACTTGGTGCCGGTCATCGCCTTCACCAATGCCGCCAGTCGCACGATGGTGAATTCTCCGGGATTGCCCAGATTGACCGGCTTGCCCGGATTGGGGTCGATGTTCATCAGGCGCATCAATCCATCAATCAAGTCGGAGACATAGCAGAAGGATCGCGTCTGCTGGCCGTCGCCGAATATCGTCAGCGGACGCTTCTCGAGCGCCTGCATGATCAAATTCGAGACGATGCGACCGTCGGCCGGATCCATTCTCGGACCGTAGGTGTTGAAGATGCGCGCGACGCGGACGTCGGCCTTGCCGGCCCTTAGATAGTCGAAGCAAAGCGTTTCGGCGGTGCGCTTGCCCTCGTCGTAGCAGGCGCGTGGGCCGGTGCAGTTCACATGACCGACATAATCCTCCCTTTGCGGGTGTTGTTCCGGATCGCCATACACTTCGCTCGTCGAGGCCTGCAGCAGTCGCGCGTCATTGCGGACAGCGAGTTCGAGCAGGTTGAGGGTTCCGATCACGCAGGTACGCGTGGTGTGTATCGGGTCGGCCTGATAACGCGGCGGTGAGGCGGCGCAGGCCAGGTTGAAGATGTGATCCACGGGCTCGCCGAGATCCAATGGCCGGCAGATGTCCTGCTCGATCAACCGGAAACCCGGCCGGTCCATGATCGAGATGATGTTTTCCATGCGCCCGGTCAGAAAATTGTCAACGCAGATCACGCGCCAGCCGTTGCGGAGCAATACTTCGCAAAGATGCGAACCGAGGAAACCCGCGCCGCCGGCAACAAGCACCGTCTTTGCCCTGTGCGCCTTTCTTGTCTGTCGCATCGCTGTTTTCTCCTGTCTGCCGTTCATGCTGCACTTCCAATGTCGAGATCGAGGGCCGTCGCCCTTGGTTGGGTCAGCGCCGCCACGAATTCGCGAGCCCTGGCCCCACCGGTGTGGGAAGCGAGGACGAGTTTGCGAGCCCGGCCGGCCATGGCCAGGCGTGCGCGCTCGGACTCGCCAACGAGGATATCGATGACTTCGTCCGTCTCCGCGGCGGTGTGGATCGCCGATGCGGGAAAGAAGCTGTCGAGCCCTGGCCAGTGGTCGCTGACGATGGGCGTGCCGCAAGCCGCCGCTTCGAACAGGCGCACGCTGGGCGACCATCCTGCGGTGATCATGGAACTGCGTGTGACATTCAGCGTGTAGCGCTGACGGCTATAGAACGCGGCGTGATCGGCTGGCGGCAAATGTTCGATGCGTTCGACATTGTCCGGCCAGATGATGTCGGATGGATATTGGGAGCCGGCCACGACGAAACGGAGGTTCGGCATATGCCGTGCGGGCTCGAGCAGCAGAGCGTTCAGCGTTGTCTGCCGGTCCATGCTGTAGGTGCCGAGATAGCCGAGATCCCAGCGGATCGGATCTCCTGTCGGGTGATGCCGTTCCGGATCGACCGAACAATAGAGAGGTTCGGCATGGCGCGCGCCGAAGTCTTGCGCCAGATGGCTGAGCGTTGGTCCGCCGGTGAAGGAGAAATAGACATCGAAATACGGAATTTGCCGCGAACTCAGATAATCGCAATCGTCGGCTGAAAGCTTGGCCAGGGTCACCGGGGTGTCGATGTCGTAAAAGCAGAGCTGCCCCTTGCAAAGCGAGGCGACGATGTCGATGACCTGGCGGCCTTCTGGAACAAAGGATCCGATGACAATGATGTCGGCCTGCTCCAGGCACTGTGCGTAGTCGCGTTGCAGCTCCGCAGTGGTTTCGTAGTAGCGCAAGGCGCAGAACTCCGGATCGCGCAGATCGCGGTGATTGGCGTACCAGGGCACGTTGCGCTCCAGAAAAGTCACCCGGTGACCGAGTCCGTGCAAGCCTTTCAAAAGACCCCGGAAAGTCGTGGCGTGGCCGTTTCCCCAGGATGAGGACAGCGACAGGCCGAGAAAGACGATGTCCAGTTTCTTGGTCATTCCGCTGCCTCCACGGCCCCGTGCTCGAAATGACGTTTGAAGACGGCATCCGCCACATCCGCCCGAAGCGCGTAGGTATGGTCCGCCAGCACGCGGTGAAGTGCGGCTTGGCCGATTGCCTTGGCCCGCCCGGGGGTCAGCGAGCGCATTATTTCGGCGACATCGCCCCCGTCACGCGCGACCAGGATCTCCTCGCCTGGTTTCAGGAACAGTTCCACGCCCAGCCATGCATCCGTGATGAGACAGGCGCCCGCGCCGGCCGCCTCGAACACTCGCGTGGCCGGTGAAAAACCGTTGGCGGCCATGCTGTCGCGGCTGATGTTCAACACGGCTTTTGGGGTGACATTGAAGGCGTTGTGATCGCGGGTGCCGACATGGCCGAGCCAGCCTACATTGGTGGGGAGCGGCTTGTCGCCCCAACCCGAGCCTCCGAGCAGGAAACGCTGTTTCGGCAGCTGGCTGGCGGGATCGAGGAAAAACGATTCGACACGCGCTTCACGGTCCGGCAGCCGGTTTCCGAGGAACGCCAGGTCGCAGGCAAAACGCGCTTTGCTGGCGACCGGATGGTGCGTTTCGGGATCGAGCGCATTGTAGATGGGCACGCACTCCTTGGCGCCCATGGCACGATAGGCCCAGACAACGGGATCGCCGCCACCATAGGTCAGCACGAGGTCGATCTCCTGCAGTGCACGATGGAGCGGGTGGTCCGGCTCGTCGCGCAACTGGGCAAGCGTGGCTGGCGCATCCACGTCCCAGAATACGACAAGCGCGTCGCTGCGGGCGTGGTCGAGAACGGCGCGAAGCAGCGCCTCGTCTTCGAAACCGACGCCACTCGCCTTGACGACGATGTCGGCGCCGGCGGCACGTGCCGCGACCTGCATCAGCGCATGCTGGGTCGCCTCATAAACGACGACAGTGCACCAGTCGGGAGCTTCGATGTCGCGGTTCTTCTGCCGGTCGTAGACATCGGGTTCGTAGAACGTGATCTCGTAACCCAATTGCGAAAGTGCCTTGAGCAAACCGCGATAGTACGTCGCGGCACCGTTCCAGTAGGACGACAAAAGGCTCGATCCATAGAATGCGATCTTCATGCGACGGCTTCCTTTGCGGCTGTCGGGACGGCGGTGTGTCGGCTCGCGCATTGCGTGAGCACGCCGAGCAACTCGTCGACGCGGTGGCGGCAGGTGTGCCGCGAGCGGATGGTCTCGAGACCCGAGGTCACCAGGGAGGCCGCAAAGTCCTCGTCGGACAACACCGTCCGAAGCTGTTGCCGCATTTGCGAGCCATTCTCGGCAAACAGGAAGTCGACACCGGGCCTGAAAAGCTGCTCGACATCGGACCATGGCGCTGAAATCAGCGGAATGCCGCAGGCGAGTGCCTCGAACATGCGGATCGTCGGGATTCCGGGCAACCTCTCGCGATAGGGGCGCCGTGGGATGTGAAGTGTGACACGATGCGCGGCGAAGGCCTTCGGCACGTCGGCATTGGCGATCCACCCCTCATAGCGCAGTCCTGCGGTGGCCAGATCCGCAAGTGCGGTCTTGGGGTAGCGTACGCCGTGAACAGCGGCATCAAGGCCGAGATCGTGCACCGGCTCGATCAGAAACTCCTTGAGTTCGGCGGTCCGCTCATCATCGCCCCAGTTGCCGATCCAGACCAGATCGGAGGTGGGGTGGATCTCCGGGTGCGGCTTGAACAGGCGATCGTCCGCCGCTTCATGCCAAGTGAAGACGCGCTTGCCCCAGCCGGCGCGCAGATAGCTCTCGCGCAAGGTTTCGCCAAAGGCGAGAACGCCGTCATAGTGCTCCAGCCGGAGCGCCGAGAGTGCCTCGGTCGCAGACACGGCCCGGTGGTGGGTGTCGTGAAAAAGAAGGATGAAGTTGCCGCCGGCGGCCCGGGCACGGCCAATACGTGCGACAAGCTCCGGATCCGTCCACTCATGAACGATCACAACGTCGGCCTCGGCAATCCAGGCTTCGTGATCAAATCCGGCATCGTAGGTCACCGGCATCAGTTCGGGAAAATCCTTGCGGAAGCGTTCGATGGCGAACGACCCCTTCTCAGCCAGCAGATTCGACCGGCTCCAGCCATTCGCCGGCTCCAGCGCAATCGCCTGATGCCGGCGCTGGACCAGCTCTCGCATGACGCCGCGCAGGAAATGGGCATTGCCATGGTTCCAGTCGGAAACGACCGAGTGGGTGTAGAACACAAAGCGCATGATCAGCGCTCCGCCATCGCTAAGGCCGCTTTGTCGTAGACGCCGCGCATAGCCGCTGTCTGCTTTGTCAGCCTAAACCTGCGGCTGCGTCGGATGGCTGCCTGGCCAAGCTCTCGCCGGAGCTCGGCATCGCTGGAGAGACGGTTGAGGCAGGCAGCGAGATCGTGCGGATCGCGCGCGTCAAAGAATATCGCGGCCCCGTCCCATAGTTCGCGATAGGTGGCGATATCGGAAAGCACCAGGGGCGTAGCCGACATGGCGGCTTCCAGCGCGGCCAGGCCGAATGGCTCGTAGAGCGATGGCGATACGAAAATACCCGCGCGAGCCATCAACGAACGCACCTCATCGGACGGCACTGCTCCCAGAGGAACAGCATGGCTGAAGCTGACATGCTCGCCGTTTGGACCGTTCGTCGACCCGGCGGCAAACAGAGGCCATCGCGTCAGGGACGCCGCCTGATCGACCACCGCCGCATTTTTGCCCTCGTCCCACCAGCGGGCAGCGGCGAAGACGAGCGGTTGATGCTTTTCGGCCTTCGGCAGAGGACGGGCACCATTTCTGACCACACTCAAGCGCGCGATCGGGCCGTAGCAGGTCTCTAGCATGTCGGCATGGCTGCGGCTCGGCGCGATGACCGCGTCGGCCCGATCCATGCCGCGTCTGTTGCGCTCCTTCTGCCAGGCCCATGCGCCATCCGCCGCCTGTCCTCTGACCGCATGGAACCAAGTCGTCACGCAGGAATGGGAGACCACCACGACCGGGCATGGCGCGTCGAATCCCGCCGCCTGCGAAGGCGCGTTGAAATGGACAAGGTCGATGGCGTGGTCGCGCATGGGCGCATGCAACTCTCGCGGCAGCGCGTCGAGATCACCGCCGTTGCGGGTCATCCAATCCGGCGGCGTGTTCAGCCAGATCAGCTTCGCGAAAGCCTCCGCCTCGTCGGCCTGCTGCCTGGACGGTGGCGGACCGAGACCGGCAAGCACTACGCTATCGCCGCCGTTGACAAGTTCCCTGGCCAGGTCGAGCGCATAGCGCCACACGCCGCCCACGGCATCGACCGTCATCAGGATGCGCCGCGATCGCGGCGTCAGTGTCCGCAACATGTCGCCTCCAGTTCCGCCAGCGGACGCGGGCGCCTTTCCTGGATATCGCTGAACTTCTGGAATGATGCGAGATAGTGATCATGGGCGCGCTCCCAGGCGAGGTCGTCGGGTTCGCCCCAAAGCTCGCGATAGCTTGGCGAACTCGGATATGGATAAAGCGGTACGGGTTCATTGGCCCACACGCCGTTGTCGATGAGGTGCGTTCGCCAGTAATCGACGAGGGCAGGGTCATCCTCGACGACGCCGATCAGATTGGCCTGTACGAATGGAACGTGACGCCTGGCATTGACGAGCAGCGCGGCGAGTTCCTCGGTACCCAGCCGGCAGCGCTTCGCGAGCATCGCACGACCTTCCACGGTCAGGCTTTCGAGGCCGGCCTCGATGGAGACACAGCCAGCCGCACCGAGCAGTTCCAGCAGCTCGGGCTTCCAAAGGTCGATGCGGGTCTGCACACCGAACTTCACGTCGCGATGGATCAACGCTTCCAGCAGCGCTTTTTGCGGCAGGAAGATTTCATCGATGAAATAAATGTAGCCGACCCCCTGGGCAATCAGCCCATCGATTTCCGCTATGACAGCCTCGTGGTTTCGGCGGCGATAGGCATCGCGGAAATCGATCTTGGCGCAGAAGCTGCAATTGTAGGGGCAGCCGCGCGATGCTTCGACCTCCGCGCCGAACCCAACCTGCTTGTCATCGAACCTGTGATGGTGATGCGAATGGGCTGCGATCCAGTCTGATGGCCATTGGAGTGGCGGATGATCGACAAACGAGCTGGCGTGGACGCCGCCGTTCAAAACCACCTTGGCGTCGCGCAGGTAAGCGGTCGAGGGGACCGCGCTCCAGTCGTCGCGCCGGGCAAGTTCCGCGACGATTTCCTCGCATTCGCCGCGCACAACAATGTCGACGCCAAGCTTGCGCAAGGTTGGCGCGGGCGTAGCCGAGCCATGCGGCCCGACCGCGACTGTGCGTCCACCGCGCCCGGCGAGACGGTTGAGGAAATCGGCCGGCACGCGCAACTCGGGTGGTGCGCAGCGCCAGAACAGATAAGTCGGGGCGGTACTGACGACCGTCATTGCAGGCGCGAAATCAGCCACACGCTCGGAGAGGTCCGAGTTGTCGAGCTTCTGCAATTGCCCATCCAGCATCAACACCTCATGGCCGGCTGTTTCGAGGAGGGATTTCGAATAGCCGAGTTCCAGCGGGAGATGTGGTTGGCGGCAGCCGAAATAGATGCTGTCGTCATAGGTCCAGAACGGGTTTACCAGGGCGATTTTCATGCGACGTACCTCACGACTTCGGGGCGAGGCTGGAGCCGGTGTTGTTGCAGCCAGTCTGCGAGATCGCGAATGCCTTCGCGCCATGAAACACGAGCTTTCCAGCCAAGCATCGCTTTGATCTTGCGGGTGTCGGCGACGAAGAAGGGCTGATCGCCGGTGCGTTCGTCATCATGGCGGATCGAAAGCTCATGGCCGGTCAAGCTACGGATCTCGCTCAACAGCATGCGCAGGCTGATCGCATTATCGGGGCCGCCGCCAAGATTGAATGCCTGGCCTTTGGTCGTCTCGATACGATCGAGCGTGGCCCTGTAGGCGGCGACCGCATCGGAGACATGCAGTATATCGCGCACTTGTCTGCCGTCGCCGTAAATGGTGATTGGACGTCCCGTCAGCGCACTCAGCAGGAAGTGCGCGACCCAGCCTTGATCCTCGGTTCCGAACTGGCGCGGCCCGTAGATGCAGCTCATCCGCAGCACCGCCGTGGGCATGCCGTAGGATTTGGCATAGTCGAGCACATATTGGTCCGCCGCGCCTTTGGAGCAGCCATAGGGCGTGCAGAAATCCAGGCCGTGGGTCTCGTCGATGCCATTCGCTTGGATGATGCCGTCGCAAGGCAGGTAACGATCGCCGTCCTCGCGCACCGCGACGTCGGGCAGGCTGCCATAGACCTTGTTGGTGCTGGCGAAGACCACCGGAACAAACTCACTGCTCAGCCGCGCCGCCTCGAGGACATTGAACGTTCCTCGAAGGTTGATGTCGAAATCCTCGTCCGGTTGGACCAGGCTCGTTGTGACGGCGGTTTGCGCGGCCAGGTGGAAGATCGCCTTGGAACTCTTCAGAACGGGCGCAAGCGCGTTGGCGTCGCGCACGTCAATCGTTTCGACCATGAGGCGGCTTCCGTGTTTCTGCGCCAGCCATTCAAGGTTCTGTTCGACGCCGGGGCGGCTGAGATTGTCGATCACCAGCACCGGCTCGCCATCCGACAACAGGCTGTCGGCCAGGTTCGATCCTATGAAGCCGCTGCCGCCGACAATGGCGACGGGCGCGTCGCGTCGATTGCGCGTATTCATGACACCAGCCCACGTTCTTCAAGCTCGCGTTTCATGTCGGCGCCGCGGTCGATGGCGGACGAGTTGCGCACCCAGGAAACGAAATCGGCGAGCGAATTCTCCAGTTGTTGCCTCGGCTCGAAACCGAGCAGCTCACGGGCCTTGGAAATATCGGCGAAGCAGTTGCGGATATCCCCGGAGCGCGCCTTGCCGAGCAACTCTGGCGAGCGGTCCGGCGTTCCCATGGCCTCGGCAAGTACCCGCGCGACGTCGCTGATAGCATAGGCTCGGCCGCTGCCGATGTTGATGACGTGACCCCTTGCCTGGCGTTGCTGCAGCGCAAGACGAAAGGCGCGGGCGACGTCATCCACATGGACGAAATCGCGTTTCTGTTCGCCATCCTCGAAGATCATTGGACGTTGGCCGTTGGCGAGACGCGAAGCAAAATTGGCCAACACGCCGGTATAGGGGTTCGATAACGCCTGGCCGGCGCCGAAGACGTTGAACAGGCGCAGCGCGACCGCATCGATGCCATAGGCTTCGCCGAAGATCAGCACGGCGCGTTCCTGGGCGTATTTCGTCAGTGCATAGATAGAGGCGAGATCGACCGGCTTTTCCTCGTCCGTCGGCAGGGGGGAGAGGGGTTCGCCTTCCGGCGACAGCGGATTCCACTGTCCGTTTTTGATGTCGCTCGCCTTGCGCCGGGCATTGTCGATGCGCCGGCCGTCCGATGTAGCATAGAGGCCCTCGCCATAGACACTCATCGATGAGGCGACGACAATGCGCTCGACCGGGTGTTTGATCAGCGCCTCAAGCAGCGTCGCGGTGCCGAGATCGTTGGTGCCGACATAGCGCGCGATCTCGTACATCGACTGTCCGACGCCGACTTCCGCGGCTAGATGAATGACCGCGTCAACGCCTTCCAGCGCCTTGGCGACCGCCTCCCGGTCCCGAATGTCGCCCTTGATCAGCTCGGCCCCGGCGGGAAGGGCGACTGTTTCGCCTGCGTGCACCTGCTCCAGCAGCACATCCAAAATGCGAACCGAATAATCCTGCTCGATGAGTTCCTGGGCGACATGCCGGCCGATGAAGCCGCAGCCCCCTGTAACCAATATCCGTTTCACGACCACTCCTCAGACAGGTAATCTTGGCGACCCGAACTTTTCGGCAAAAGGTTTGTTCCCTTGGCTTCAACAAAGTTCCTTTGGCCGGCTTCGTTCGGAAGCAGCCACATCGCGCTCGCCGCGCCGTGCCGGAACATTGCCGCCCTTGTGCTGTTAGGACGCCGGCAGCCCCGACGATGCCCGATGTTGGCAACGCCGATGATCAAAGGAGATTTCAATGTCCCAGTCGCAAACGACCACCAATCACGACGAAATCCGCAAATGGGCGGAGGAGCGGGATGGACGGCCGGCAGTGGTTCGCACCAAAGGCGCGGGCGGCATCCTGCGGATCGACTTCGGCAAACCCGAGGAAGCATTCGAGCCGGTCGAATGGGATGAGTTCTTCCGCATATTCGACGAGAACGATCTGGCCTTTCTTTACCAGTCCAAGACTGGTGACGGACAAACCAGCCGTTTCAACAAGTTCGTCGAGCGCAACCAGAAGGGCGAATGACGCACTTCGAGCCGGCCGATTTGCCCGACCTGGTTCTCGGGCAAATTTTTCTGGATGCGGTGGAACAATAGGGGCTCCGATCCTTCCGTCGCTGAACCACAGCCGCAGCAAGGATCGAAGGCCTTGGCCCTGAGCGCAGGAGGCGGCGGGGCTGGATAGGCGTCAAAAGCTGGAAACCCGCTACTCGTCCTGCCGTGAAACCAAAACGCCGCTCATCAGTCGTCCTGCTGCCTGCGGTGGCGGTGTTTTTCGATTTCCTCGGGCTCTTCATCGTCGATCCGCGTGATGTTCGAGGCATTGTGGTCTGATCGCAGGATCTCATCCAGTTTGGCGTGAATGGCCTGAGTGTCGCGGTGCTCGGCACGCTGGATGAACAGCGTCATGGCCCACGTAAACAAGGTAGCCGCTCCATGCCAGTCCAGGGTCTGTCGCTCGAAGATCATCCAAAGGATTGCGTAGACCAAGAGGATCAGGAATGCCGCGGGGCGGGAGGTTAATGTGCCGATTGAGGTAAGCACGCCGGTGACGGGATGATTGGCCATGCGAAAGAACTCGCGGCAGTGACCGTGGTTCCCGACCGCAGTGCATCGCGCCGGCAGGAGCCAGCTAGGCGCGACGGATGAATTCACGGCGCAGTGCTTGCCGATCGCAGCTACAACGATGACCACTCGATTGCCGGGCGCGCAATCATCAGCCAGAAAATGGCGAGGACGGCGCCGAAAGCTGGGAAGCCGAAGACAAACCAGCGTCTGAACAGCTGATGGTAGCGCTCGGGAGGAGGTTGGTTGGAGAGTGCGGCCTGTGTGGCTAGATTTCGCATCTCGATCTGCATCCACACGACAGGCAGCCAGAACAGGCCCGTTAAGATGTAGAGCAGGATCGAGAGAACGATCCATCCTTCGGACAGCGAATACCCCGCAACCTTAGCGAGGCCCAGTCCGGTCAGAGGTTGTGCGACAACGGCCGTAGCCGTGAACAGGAAATCAGCCAGCACGACAATTCGGGCGACAGCTGCGATCGTCGCGGCATTCCCGGTCCGGTGTGCCAAAAGCATGAAAAAAGCAATGCCGGCACCAGTTCCGAGCAGCACAGCAGCGCCGATCACGTGCAGGTATTTAAGCACGAAGTACATCATCAGCGTTCCTCCAGAATGGCCAGCGCTGCAAAATGCAGAACGAGGATCGGGAGGATTTTGATCAACGGCCCGAGTGGCTCAAGCCAAAGATCCGGCCGCAGAATGCTCCCAGCGATCGCATAGAAAAGCGATACCGCGATTGCGCCGAAAAGACCAAGCCGGCTGGTTGGGCGCCAGGCGATAAGCGCCCCGACGGCGATGTCAGCCAGCGCGCCGGCGACTACCGCCGGTTCGGCCAAAGGGCCGGCAGCAGTGCCAATCAGCAAATCAACTCCGCTGCGCCAGCCGGCAGTGAGGGAAATGATGCCCGTCATGATCCAGAAGAGCGGCAAGATGACAAAGAGCGCCGGCTTGACGAAGTAAAGACCGGCGAACCATCGCTCCTGCACCGTCGCAGGATTTAAACGCAGTGCAGATGTAAGACTTGATGGTTGAATGCCGGTCGCCGTCATCCAGGGTTGGGGATCGCCGACAGCGCCACGGGCAATCTCTTTTGCTGCATTGCTGCGCATCGGCGGGCGCCAGCCCAGCTGAGCCGCGGCATCCCCGAACCTGTACAAGATGGCTGCGGCCCAATTCGGCAAGATGAACTCCCGAGCACTGCTCCATCCGAACCAGCGGCGATAGCGACCCACGACCTCGCTCATCGAAAGTGCCTCGGGCCCAGCCAGGTCCAGCGTGAGGTGCGATGGGCTGCCGGGTTTGAGGAAGAACAGGACGGTGGAGATGACGTCATCGAGTTGGACGACTTGGAGACGGCCCGTGCCGGGCATCAACGGCAAGAGCGGCAAAGCCGCGAGGCCGCGAAACAGTGCACTTGCGCCGAAGGCCGGCCTTCCCAGCACTACGGAGGGGCGCAGGATGACCCAGTCAAGGCTACGTGCCATCAGTGCTTCATCGCCAGCAAGCTTGCTGGCGGAAAAGGCGGACGGCTGCTGGCGATCGACCCCGATGGCAGAAAAGTGAATCACCTTGTTCACACCTTCTTGCTCACACGCGGTGAAGAGAGCTGAGGCGCCGGTAGAATGGACATGCCGGGTGTTTTCCCGGGCACTATCCTGCAGGACGCCGGCACAGTTTACGACGGCGTCCACACCGGCGAGATAGGGGATCCAGTCCTGAGGTCGCAAGGCCCGCGCCATATCCAGGGAAACGGTTTGGATCTGCGGGTGGACGCCAGTGTCTGGGTGGTGAAGCACGCGAACCACTTCATGACTCTCGCCGGCCAGGCGCGCGCAAAGCGCGGCTCCAATCAGACCTGACGCGCCGGTGACGAGAATTTTCATTCCTTCCTCCAGCCGTTCGCCAGCGCGTGCCCGTCCATCAACCCAGCGGCTGCGCCTGGGACAACTCTAGCAAAGCCGAAGCCGGTAGTCTCACGCCGGGTGGAACAGGTTCCGGGCATCAACGCAGCCAAAGGTGAGCCGGTACGGTGCGTTCGCATCTGCAGGTCAACTTCGCCGGAAGTTCGTCGCCGGCTCGGCGCAATCGCGGAGGTCGTTATGAATGTGAGTTGCAGCCTTGGCGGCGTCTCCGAACGCAACAGCAATTTGATTGAGCCCCTCGGCCACGTCGCCAATGGCATAGAGTCCTGGCGTTGAAGTCTCAAGGTGTCGGTTGACCAGGACATAGCCTTCTGCGTCACAGTTAGCCCCCAGAGCAACCGCGAGTTCGGAGCGTACGTCGCTGCCCATCGAAGGGTACACCACATCGATGTTGCGCATCGGGGCGCCCTCGGCCATGACGACATCGAACCCGGTTCGTCGAGGGATCAGGTCATCGACAGCGTCCCAGATTTCAACTCCGCCTGCCAAGGCGGCGCCGCGGGCAGCTTCGGAAACATCATCCTGGTTATTGGCGAGCAAGGCGACCTGACTGCCATATCCCTTCAGGAACAGAGCCTCCCTGACGGCGAGATGCTCCGGACCAACAACGCCGATGCGGCTACCCCGGGCCTCATATGCATCGCAAACCGGGCACAGTCTGACAATGCCGGTTGCGATCGCCTCCTCCAGTCTTTCAATGGGAGGTGCCTTGTCCACAATGCCCGTTGCCAGAATCACGCGCCTTGCTTGGACAATCCCGCAGGTGGTCGTCAGAACAAAAAACCCCTCGCGTTTTTCGGCGTGGCCTACGCAACCATGGACAAGGCTCGCGCCGTATAGCTGTGCCTGGGCTCGTAGGCGGCCGAGCAGTTCTTCCCCGCTGATGCCGTCGGGGAAGCCGGGACAGTTGCGGGATTTTGGGATGAGCTTGGCACGCGCATGCCCCGCGTCGAGCGAGATCACCGAACGCAGAAACCTGGCTAAATACATGGCTGCAGCGAGCCCCGCGGGGCCGCCGCCGACGATGGCAACGTCAAAAACTTGTTCGCCCGAAAAACTTGGTTCGCCCGAAAAGCTTGGCATAGGGCCTAACTTCAACTCAACAAGCTTGTTCCACAGGGTCGAAATGGACGCAATCAGGATGCACACTGCGCGATAAGAGTGAACTCCAATCGAGTCGTGAAGAGAAAGGCCACTGCCTCATCAAGCCTGCAAAAACCTCGTGGCTCCCAACGCTGTGAGTACAGCGCCACTGGGAAAGTGAACGCATCATGGAACTTCGGCTCATCGTCGCGCTTAGTTTGGCGAAAGGGTGGTCTGAGATGAGCGCGACCAGAGAGTTTTTTCAAAACTGGCTACAGGAGAATGTCGGCACACTTCCTGGTCGAGAGGAAGTCAGCGTCGCGGTGCTCGCTCAGCAATTCGAGCAAGATGCCGAGGTGGCTGGTTATGGGCGTGAAGTAAGGGAGGACGAACTCGGAAACATCGAAGATGCTATCGTGCAAGCGATCGAGAACGCCGGGTCCGGGGTGCAGAGCCCGAGCTCCGAAAAGAGCGATCCGGCACCTGTAATGGACGCGTTGGAGGTCGATGATGCCAAGAGCGGACCGTAGCCCCTGACACCTTCTTCTGTTCGCCTGAACAAGCCCCCGGACTGCCATACGAGCCGAAAACGGACCTTAGGTGCTTTCCCGTTGGTTCCATGCACCATCGGGAACATTCCTGCCGCCACGGCGTTAGGAAAGTTCCTTCACACCCGGTGCGCCCGTGCTGACTGCTACCCTTCCAGGCGAATGGCTGACCCGGCATGATCAGGGTCACATCTCGCGGCGGGCCGCTCTTGCGGGTATTTGTTGCTGGCTATTGGGTGCTTCCGCAGAAGCCGCGCCACAGCCATCGCCGCTCGTGCGATTTGGCGTGCTGGGATTTGGCACCGCCGCGTGGGAAGTTGACGTCATGCGGCGACATGCGTTGGACACCATGCACGGCGTATCAATCGAGGCTCAGCGGCTTGCCGGCACCGAAGCCGGTAAGACCGCATTGCTGGCGGGCAGCGTCGACGTCATCGTTTCGGATTGGGTTTGGGTCATGCGCCAGCGCAGCGAAGGCGCTGATCTGGTCTTCTATCCCTATTCTCGTGCCGTCGGCGCGCTGGAACTGCCGCAAGGCTCGCCCATTCGAACTCTTGCGGACCTCAAGGGCAAAAGGCTGGGGATCGCAGGTGGTCCGCTGGACAAAAGCTGGATCCTGTTGCGCGCGCTCGGCCTCCGTCAGGTGAAGCGCGATCTTGCTGAAGAGGTGGATCCAGTGTTCGGCGCGCCGCCTTTGTTGGAGCAGGAATTTCTGGCGGGGCGACTGGATGCACTGCTGACGTTCTGGAATTTCGCCGCCCGTCTCGAGTCAGAGGGGGCAAGGCCTCTGCTCAGTGTCGCGCAAATCCTGCAGGGGCTTGGCGTATCCGTGGACTTGCCGATGCTCGGCTACGTCTTCCATGAAAGCTGGGCGCGGGCCAACCCGATAGCCCTCGCGCGATTCACGAGCGCGACCGCGGCAGCGAAGTCGCTGCTCGAGTCTTCGGACGACGAATGGCGGGTGCTCGCGCCCCAATTGGGCACGGACGATCCTCACCTACAGGCGGCGTTACGCGCCGCCTATCGAGCCGGAATCCCTCGTCGGTTCGGCAAAGACGAACGTGATGGCGCGGCCCGGTTGTTTGCCATCCTGGCCGAATTGGGCGGCGAGGATCTGGTCGGCAAGGCGACGAGCCTCGATCCTGGTGTCTTCCGGGCCATACCGGCTTGAGCTCGCGCCAATGACCGATGTCCCAGCGTTCCCCATCACAATGCAGCGTTCGCAATCCACTGCGGCATTGCTGACCATGGTGCTCGTCTGGCAGATTGCATCATCGATCGCCGCCGATCGGCTGTTTCCTGGTCCGGTCCAGGTTGTTTCGGTTCTCCTGCACGAAGCGGTTCGGGGCGAGCTGCCATACCATTTGGGCATCTCGCTTGCGCGCGTCGTGGCAAGCCTCGGGTCGGCAATAGTCATCGGCGCGGCCCTTGGCTACGCGGCAGGCCGCTCGCACAGAGCCGACATATGGATGAGGCCTTGGATCGTGTTACTCCTCAACATGCCGGCGCTGATCACGGTCATTCTAATTTATATCTGGCTTGGTCTTGCCGAGACCGCGCTTGTCCTTGCGGTCGCGCTCAACAAGATCCCCAATGTCGTGGTGACTATTCGTGAAGGCGCCAGCCGGCTGGACAAGGACTTTGCCGAAATGGCTGAGCTCTATCGCTTCGGGCGTGCTGCAAAGCTGCAGCATGTCGTGCTGCCGCAATTGGCGCCGTTCTTTCTCGTCACCCTTCGCAGCGGGCTGGCACTAACGTGGAAGATCGTGTTGCTCGCAGAACTGCTCGGCCGCTCCAACGGCGTCGGGTTCCAGCTACAGGTCTATTTTCAGAACTTCGACGTCACCCACATCCTTGCCTATGCGATCAGCTTCGGCGTTGTGATGCTTGCCATAGAGTATGGACTGCTTGTGCCGTTGGAACGTCGTCTGTTCGCCTGGCGACGCTGATGCTGAGGATCAGGATCGAGGACAAGACTTTCCCCGGTGACGACGGACAGCGCCGGACGATCTTTCGCGCGCTGTCGCTTGATATAGCCGACGGACAGGTCTGCGTCCTGACCGGCCCTTCCGGTGTCGGCAAGTCGACGCTGCTGTCGATCGTTTCGGGCGTCGACCGCGAATTTCGCGGCAGCGTGAGCGGACGACCGCTTCCGATAGGCATGCTGTTCCAGACACCGAGGCTGCTGCCCTGGCTCACCGCCTTGCGCAATGTAGAGATGGCCATCCCGGATCGCGCGCCCGATGCGGCCCGGTGGCTTGCCGCTGTCGGCCTGAAAGGCAATGAGAAGAGCTATCCGCAGCGACTCTCGGGCGGCATGGCGCGGCGCGTAGCGCTTGCCCGGGCGCTCGCCGTGGAGCCTGCGCTCCTGCTCCTCGACGAGCCATTCGCTTCTCTCGACGAGGCGACGGCGCAAGCCATGCGCCGCCTGCTGCAGGATTGTTTCGCCAGTCGGCGGACTACCACGCTGCTGGTTACGCACGATCTCGCATATGCCTCGTCTCTGGGTGATCGGGTCATTGTTCTGGAGGGATCGCCGGCGCGCATCGTGCGCGATGTCGCAATCTCACGTGGCGATGAAGCGGGATCGTCGCGCTTTGGGCTGGGGGCGACACAATGAGACTGATGCTGGGCCTTCTCTTTCTTTTGCTGATCACCGGCCCTGGCGCCACCGAGCAACAGACGATGGTGATCGGGTATATCGGCCAGGAGCGCAAACCGGCTCTGCCCCTTGGACCCCTTGATGAAACCGTCACCGACGACGGCCTGCAAGGCGCACGGCTCGGCATTGCCGACGACGAAAGCACCGGCCGGTTTCTTGGGCAGAAATTTCGGCTGGAGGAAAGAATATTGAAACCAACCGAAACGCCGGACGACGCGGTAAGACAATTCGCCGATGCCGGCATCGCCTTTGTCGTCGCCGATCTCGACGCCAGTCAGCTTCTACAGGCCAGTGCCGCGCCCGGTGCCGAGCAGATGACGTTGCTCAACAGCCGGGCGCCGGACGACGTGCTTCGCCAACAGGACTGCCGTCGGAACGTGCTGCACACGATCCCGAGCCGCGCCATGCTCGCCGACGGGCTGGCGCAGTATCTCGCCTGGAAGCGCTGGCAGCGTTGGTTCCTGCTTGTGGGGCCGCATTCGCAGGATCAGGCGATGGCGGCGGCCTTTCGACGGGCGGCGGCTCGCTTCGGAGCCGAGATCACGATCGACCAGCCGTGGACATTCAGGCCCGCCAACGGACGTGCCGATACAGGGCATGTCACGCTGCAGACCGAAATACCCGCGGTCACGCAGGTCAGCGACTATGATGTGCTCGTGGTCGCCGACGAGGCGGATGAATTCGGCGCCTATCTGGAGGGCCGCACTGCGCTGCCGAGAATCGTCGCCGGCACGCAAGGGCTGGTCACCACAGGCTGGAGCGCTGTCAGCGAGGAATGGGGCGCCACGCAACTGCAGGACCGTTTCCACAGGCAGGCAGGGCGCTGGATGTTGCCCAGCGACTACGCGGCCTGGCTCGCTGTGCGCAGTATCGGCGAAGCGGCGACGCGCCTGCACAGTCTCGATCCCGCGGCAATCGGCAGATATATACGCGGCGACGCGTTTCTTCTCGCTGGCTTCAAGGGGCAGGGGCTTAGTTTCCGTCCTTGGGACGGACAGATGCGCCAGCCCATTTTGATCGCCGGGCCTCGCCTCTTGATTTCCAGCTCACCGCAACCGGGCTTCCTGCATCAGCGCACGCCGCTCGACACGCTGGGCATCGACCTGGAGGAGAGCACATGCAAGTTCTGATGACGCTGTTGTTGGCGGCGTTCGCTCTTGCTGCTCCCGCCGCCGCCGAGACCATCTACGTTTCCAATGAGCAGGACAATACCGTCGCGGTCGTCGACGGCGTGACAATGACTTTGCTGGCGACGATCGATGTCGGCCGCCGTCCGCGCGGGCTGGCGCTGTCGATCGACAACAAGATGCTGTTCGTCGCGGAAGGCGACGACAACCGCATCGACGTGGTCGACGTCGCGAAGCGGCGGGTCGTCGGGGAATTGCCTTCGGGAGCCGATCCGGAATTCTTCGCAGTCCATCCCGATGGCAAGCGGCTGTTCGTCGCCAACGAGAATGACAATCTGGTGTCGGTGGTGGACATCGCCGCGGCCAAGGTCATCGGCACCGTGGATGTCGGCGTCGAACCGGAAGGAATGGCGGCCAGCGCCGACGGCCGCTATGTCGCCTGCACTTCGGAGACCACCAGCATGGTGCATCTGATCGACGCAGGCACGCTTGAACTCGTCGACAATCTGCTGGTCGATACCAGGCCGCGCGCGGCTTTATTCTCGCCGGACGGGAAGCAATTCTGGGTGTCCTCGGAGATCCGGGGCACTGTCACCGTCTTCGACACGGCAACGCGCGCGCAGACCGGCAAAGTCGAGTTCGAGGTGCCGGGTATACGACGCGAGGGCGTGCAGGCGGTCGGCATGGCGACGTCCCGCGATGGCACGACCGTCTATGTGGCGCTCGGCCCCGCCAACAGGATTGCGGAAGTCGATGTGAAAACGCTGGCGGTCCGTCGGCTCTACCTTGTTGGTCAACGACCCTGGCACGTTGCGCTCTCCGGCGACCAGAAGCGCCTGGTCAGCGCAAACGGGAATTCCGGCGATATTTCGTTTATCGATCTGGAAAACCAGGAGGTGGTGAAATCGCTGCCGGTAGGGCGGGGGCCGTGGGGCGTCGTGATCGGGCCATGAACGCCTTGTCGGTCGAGAATCTGGGCCATAGTTTCGGAAACCGGCGGGTTCTCGACGGCGTCTCTTTCTCTGTGGCCCAAGGCAGGATGTGCATCTTGCTAGGCCGCAACGGCGCCGGCAAGACGACGTTGTTCTCGCTGATCACCGGTCTTTATCACGCCCGCTCCGGCTCGGTGCATGTCTTCGACCAGGCGATGGATGTCAACCCGTCCGCCGCGTTGGCGCAGATGGGCGTCGTCTTCCAGTTGCCGACCCTCGATCTCGATCTGACGGCCGGCGAGAACCTGCGTTACCACGCGGCCTTGCATGGGCTTAGCCAGGCCTTGAGCAAGGAGCGCTCCATCCACGAACTCGGCCGGCTGGACGTGCTGGACAGGATCGACGATCCTGCCCGAGCGCTTTCCGGGGGGCAGCGTCGCCGTGTCGAGATAGCACGCGCTCTGATGCATAGCCCACGCCTTTTGCTGCTGGACGAGCCGACCACCGGGCTCGACGTGCCGGGCCGCCACGCGCTCGAGCGGCACGTGCGGGAGCTTTGCCGCCAGCGCGGCATTGCCGTCCTGTGGGCAACACATTTTCTGGAGGAACTAACGGCGGATGACGATGTGGTGGTGCTGCATCGAGGCACAATCCGGTGGGCCGGCCGCGCCGATCGGCTGGCTGCCGATCTCGGTGTGGCGAGCACGGGCGAGGCCTTCGCGTCGCTGACGGAGTCCGAATGAAAACGTCTCACGCAGTGCGCGCGCTCAACGGCATCCTGCGCAGGGAGATGCTGCGGACGTTGCGGCAACGCGGCCGGCTGCTCTCGGCGATGGTGCGGCCGCTGGTCTGGCTGGCAATCTTTGCCGCTGGCTTCCGCTCCGTTCTCGGTCTGTCGATAACGCCACCCTACCAGACCTATGTTCTCTATGACGTATATGTGGTGCCTGGGCTAGCGGCCATGATGCTGCTCTTCCATGCCATGGCGAGTTCGCTGGCCATGGTCTACGATCGCGAGATGGGCAGCATGCGCCTGTTGCTGACCGCACCATTGCCGCGCTGGTACCTGCTTGCGGCGCGCCTGCTGGCCAGCGTGATCGTTGGCGTGCCGCTGGTCTACTTGTTTCTGTTGATCGCGCGTTTCTGGGATGTGCGGCCGCCCGTTCTCGGCTACGTCGCGGTATTTCCGGCGCTCGTGCTGGCGGGCCTCATGCTTGGCGCGTTCGGACTGCTTGTCTCCTCGGTTTCGACACAGATGGAGAACTTTGCCGGTGTCATGAATTTCGTCATCTTTCCGGTGTTCTTTGCCTCGACGGCGCTCTATCCGCTGTGGCGGCTTGCCGAGGCGGGACCGGTGCTGGCAACAATCGCCGCCTGGAACCCGTTCAGCTCGGCGGTCGAGCTGATACGCTTCGCGCTCTATCTGCGGTTCGATCCTGTCGCGGCGGTTGTGGTCCTTGGCTGCCTCATCGCCTTCTTCCTCGCGGCGGTCATCGGCTATGACCCCGGCCGGGGCTTGTGGTCCCGGCGCGGCGGCGAGGGATGAATTACCTCAACGCATAGAGATAAGCGGCGATGTCCCGCGCCTGTTGCTCGGTGATCCTCGTCGACGGCATGGCCGTGTGCGGATTGACTTCCCTCGCCGAGCGTATCCAGCGGATCATGTTCTCCGGATTGTTTGCCAGCAGGCCACCGATAAAGACCCTGTCGGCAAGGCCACCGTCCAGGCGGGGTCCGACCTGGCCTTGCGCACCCGGCACGCCGGGTATCGTATGGCAGCCGGAGCAGCCATTCGCCGTCATGATTGGAATGGCGCGGGCGCCTACGCCGCCGGTCGCCGCATCCGACTCGTGCCGGACGCGCTCGCGCCGGTCGGACCACAAGGTCGCCGCTGCGACAGCCGCGGCCAGCAGCAGGATTGCGGCAAGGGCGCCCCCGATCAGCCTACCCAGGTCGGAGCGCATGTGTTGCCTCCCTGGTTGCGCTGCTGCTTATCCACAGGCCGGCGAGCAGCAGGGCGGCGCCGCCATAGATCAAGCCGGCCGGAACCCACATTACCAATCCGGCGAGCTGCTGGTCCTCGATCGCGGTCAGTCCCCACAATGCCGCGCCGGCGCCATTCTCCGGATACCAGAGTTTAGGCGAGACGAGCAGCAGGACACCGAGCAGGCCGGTATGAAGCGAGGTGAAGAAAAGATGCATGACGGAGCTGCCAGAGGTCTGCTGTCGACCGGGGCGCGGTAGCAGCGCCCACCAGAACAGCAAGGCTGTGCCGAGGAAGCTCGCATGCTGGGCATAATGAAGAAAGCCCTGCTGGAGCGCTGCCTGGAACAACGCCGGAATGTGCCAGATCCAGATGGCGACGCCGTGAATGATCGTCGCGTTGAGGGGGCGGATCACCAGGGCCCAAACCGATTGCAGCGTCTTTGCGCGCGTGAGCTTGCCCGTTCCGCGGCGAAGTGAGGCCGGCAAGGACCAGAGCAGGACCGCCCCTGGGCAAGCGGCGACAAGGAGGGGCGCCGCGACCGCCATCAGCAGTTCATGCTCGATCATATGGGCGGCAAACACCCGCTCGCCGAGCGCATGGATGGGGCTGACCAGTGCTGCCGTCAGCACGCCCCAACCGGCGGCGAACAACAACGCCTGCCGCATCCGCTCGGGACGGCCTCGGCTGCTGCGGCGCCACAACCGAGTCGCTCCGATGGCATAAAGGAAGGCAATCGCGGCCAGCGGAAACGTGATGGGAAATGCGAGCGTCCATCCGGCCTCGGGCGCGCCGGTGCCGTAGCAGATCGAGGTCGAGAAGAACGCGTCGAAGCTCATCGCAGGCACTCGTCGAGAATGAGAGCCGCGCTGCCTTGCATGATGATGACGAGGGCAAACAGCAATGCCGCAAGCATGCCGAGATCGGCGACGAACTGCTCGGTGCTGCGCGTGCGCTCAGGCTTGAAGGCGGCGCCGCCCTGCCGCTTCGCCCGCCATGACAAGGCACCGCCGAGCAGCGAAAGCACGGCGAGCACCAGTGCCACGGGAAGCACCACCGGCACCTGGCGGTTGCACTGCCATGGTACGAGTGCGTAGTTCAGCTGCGTCGAGATTGCCCAAGCCATCGGCCCCGACAGAAGACCACCCCAGGACGTTCCCATTTTCAACGCACGCATCAGCCTAGCCTCGGCATCCAGTAGATGAGCAGATAGATCGGGATCCAGGTCAGCACCACGAAATCCCAATAGAAGACATTGTCGCCGACATCGCCGAAGCGCCGGCCGCTATAGCCATGGCGTGTGAACATCAGCACCGTCAAAACGATGGTGTCGCCGACATCGGTGATCAGGTGTGTGGTGTGCAGCCCGAGCAGCACCCAGAGCATCGAGCCGTAGGCGTTCGTGTCCCAGTAGATGTTCAGCGCGGGGAATTCGAACCAGCGCACGACAAGCGGGGCCAGACCGAGCAGCGACATCACCACCAGCCCGATCCGCACCGGAACGATCGCGCATTGCTTGGCATGGCCGTGGAGGATGTGATTCGGCACCACGCTGATGATAAACAGGATGGTGACGATCGTTCCGGGCCAATGGTCGGGGTGCGGGGCGCTTAGACGCCAGTTGGGCCACAAAGTGGCGAGATAGAGATAAGCGCCCGCGGCCAACGCAAAGCCCATGCCTTCCAGCGCCATGAAGCCGAGCGTTCCCCACCAGGTCGGGCTGCGCGGACCATGTCCAAAGGTTGGGAGGTCCGAAAGATCCAAGCTGGGACGCTCACTCATCCCTCATCCTCCGGGTCGTCCTTGGGCCAGAACCAGCCGATCAAGGTGATGGCGATCGGCGCGGCGCCCCAGACGATCGCCCAGGGCGTGAAGATCGAATAGACAAACGTACCGCCGACGGCGATTGCCGCCAGCAGCGGCCAGATCGACGGTGTCGCCGATTTCTCGCGAATGTCGGGATGGGCTTCCGCCACGGTTGAGATCAACAACTCACGGACATCGACGCGGAGTCCGGTCGCCACAGGCAGCGCCTCCCGTTCGGCCCAGAGCGGCTCGACATGCGTGACAATCGGTATCCGCGCGAAATTATAGCTTGGCGGCGGCGAAGACGTCGCCCATTCGAGCGTACCGGCATCCCAGGGATTGTTTCCGGCCAGCGCGCCCTTCAACGCGCCGTGTACAAGATTGAAAGTGAACAGTACGAAGCTGAGGAAAAAGAGCACCGCGCCGGCGCTGATGAACAGGTTGATGTTGCCCCAGCCAAGCTCGGCCGGATAGGTGTAGACCCTTCGTGGCATGCCCCAGAGCCCGACGAGATGCATTGGAAAAAAAGCTGCGTTGAAGCCGATGAAAGCCAGCCAGAAATGCCAGCGCCCGAGACGCTCGCTCATCATGCGGCCGCTGATCTTGGGGAACCAGAAATAGGCCGCGCCCAGCAGCGGGAAGACCGAACCGCCGATCAGCACGTAATGGAAATGGGCGACGACGAAATAGGTGTCGTGCACCTGGAGGTCCAGCGGCACCGAAGCGAGCATGACGCCGGTGAGGCCGCCGATGACGAAGATGAAAAAGAAGCCGAACACGAACAGCAGCGGCGTGCGGATCACCGGCCTGCCGTCCCACAAGGTCGCCAGCCAGCAGAAGATCTGAACGCCATTGGGGATGGCGATCAGCATGCTCGACGCGGTGAAGAAGCTGGCGCCGAGCTTGGGTAGCCCCGTCGCGAACATGTGATGGACCCAGAGGCCGAACGAAAGGAAACCGACGGCGATCAGCGACAAGACCAGCCCGAGATGCCCGAACACGGGACGCCGGGCGAAGACCGGGATGATCGCCGAGACCATGCCCGTCGCCGGCAGGAAGATGATGTAGACCTCGGGATGGCCAAAGAACCAGAACAGATGCTGGAAGAGCAGTGCGTCGCCGCCCTCGGCGGGGTTGAAGATATGTGTGCCGACCAGCCGGTCGAGGATCAGGAAGGTCGAGGTGATCATCACCGCGGGCATGGCGAAGACGACGACGAAGGAGGTAACCAGCATTGCCCAGACGTAGAGCGGAATCCTGTCCAGCGACATGCCGGGGGCTCGCTGCTTGAACACGGTGACGATGGTTGCCACCGCGACGGCGAGTGAGGAAACTTCTGTATAAGTGATCATCTGGGCCCAGACGTCGGCCCGCTTGCCCGGCGCGAATTCGGGGCCTGACAGCGGCACATAAGCAAACCAGCCGACGTCGGGCGCCATGTTGAGCGCGAAAGACACCCAGGCGAATATGCCGCCCGAAACATAGATCCAGTAGCTGAACGCGTTCAGGCGGGGAAAGGCGATGTTGCGGCTGCCGACCATCAGCGGGACGAGATAGATGCCTGTCGCCTGCACGATAGGCACGGCGAACAGGAACATCATGGTCACACCATGCATCGTGAACAGCTGGTTGTAGAGGTCCGGGCCGATCAGACCGCGCTGCGGCCCTGAGAGCTGGATGCGCATGGCGACAGCGTTGAGCCCGCCCAGGCACAGAAACACGAAGGCGGTGATCAGATAGCGCCGTGCGACGACCTTGTGGTCGACGCTCGACAGCGCGCCGATGATGCCGGGGGGCGTGCGCCATGTCCGCGCCAGCCAGCGATCCAGGCTGGCATCGTCCATGCCGGTGTCGCGCGGTCCGTCATGCTCGGGTGCGACGTCGCCCGCGGTAGAGGTTTCACGCACCGGCGGCAGGTCGCGTTCGCTTGTGAGGTCCGCGCTGCTCATTTAAGCGCCTCGAGGTAGGCGACCATGGCGTTGAGTTCGTCGCCGCTGAGCTCCACCACCGGCATGTGGGATCCGGGCTTGATGCCCTGTGGGTCGGCTATCCAGGCGGCGAGATTGCCGCGGCTCATCGTCAATGTCCCGGCGGCAAGCGTCTGCCGGCTGGCTATATGGGTGAGGTCAGGGGCGACCGTTCCTCCGGCAGGCGTGCCGCCTATTCTGTGACACATCACGCAAGGGCGCTTCAGAAACAGATCCTGGCCGGCCTTGGCTTCGTCCCCCGTCGGAGTAGCGGCCGGCTGCAACTGGTCGTTCCACCAGGCGTCGAACTTCGCACGCGGCTCGGCGATGATGAAGGTGCCCATGTTTGCGTGCTGCGCCCCGCAGAACTCGGCGCATTGACCTCGGTAAACACCAGGCTTGTCTGCCTTGAGGTCGAGCACGTTCATGTGGCCGGGAATGAGGTCGAGCTTGCCCGAAAGGCTCGGGATCCAGAAGGAATGGATGACGTCGGTCGAGGTCAGAAGAAGCCGCACCGGCTCCCCGGCGGGGATATGGATCTCGTTCGCCGTGGTCAGGATGCGGCTTGGCGTGGCATCCTCATAGCGCGCCTCCCACCACCATTGATGGCCGGTGACCCGAATGGTCAGTGCGGCATCCGAGCCGATCGCGGCGAGCGTCCTGTTGGCGAAGAAGCTCAGCAAGGTCAGTCCGATCAGGACAATGGCGGTCAACCCGACGGCGGTCATCACCGCGCGCAGCTTCCGGTCGTCGGCGCCGGCCTTGATCGCGAGCGGCTCCGCCTGCGCGCGCGACCGCATCATCAAGGGCACGACGAGGGCGATCATCACCAGCACCCACACCACGGCGCAGAGCGCGGTGAAGAACCAGATCAGCCATGCCAGTTCGCTCGCCGCGGGACCTTTCGGGTCGAGGGCGGATTGCCAGCCCGCGCATCCCTGGAGCAACAGAGCGCCGGCGGTGGCGAACGCCATCGAGACGAGACGTTTCACGGCGACTTCCCCAGCGTGGCCGCGTCGGGCATGCGGTTTTCCGACGGATGCGCCATCATGTCGTCATTGCGTTGCGGCGCGGCGGAAGACGGCGCGTTGCCGCTCAGCGAGCGCACGAAAGCCGCAAGCTCCCAGATCTGGTCGTCGGGAATCTTGTCGCGGAAGCTCGGCATGCCGTTTGGCCGACCGTCGCGGATCGTGGCATGGATGCTTTCGATCGAGCTGCCATAGAGCCACTTCTGGTCCATCAGGGCCGGCCCCATGCCGCCGCCGCCATTGGCGTGGCATCCAGAACAGTTGAACCAGCCGAAAAGCCGTTTCCCTTCGCTCATGTGGAAGGCGTTGGCCTCGAAGCTCGCCGCCTTGTTGTCGCTGGCGGGGGGGCGCTGTCCGCCGGGCTCCAGCGTGGTCACAGGCGTCGGCTGCTCGCCCGATCCGAGCGCCGATTGCGGGCGCGTGTCACGTTCCTCGCGCTGGCAGGCAGCGAGCGCCAGGACTGGAAACAGGAGCATGGCCACAGCGGCTCTCATCGCACCGGGCTCCCCGAGGCATCGAGGCGCGGCACGCCATATTGTGACAGCAAGGCATCTATCTCGACCTTGTGCCTGGACAGGGCGCCATTGACGTCCCCGCGCAGCGCATCGTCTTCGCGGCGGACGCCCATCGAGATGTCGTAGATCATCGGCAGTTGCGGTCCGTCGATGCGGGGCGCAACCGGCGTGATGCGGAGCGGCACCTTCTGCCTGGCGGCGAAGTAGCCGGCGAGGGGGCCCCAGACCACCGCAAGGTCGATCTCGCCACTCGCCACCGCTTCGACGATGCGCGCCGGCGGGTTGGGGGCGGAATAATCGCCATACACGGGATAGCCGACGAGGTGCCCGACGATACCGCGGCGGCCAAGCGCCTGGACCGGAGGCGAATTGGCGCCATCGTCACCGATGAGCTGAACACCGATCCGCATGTCGCGCAGCCGCGGATCATTGAACGATGCTACGTCGGGGCCGTCCCTGCGGGTGACGAAGACATAGGACGATCGGTAGTAGGGCGTGGTGGTGCGCAGCATTTCGAGGTTGCTCGGCGTGCCCGGCACCAGATCGCACAGGCCCGCCTTCAGCGTGTTTCGGATGAAGCCGCGGCGCTGCGCCCACCAGGTATAGGTCAGCTTCGCGCCGAGATCGGACGCAACGATTTCGGCGATCCTGTTCTCGAAGCCCTGACCGGCCGCGTTGGAGAACGGCATGTTGTTCGGATCGGCGCAGACCCTCAGCTCACGTGCGTCGGCTGTGGCCGTCAAGAACACGAAGGCGATGGCGGCCATGCCGATCACCAGCCGTTGACACGCCTTTCGCGCCGGACCTACGGTCAAGTACAATCCATCAAGGCAGCCGGAACACATAAAGCGTGCCTCCCGAGGTTGTCGCGTTCTTCAGATCCTTCATGGCATTGACGAAACCGAGCGCGGCGGTGGCGTCACGCGGGTCAAGATCGCCCGATACAATGGCGCCGGCCCAGCCGCCGACGCCTGAGAGGATGGCGACATATTGGTGCCCATCGGGACCGCGATAGGTGATGGGCTGGCCGATGATCCCGGACGAGGTCTTGAACTGCCAAAGCAGGTCTCCGGTCTTGGCGCTGACCGCCTTGAACCAGCCTTCCATCGTGCCATAGAAGACAACGTCGCCGGCGGTCACCACCGCGCCGCTCCACACCGGGAAATTCTCCTTGAGGCTCCAGGCGGGTTTCTCCGCGGCGATGTCCCAGGCGGTGAAGGCGCCGCGATTACCGCCGGGCCCTGGTATCATGCGGACGTTCATGCCCACATAGGGCGTGCCGGCGATGTAGTTCACCTCGACGCCTTCTTCATCCATGCACAGATTGTTGTGCGGGATGTAGAGCAGGCCGGTCTTCGGCGAGAACGCGGAAGGCTGCCAGTCCTTGAGGCCCGACGCCGTCGGACAGATATCGCGAACGACCTTGCCGGTGCCGGTCTTCTTGTCCGGGTTTACGATCAGCCGACCGGTTTTCAGATCCACACCTTTGCTGGAGTTGACCGGACCAAACGGTTTTGCCGACAGCACCTCGCCGGTTGTCCGGTCGAGGATGTAGAGATAGCCGTTGCGCTCCGGCCGGATCAGCACCTTGCGCGGCTTGCCCTGCCAGGTCATGTCGAGCAGGATCTGCTCGTTGATGCCGTCATAATCGTGGAGGTCATGCGGGCTCCACTGATAGAACCATTTCGCCGCGCCGGTGTCGGGATCGCGCGCGAAAATGCCAGACGTCCACTTGTTGTCGCCCGGCCGCAAATCCGGATTCCATGGTCCGGGATTGCCGGTGCCGTGGAAGATCAGGTTCAGATCGGGATCATAGGAAATCCAGCCCCACATGTTGCCGCCGCCGATCTTCCAGGCTTCCGGCGGCCACGTCGTGACGCCAAGATCCTTGCCTTTGTCCATGTCGTAGTGCGGCTTGAAGTCCGATCCGATCAGCACGTCCTTGTCCGGCCCGGTGCTATAGGCGATCCAGACGACATGACCGTCGCCGGCGTCGAGCGCCTTTACCCAGCCGCGAACGCCCATCTCGCCGCCGGAATTGCCGACCAGCACTTTGCCCTTCACCACAAGCGGCGCCATGGTGATGGTCTCGCCGATGTTGATGTTGCCGACATGAGTGTTCCAGATCGGCTTGCCCGTGTTCGCATCAAGGGCAATCGTGTGGCCGTCCAGCGTATTGAAAAAGATGCGCCCGTCGGCGAATGCCACCCCTCGGTTGACGACGTCGCAGCAGGCCACCCCCTGTGCCGCCGGCTCGGGATTGGGTTCGTACTTCCACTTCATCGGGGCGCCGGGCTTGGAGAGATCGAGCGCATAGACGAAGTTGGGAAAGGGCGTCACGATATACATGGTGTTGCCGACGACCAGCGGCGCTGCTTCCTGGCCCTTGTTCACGCCTGTCGAGAACGTGAACGCGACCTGCAGGTTCTTGACGTTGCCTTCATTGATCTCGGAGAGTTCGCTGAAGCGCGTCGACGCGTAGTTCTTGGCCGGCATCGTCCATTGGCCGTCATCGGGTGGCGAAGCTGCGGCTGGCGGTACGATCGCTGGTGTTTTAGGGGGCTCGGACGCAGCGCCCAAAAGCGGCAGGCAGGCGAGCAGCGTCACCAGAAGGATAGCGCAAAACGAATTCCCGGCTGCCAATTTGCGGGTATGTCGTTCTACGTCAACGCGCGTCAATGCCAACTGCGGCATAGCTTTCATTTATTGATCGAGCCTCCCACGCCGGCGCCGAGTTCGGCCGCGATGTCGGCCTCCGTTCCGGCACAAAGCGGATGGCCCCAGCCCGAAGCGCTTTTGCCGCCGGGGTCCAGATCGTAGACAATGGCATCCTTGCGATTTGGATTGACGCCTGCCGGGACCTTGTCGAAGCCGAGCGCCGCGCGGATACGCCAGGCGACATTGTGATCGGCGCATGAGGAATCGCCTGAAACGCCGAGGCCGCCGACAATGCTCTTGCCGTCGTAGAGGGCAAGCCCGCCGCCAAACACCACGACGCCTCCGATCGGCTTGCCGACGAGCGGGTCGCCGCCGCTTCCGAACGTTTTGGGATCGCCCGTATAGGCCGCGGCCTGGTTGACAGGATTGGTCTCCTGCAGGCCAAATAGCGGTCCCCCGGGCTGCACCCCCGCATAGAGATTGGCCGTCGAGAGGGCCATCTGAGCCAGGCTGAGACCGTTGGCCGTGTTGGCTTTCTCCGCTGCTATGAGCCGACTTCCCGGCCATTGCGAGTCGGGGGTGGGGCCGCTGAACGCAATCGCGCAGACAGTGCCGTCACGGGCAACGATGGCTGCCCATTCGTTGGTTTCAAAGCCGCCATTGGCTGGTCCGCCGCTTGCCTTCACGTTGGCTTTGAGGGCTGCAAGCAGCTTGTCGTGGTCGGCCGGACAGGGTTCCTGCGCCATGGCCTCGTGCCCGTGGAACAGGCCACCCATCAGCAACAGCAGGCCAAAAAGAGGTACGAAAAGCTGCGAGCGATACATTGTCCTGGCATTCGTTTACAAAACAAGGACCACCCAGGCAGACCGCAGAATGCGAGGATACGTCCAATGGGTCAGTGCCTAACTCGCGTAATGCTTCTATGTTCCTGCTTTGCATAAAATTCGTGCAGTTGGATTTGGGTGCAGGTGTTCAATCAAAGCATGGGACCTGGATACCCGTGGCCACAGGCCAAGCGGTGAGGCAACGCGGCTGATCCAGGAAAATGCGATCGGGATGGCGCAGACGCACCCGCCCTGACAAACGCTGTTGCCTTGTCACGGCGTTCGACGATGGATGATCTCTTCAATAAGTTTCGCGTCGGCTTCGTACTCCGCGGCCCGCGCAGCCATTTGACTGGCCAGGCTGTGTCTTTCCCGCGCGGCTTCGCGTTTTGCCGTACGTTTCGCCAACTCAGCCCGCTGCTGGTGCGCTCTTAAAAGGCTCCAAAGAGCCTGTTCCGCATCGTCAGCCTGGGCCTGCATTAAAACGTCCGCTCCGAACGCATGTCCGGTGTGACAGCGGTAACGGGTAATCGGCCCGTCTTCTATCTCCCATAGGGGGCCATGACATTCGGGGCAGACAAATGTCGAGGGGGTGCCAAGCTGGCCTTCGGTCAATTCCATTGTGCTGTGCTCCTGAGCTGCAATCGCTGCCTCAAGGCGGATGCCGGACGGGATTTCTGGTGTCGGTCCTGCGATTTCGGAAGCAAGCCTGTGCAACAGGCCAGCCATTTCGGACAGAGGGACGCAATGGTCGATTTCCACATTCTGCAAGGCGCTCAGCGGCATGTCGGGTACTGCGGCGTCGCCGGGGTCCTGGACTACGCTGACGCCTCCGCACATCTTGATTGCGTGCAGGCCGGCGGTGCCGTCGGAGAGGCTGCCTGTGAGCACGACGCCGATCACGCTGCCGCCAAAGCTGCAGGCCGCCGATCGAAACAGGGGGTCGATGGCGGGGCGCGCCAGGTTCTCGCGCGGCCCGCGCCGCAGCAGCATATGATCGTCGTGTAACAGAAGGTGAGCTCCCGGCGGTGCAACGAAGATGTGCCCGTTTTTAACCTTCATGCCGTTGGAGGCATTTGCAACGGGCATGTTGGCAGCGCGACCGAGAATGTCGCCGAGGTAACTCGTGGGACCAACGTGCTGTACGACGAGGAGAGCCGCCGGGATGTCCGGCGAAAGATCGCGGACAAGTCTCTTCAGCGCGTCGACGCCGCCGGCCGATGCTCCGATTGTCACGATGCACCGGTTCTCGCAACCGTCGGGACGGACCTTGTCCGGCTGGCCCGCACGCTCCGAATCTGATCGTGGTGCGGCGGTGGCCATGGTTGCTTCACCCACATTCAGCACAGATGTCGATGCGAGCGCTCCGGCCAGTCCGTTGCTGGTCGGGCGCCCTGCCTTCGTCGGTGTCAGCTTCCGGCCGCATCGCGGAACATAGATGCCCGCAATGATGTCGGCTCTGTACTAACGCCTACGTGCGCGTTTGACGGCAGCCTCTGCCACGGCCGGGGCCTCCTGAATGCTTGCCGCGCCGCCGAAATCGGCGTTCTTGGTACGGCCAGCTCCCGGGCCCGCTCCTAGATCAGCGCCTGTTGTCGGATCGGAAGCCGGATCGGAAAGCGTACGGTCGGCCATCCTGGCCACCACCTTCATGTCTTTGGCCCCCAGCTTGACAGTTGCCAGGCCGTCTCCGCCGTCGACGGGCATCACCTCTTCAAGGTCATCGATCCGATCCCACTCTTCGCCGGAATTCCATGGGCCAGCGACATCGCCGTCGCCTTGAGAGGTGTTGACATACATGCTGGCGTACTTCTCTACGCCTGGGAGCTTGCCGGAAGGGAAATTGTTTTCGATCGCGTAGAGTGCTTTCTCAAACGACTTCTGGTGCGCGATCTCGCGGGTCATCAGGAAGCCGAGCGCGTCCTTGATTCCCGGGTCGTCGGTGATGTTGATGAGGCGTTCGTAAACGATCTTGGCGCGGGCTTCGGCGGCGATATTCGACCGCAAATCCACCGTAGGTTCACCGCGCGAGTCGACATAGGCCGCGGTCCAGGGAACGCCGGCTGAGTCGCACAGCGCGGGAGCGCCGCCGAACAGAATTGATTCCTTGGCTGTTGTGCCGCTGGCGCCGATCATCAGGTAAAGGTCGGCTTCCTTCATTTGGCCCTCGGCCAGCTGTGCCTTGAGCCCCTTGTTGAGCATGGTGACGATTGATCCCACCACTTCGAGATGGCTGAGTTCTTCGGTCGCAATATCGAGCAACATGTCGCGACGGCCAAGATCGTCCTCGCCAAGCCCTTGCGTGAAATAGCGCATGGCCGCTGCAAGCTCGCCATCGGCGCCGCCGAACTGTTCCATGATCATGCAGGCCAGGCGAGGATTCGGCTCCGAGACGCGAACGGTGTATTGCAGGCGCTTGTTGTGCATGAACATGGACATCTCTCCGGTTAGATCATCCGAACATCCCGGCAAGTTGATTGTTCCATCCGGCCATCGGCCAGCGAGCATTTTTACGGTAACTTCAGTGTTGAGCATCGCAGGGAGCCAGAGGCGGCATTTATTTCTCCGACCGGTGACCGGCGGCAACGAGATTTCGATCGTGCTGCGCCATCACAGCAATGAGCAAGGCCGCGGATGGGCAAGAGGTAGACAAAATCTGGAGGGATACTGGCTCGGAAAAGTGAAGCCGGGCCATATTAATACGATGTCGGTGTCGACACCTTCGGCCCGTTTCGCCGCACACCTTACGCGGCAAACGCCGGGTTTGGTCACACGGCGAGCGTCGCGGGCTGTTGCCCGTTCACTTTCGATCCAGCACCTTCCGGACTTTCTCTGCCAATTCGTCGATCGTGTAGGGCTTGGTCAAAAGTTCGGTTCCGAAATCGAGCGTGCCGTTGTGGACAATCGCATTTCGTGTGTAGCCGGTGGTGTAGAGCACTTTTAGCGACGGGTGCATTGTCTTGACCTGATCCACCAGCTCCCGGCCCGACATCTCCGGCATCACCACGTCGGTGAACAGAAGCGACGGCACTTGCCCGCTTTCGACGGCCACCAGCGCTTCGCGTGGACCTTGCATTTCCAGCACGGAGTAGCCCAATTCCCGCAGCGCTTCCGCGGCCATCAGCCGGACGCGATCTTCATCCTCGACAACCATGATGATCTCGTCTGCACAGCCGGGGTGCTCGCCTGCCACGACGTCGATTTGGCTGTCGAGCACGCCATGGTGCGAGCGCGGCAAATATATTTTCAAGGTGGTTCCGATGCCCTGCTCGGAATAGATCTTCACACTGCCGCCGGACTGGCGAACAAACCCATAGACTTGGCTGAGTCCCAGCCCGGTGCCTTTGCCGACCCCCTTGGTGGTGAAGAACGGATCGAAGGCTCTTGCGACAACATCAGCAGTCATGCCCGTTCCTGTATCGGTGACCGCTATCATCACATACTGGCCGGAGGGGATCGCGTTCTCCCTGGCATAGCGATCGTCGACGTGGGCGTTTGATGTCTCGATCGTCAGCTTGCCGCCAGCAGGCATGGCATCCCTTGCGTTGACGCAGAGGTTGAGCAGCGCGCTTTCCAATTGCCCTGCGTCGGCCTCGACATGCCATAGGCCCGCAGCGAGCACGGTCTCGATCTGGATGGTCTCGCCAAGCGTCCGGTTCAGCAATTCGCTCATGCCGGAGACGAGGCGATTTGGATTCAGCCGCTTCGGCGCCAGTGGTTGCTGGCGGGAAAAGGCGAGCAGTCGCCTGGTAAGTTCTGCGGCACGTTGTGCTCCATCGATCGCGCCGGTTACGAATTGGTGGACGTTGGTATCGCCGTTTCTGAGCTTGCGCTGCACAAGGTTCAGGCCGCCGATGATGACGGCCAGCATATTGTTGAAGTCGTGCGCGATGCCACCGGTGAGCTGTCCGACAGCTTCCATCTTCTGGGCTTGGCGCAGGTGCTCTTCTGCTCTGGCGCGTTCCGCAACTTCATCTTTGACACGTTGTTCGAGCGTGCCGTTGAGTGTCTGCAGCGCCTTGAACAGCCGGGAGTTGTCGATGGCTGTCGCGGCATGGCCGGCAAGCCCCAGCAAGGCCGCTTCTTGCTGTTCGGCGAACACGCCGGTCTCTGAATGACCAAGGAAGAGGCCGCCCAGGACCTCGCCCGAACGCGAGACGACCGGCACGGCGAGATAGGAACGCACCGGCAGATGGCCCTCCGGCATTCCCTTGCGGGGCCAGTTCTTTCCGTAACGCGGATCGGTGAGGATATCGTCGGAACGCACCACGTTTGTGCCGCGGAAAGTGGGCTCGAACACCGCGGTGTTGCGCGGCATCGGAAAGTTTTCGAAAGCAGAACGAGGTGCCCCCGAAAGGGCGTAGAGCACATAGCTGTCGCCCTTGTCGTCGATCACATTGTAGAAGAAAGCTCCAAATTGTGCGCCCGACAGCACCACGCCGGCGTCGGTTACCGTCTGGACAATTCGCTCCACGTCAAGCTCGGCCGCCACGGCTGCCGCAGTGGCGTTCATCAACTGAAGCTGATGCTCCACCCGCTTTCGCGCGGTGACATCAACCACGGTGCCGATGAAGCGGATCGCACGGCCGGACTGGAAAAGCGCTTCCCCCGTTGCGGCAATCCAGCGCTCCTTGCCATCCCGAAGGCCGATCGTCCGGTATTCGATGTCGTAGCGGGAGGGGGTGCCCGGCGCGAGCGACTGGCGTACGGCCTCGTCGGCCCGTGCGCGATCTTCCGGGTGGAGGCCCGCCAGGAAGGCGCTTTCATATGTCACCTCCGCGTCCGGCGGCAAACCAAAAAGGGCTTTGCACCGGTCGTCCCAACGCAGCACTCCGCTGATGGGATCGTAATCCCAGGTGCCAATAGCGGCCGCGTCGGTGGCAAGCCTCAGCCTCTCCTCGCTGGCCCGTGCCGCCTGTTCCGAGCGAACGCGCTCGATGTGAGCCCAGGACCGCTCCGTCACCTCGGTCAGCAAGGACAGTTCGCGTTGCGACCAGACGCGGCGCTGCTTGTCGTGGATGGCCATCAGGGCAGTCAGTCGGCCTTGTTTGACCAAAGGCATACAGATGGTTGCCGTTATCCCGATATCCTGAAAGGTCTTCGCTTCCTCGGGAGCAATTTCCTCAAGGTTGTTGTTGATGATAAGCGGCTTGTTGGCGCTGAGGTTGGTGACAGCCAGGCGACCGAAATCGGCAAGACTGTAATATCCCCTGATGCTGGGCGAGCCAGGTGCGCTCCAATCGCCGCGGATGGTGAAATGGTCTTGGTCCTGCTCCATGTCGGCGTAGGCGCAAATCGAGACGCCAAGATGTTCGCCGAGGAGCCGAGTGGTGATCTGCATGACAGCATCGGCGTCGGCCGCGAGGGCTATCTCCCTGCCGAGGCGGTCGAGAAAAGCAAGGCGTTCGGCGTTCTCACGCAGGGCCAGTTCGGCGCGAAGGCGTTCTATCGCCGTACGCGTCCGGTCCGCGACTGCCGAAATGAGGGCTACTTCCTCCGTCGCCCAGCGTCTGGGCGCGGAGTGGTTCAGGTATAACAGCGCCACCAGCCCGCCATGCTCGGTAACGGGCATGTTGATGACGGATTGGGCGCTGATGGCTTTGAGTGCCTCCGCATGGCTGCTGGTTCGCGGATCTGTCTCGGCGTTTTCAAAGACAACGGTTTCGCCTCGCTTCAAATCCTCGATATACGAGCCGTAGTTCCTGAAATTCAGCGTCCCAGCCAGGCTTTTGATGCCTGGCGCGTTCCAGTCCCTGTCGATGGTGATCGTTTCTTTCTCTAGATCGATCGTGCCGTATCCGGCTCGGCTGATGCCAAAATGGTTCCCCAGCAGTTCCGCGGCTGCGTAGGCCAGTTCTGCGGGATCCGTAATCTCGCGGATACGGTCGCCCAACGCTGCCAAAAGCTCGAAGCGCTGCAGTTCAGATCGCGGATTGCTTGAAGTGGCCCCCATTTCGCCCCCGTTTTGCCCGGACTTAAATGCAGTCTGCGGCCAAGAGTTCCCCGCAGGACGGCAGTTTGTTTGGCGGGCCGGTCAGCCGAACACGCCGCACCGCGGTCATAGGTTAATGACAGCTTGGCGCGCTGTGGCGGATAAAGGGGAAACCAGCGGGCACTTGACGAGCTCCCGCTGGCTGGGTGCCCGAACCGCACTTCACTCGTTTGGAGACGTTTTGATGCTTGACCGACCCATTCTTACGAATACGGACGCTCTCTATCCAGACGACCTGAAAACGCTTCGGTCGGTTTTCGACGCGCTGTGTGAGGAATTTGAGATTTCGTCGGACACTACCGCGGCAGAATCCATCGCGAGAGAGCTGGTCAGACTTTTCCAGACCGGGATGACGGAAGCGGCCATGCTGATGATTGCCGTGCGCGCACGTTGGCAGGGTGATTGGAAACTGGGAGGCAGCAGCGCTGCCCAGGCTTAACGGTCCCAACTCCATGGGCCTACTTTCCAAGACGCTTGAGCCGGTTGTACAGCGTGTCTTGTCTGGCGGAACAAGCTTTCGCCCCGAGAGTTGGGTTCGGCAGATGGTTTCCAACAGGCACGGCATGGCGTTCGACAGAGATGGACCGAAACTCGCGACCGGGTTGCTCGCGGCCTCATTGGCGGCGCTGGCGGCATACAACGCCATCCGCGCCAAACGTGCGATTGCCGGCCGGGCATGCGGACGTGTGATGGAGATCGATGGTCTGCGCCTGCATTTTATCGAAGCCGGAACCGGCATGCCGCTGCTTCTCCTGCATGGCAATGGATCCATGGCGGAGGATTTCAAGTCGAGCGGCATCTTCGATGAGGCGGCAAAGACCTATCGGGTGCTTGCATTTGATCGTCCCGGTTTTGGGCGAAGCTCACGGCCGCGCGGCCGGCGTTGGTCCGCTCGCGACCAAGCCGACCTTATACATGCCGCCGCCTGCGGGCTGGGTATAGAGAAATACCTCGTGCTTGGACATTCCTGGGGAGCTTGGATCGCCCTCGAATTGGCGCGCAGGCATTCTCCATCGGTCGCCGGCATCGTGCTGGTCTCGGGTTACTACTATCCGCCACCGCGGCTGGATCTTGCACTGGCCGCACTCCCTGCACTGCCTGTGATCGGCACCGCGTTTCGTCACACCTTGCTGCCGCCGCTTGTAAGGCTTGCTTGGCATTGGGCAATGGAGAAGATCTTTAAACCCGCCGTCGTCGCCGGCGAGTTCGCCGCACTTGCCAAAGATGTCGCCAGCCGCCCTTCCCAACTGCGGGCGGTTTCTCTGGAGACAGCATCGATGCTGGCCGCGTCCCTGTTGGGAAAAGCCAACTATAGGGACATTGCCGTGCCCACCGGCATCATGGCGGGATCCGGGGATCGTTTGTTCGACGCGCAACGCGATGCACGACGCTTGCACGCGGAAGTCGGTGGGTCTCTCCTCGAGGTGGTTCCGGGCGCCGGCCATATGGTTCATCAGAGCGCCCCGCAAGCAGTGGTCGGCATGGTGCACACTATTGCAGGGCGGCACGCCTTGTTCCAAGCGGGCCGTCGGCAGCGACCCAAGTCGCGTGCCGACGAGTTCAAGGTAGATCCGGCCTCGCGGGAGCCACCGGCGATAAGCGACGCCGCTTGCACGGAATGATCTCCAACGGGGCTTTCAAATGAGCGACCAACGTCCAGCCGACATGCAGTCGGTGCTCCACCAGAACATACAGGCGCTGGTCGAGCACAGGCGGCAGCAAGAAGAGCACCAAGGCGTTCAAGCGTGGGTCGCCGGCGCTGTTTCGCGCTTCGCGGGAAGCATGACTTTCGTCTATCTGCACCTTGCAATTCTTGTCGTCTGGGTCCTCGCGAACCTTGGCGCGATACCAGCCGTCCCAGCCTGGGACCCGACTTTCGTGATCCTGGCCATGGTCGCCTCGGTTGAGGCAATCTTCCTGTCTACTTTCGTGCTGATCAATCAGAACAGAATGGCCGCACACAGCGAGCGGCGAGCCGAACTGGATTTGCAGATCAGCCTTCTGAACGAACATGAAACCACGCGGCTGATCGAGATGGTGGCTGCCTTGACGGCGCGTCTGAATATCTCGACCCCGGCCGACAAAGAGCTGCCGGAACTCGCCGAGAATGTGGATCCCCAAAAGGTGATGACGCAGATCCAGCAAGCTTCTGGAGATCAGGAGAACGCTTGATCAAAGCGACCTCGCCGGCAACGGTTAAGCGTCGGCTACAACATGTAATTCAGCCTCATTGTCCAAGGCTGTCGAAGCAGCTAAGCCGGCGTCGGCGTTCTCCAGGGCGGCTTCCCGACGTCACAAGTCCGCCGCGCAATCGAGGCAGCGTAGAGCTTCGATACCAACAGGCTGCTGCGCGTCAGATGGAACCAAGTTGACGCCGAACTCGTATTAGCGGTGGCGGCTTGGGGAGATTCCGGATGAGCGAAGGTGCTGTTCTGATCGTCGAAGATGAGACAATGATCCTGCTCGACCTCGAGTCAGCTTTGGAGGAGGCCGGCTTCCAGGTCGTCGGCACTCGGAGTGCCGCCGAGGCGCTGGCGGCTTTCGACCCCGATCCGACCAAGTTCAAGGCCGTGCTCACGGACATCCGTCTGGGAGCAGGACAGTCGGGGTGGGAGGTCGCTCGGCACTTGCGAAGGTCCAACTCGACCATCCCGGTTGTCTATATCAGTGGCGACAGCGCGGTACACTGGGGAGCGGAAGGTGTGCCCAACAGCATAATGATCACCAAGCCCTTTTTTCTGCCGCAGATCGTAACTGCCGTTTCTCAACTTTTAAACGCGCAGCAAGGTGCAGAAACTCACCTCTAGGAATCGGACCGCGGCTCCACGAAACCACCGAACATTCTTTCTTCGGCCAATCGGCGCCGTCCGGCGTAAAGCGTTCGCGTCTGCTTGGGTCAAATGTCGGCGGCCTCAACCAGATGTCGACCTCAGCTCCTTTCCCTCGCCACCGGCTCGCATCCACTCGGAAGCCCTCCCGAAAGCAGGGGCGCTCATTGGTTGAGCTTTCGGTCGAGTTCATCAAGCAATGACCGATGCTCGCTGGGCATGTCCGCATCTGTCGGCAGATCCAGCAACTGGCGAAGCTGGCGACGATTGGCGTCCGATGAAATCCACTCCCGTATGAGGCGGGCTATGACCTTTTGTTGTGCCTTGCCGATTTCTTCCATGTTAGATTCCGGGCTTGTCCGTTGGACGAACTCGGCGGCTCTTTGATGGTTCCCTGTCCTGTACACAAATCGAGGCACAATCTATGGGTTAATGCATGTCGCTCAAAAGTGGCCTGGTTTTGAGACACGACATGCCAGTGGATGTTTGCAGTCCCAGTCCGCTCGCCTAACGCTGCGCGTAGAGTGCAAATTTATACGTTCGATTTTACCCGAAGCGAGAGGCTCAGCCGCAAAATCTTGGCGCCGTTTTCATCACGCACTTCGATAAACAATTGCTGCCCGTCGACGCTCTTCAGTGACTCTCTCGTGAGGTCGACAAGGCCCTCGAATCCCGCGCGGCGGACCTCTTCGAGGCCAGCGCATTCGACACCTATTTCGTCCTCGAAGATGAGATCGCCATCGCCGCTGTCGAAGAAAAATCGTGCCATCGGAGAGCTTCCGTCACTGCTAATCTGCGGGGTTCCTTTGGTGCAGGTAGGTCGTGTCGAAATCTCCTGCGTGAGTGAGGCCAGCCCAGTCCAGTGCGTGAACTTTTGATCCCGAGGTGGCAATGAGGCCTCTGCGTCGTAGTTCCTGGAGCATCCGGTTGACGTGGACCGTGGACAAACCCAGCGCATCGCCAAGGGCCGCCTGTGTAATGGGGATATCCGCCACGTGATCCTCAATGCGCCCCATGGAGCGCAAGCGAAAAATCAGTTCGCACAGGATGTGAGCCATGCGGGTGTATGCCTCGCGTCTTCCCACATTGATGACCCACTCCCTATAAATCGCGGCATCTATCAACGTCGACCGCCAAAAAGCGGTGGCGATGCGAGGGTGCTGGTCGCAAACGGCACGCAGGGTGTCATGCCGCATGAAACCTATTCGCGCCGGCGTAAGGGTCGAGAAGTTACAATCCATGACCGACAGATGCAGCCCATGCAGATCAGGAATGTCGCCGGCGACGAAGAATGATGTGATTTGTCGCTTTCCTTCGCCCGTATGTTTGGTGGAACCGACCAAGCCATCAAGAACGACAAACGAGTAAACAGGACGGTCGCCCTCACGCACCAGATCGTGGTTGGCCAAATATTCCTTCTCCTGGATCGGAATGCCTTTCAGAACGCCGATGTCGGCCTCTCGAAGATCCGAGATGGTCTGAAGCTTGCGAATGAGTACATCCGAGGATGAGGTGGGGAACAAATTGACTACCTGGCTGATGTTGGTGATCGAACTATTATCCGCGCCAAAAGTTCCGACTGGCATGGGGACATATGCGCGGCGGCAGAAGGCGCCGCCGTGCGGCATGGTCCCATGCCTGGAGCGTTTTGCCAGCGTCGAGCGTGGTTGAAGATCCCGGAATGATCGAAGCACCAGTTTTTTAGGACAGCCATAGGTGAGCAAGGCAGCAATGCATTAACCTATGACATAGGCTCGGTTAGAAATTTTCCCGCTGGGCACCCAGCCCCAGGAGTTCGCCGATCACGGCGCAGCTTTGACCCTGTCGCTCCGCCCATTCAAGGGCTGCACCCGCAGCCCGTCCTGGAACTCTTTGATGCGCCGCCAGGAACGGGGTGGCTCCGCTGACGTTGTCTCAGTGGCAAGGTGAGATTTCAGTGAACAGGCATATTTCGCGGACGGATGTCGAACAAATCGATCACACGGATGACAGCGGGTTTGCGATAGAGCACGGCGGACCGCCATCCTCAGCAATCGCGGTAGCGCTGGCCCGTGGCCTGGAGACCAGTCGGGACAAGCACATCATCCATATAGCTCCCTCGGAACGCAGTGCCGAGGAGATCGCCGGCGCCTTGCGTCAGTTCCTGCCTGACGCGGATATAATCTTGCTGCCGTCCTGGGATTGCCTGCCTTACGACAGGGTGTGGCCCACACGCGCCAATATGGGGCGAAGGCTTCGTGCGTTGCGTGAGATCGCAACGAAGCCGGATCGCCCGCGCATCGCTGTAATGTCGCTCGAAGCCATTCTGCAGCGGGTGCCGCCTGCTCCGGTCATCGCTGGCGGTTTCACAATTCTGGAGGTGGGACAAAAGCTCGACCGTGACGATTTCAGAACCAGGTCCGAAGCCATTGGCTATGTCGTCGACGAGAGGGTCGACGAACCGGGTGAGATAGCCTTTCGGGGCGATCCCATCGATATTTTTCCTGCTGGCGCGGATGGCCCCGTTCGCGTCATCGTTGATCCCGATGCCTGCATCCGGCAGCTCAAGACCTACGACCCGCTCAGTCAGCTCAGCGATCAGGTTCGAGACTCGATTACGGTCGGACCGGCATCCGAGCTGATCTTTAAAGCTGGTGAGCATCCTGAGTTGACAGCGATGCGCACGACGTCGATGGAGGAGCGCCTGGTCGCATCGTATGGCGCTATGCCATCCGTCTTCGATGCGGCATCCAGCGCTTCGATCTCCTTCCTTGAAGGGACCGACGGGCAGCCGCTCGGCAGAATTCTGGATCTGGTCGAGGATGCACGTCGTGCCAGGCAGGAGGCAGCCGGAACGAAAAAACCTTTGCCGGGACGATTTTACCTATCCCGTGAAGAGTGGGACGCTGCTCTGCTTAACCGCTGCTGCGTGAGACTAGCCGTTTCTGCCGTGGGAGTTCCCAAATTCTTCCGCCAGGCCCGACCCGGGCATGATTTCGCGGAATTCATCAGAGGGCAGACGAGTGCCGGAGTCAGAGTAGTGTTCACCGGCGATGCCTCTGAACTGCAGCGAGCAGATCGCCTGCTCGATAGGAGACTAGGCCGGCGGGCAGAGGAAGCGGCCGACTTGCCGCAAATCCTTTCGGCCGCGAGGGGCTCTGTTCTCAAGGCTGAATTCGTCCTCGACGAAGGGTTTGTCGACGCGCAATCCAATATCGCCGTGGTGGCCGCATCCGACCTGTTTGGGCCCGCGTTAAAGGCGAGCGGGAGCGCGACCACGGGCATACTCGAACCCGAGTTGCGCATTGGCGATGTCGTCGTCCATGAAGACCATGGCCTGGGCGTGCTCGCCGCGGTCGAACAGGTCGAGTTGGCTGGCCAGCAACAGGATGTCGTCAGACTGGAATATCATGGCGGGGCTTCCTTGCTGGTTCCGGTCGACGACTTTGGACGAATATGGCGCTACGGCTCGGAACCGGAGGCAGTGTCGCTTGATCGCCTCAAAGGCGAGGGCTGGCCGAAGCGACGCGAAGCTGCGTTGCGCGAGATCGACAGGCTGGCCAAACGCCTCTTGAGTCTTGCCAAAATCAGGTCCAGCCAGCCTGCCGAGATCATAAAGCCCTCCCGCACGGACTTGGCCCGTTTTGCGGCGAGATTTCCCTATACGGAGACGCCCGACCAAGCGGCCGCCATCCGCGCTGTGCTCGATGATCTTTCGTCGGGAAGAACAATGAACCGGCTCGTCTGCGGCGATGTCGGCTTCGGCAAGACAGAGGTCGCCCTGCGTGCTTGCGCCGCCGCGGCTTTCTGCGGGAAACAGGTTGCTATCATAGCGCCGACAACGGTGTTGGCACGACAGCACTATGAGACGTTCAGCCGCCGCTTCGCAGGAACCGGCCTGCAGGTCGCCCACCTTTCTAGGATGGTCGGGGCAGCGGAGGCGAGAGCGGCAAAAGAGGGTCTGCGGAGCGGCCAGGTTGCGGTCGTTGTGGGTACTCAGGCCCTGGCGTCCAGGAGCGTCACCTTCGCCAATCTTGGACTGCTGGTGATCGACGAGGAGCACCGGTTCGGGGTCAAGTTGAAGCGGGCCCTGCGGACCATGACGCCTCGCCTCCATACGCTGAGCATGAGCGCCACACCGATACCCCGGACGCTGCAATCGGCGTTGTCGGGCATCCAGGACGTCAGCGTTCTAAACTCTCCGCCCGCCAAACGACGTCCCGTTCGCACGATCTTGGCAGCGTTCGATCCAGCATCGGTGCGCGCGGCCCACCTGCGTGAATTTCACCGGGGTGGACAGAGCTTCTTCGTGGTCCCGCGAATCGAGGATATTGCCCCGGCCTGTGACCAACTGAACAGACTGGTGCCGGAACTCCGGGTCAAGACGGCGCATGGTGAAATGAAGGGGAGACAGCTGGACGAAGTCATGGTCGGATTCGCCGGCGGTGATGGCGACATTTTGTTGAGCACCGACATCATCGAGAGCGGCCTCGATGTGCCGCGGGCCAACACCATCATCGTTTGGCGCCCCGACAGGTTCGGTCTGGCGCAGTTGCACCAGTTGCGGGGCCGGGTCGGAAGGGGGGCGGTGCAGGCCGTTGCGTTTCTTCTGACCCAGCCTGGCGTTGAACTAGCCGACGGCACCAGGGCCCGGCTTTCGACGATGCTTGCGCTCGATCGGCTCGGCTCCGGCCTGGCAATCAGTCAAAGAGACCTCGACCTGCGTGGGGCCGGAGATCTTTTCGGCGAAGACCAGGCCGGGCATATGAAGCTGATCGGAGTGGGCTTGTACGAGCACTTGCTGGAGCGGGCGGTCTCGGCGGCTGGCGGAGGGGCCAACTTCAGCAAGCAACTTGCCGAGATCAATGGCTCGGGAAAGGGGGCTTTTCCCGAGAGCTATGTCGACGAGCCTACGGTGCGCGTTGGCCTCTATGCGCGGCTCTCCCGCATCCGTTCGGAGCCGGACCTCGATACATTCAGCGAAGAGCTCGAGGACCGCTTTGGAGACATGCCTGGCGAAGTAGCCCTTTTGCTGGAATTTACCAGGTTGCGAATAGCAGCGTCGGAATTGGGCGTCGGCAAAGTCGATGTGGGTCCCGAGGCCATCGCGATCACCCCTCGGAACAAGCCGTCGGCGTCCCAATGGCGGAACGGCAAGGCGTTGGGCCTGGACTACCGGAACGGCCGCCTGATTTTCAGGCCGATCCAGCCCAGCGTCTCAGGCATCGATGCGGTTCGCTTAGCGCTTGATGCCCTACGCGCAGCCCAGCCAAAGCACGAGATCTGACGAGCCTTTTGTCTCCTGGGGCCATCGGTGCGAATGGTGCACTGTGGGCGGCCGTGCGTTCGCAGGGCAGCGTTCAAGGCATGGTTCCGGCTTGATGGGGTGTCATGGCAGCCATGTTTTCATTCAGGTGGGCCATGATCCAGATAGAGCCCAGAACCACCAGCGCGACGATCAGCACGCCGAAGGCCAGCGCCAGGATGTTGTTGGTGTTGTCCGGCCCGGTGGTCAGGTGCAGAAAGAAGACAAGATGCACGCCCATCTGCGCAACAGCGAGCACCACCAGGGCCGAGATGACCGCGGGCTGGTAAATCAGATCGGTTCGCGCCGCCAGGAATGATGCGATCGTGAGCAGGATGGCCAGCCCGAAGCCGAGCACATAGCCCGAGAGGCCCCCAGCCGTTTCGTGCTCGCTTATGTGTTCCTCGCCCGGCGCTGAATCGCGGCGGTCCTGCAACTCGCCGGTCTTGCTCTCGAACTCGGTCATGACGATGCTCCCAGCAGATAGACCAGGGTGAAGATGGCAACCCAGATGATGTCGAGGGCGTGCCAGAAGAGCCCGAAGCAGTGGAGCCGCCGCAAGATGTCGGGCCGAAAGCCCTTGACCCACAGCTGCGCCATCATCGTTCCCAGCCAGAGCAGGCCGAGACCGACGTGGGCACCGTGGCAGCCAACGAGCGCAAAGAAGGCAGAAAGAAATGCGCTGCGCGAGGGGCCTGCCTGCTCGCCGATCATTGCCGCGAACTCCTGTAGTTCCAGGAACAGGAACGCTGCCCCGAGCAACCCCGTGACGAGAAGCCAGAACTGCGTGGCAGCCATTGATCTGCGACGGGTGGCGAGTGTTGCCACGCCGCCGGTGAAGCTCGAAGTGAGCAGAAGGCCCGTCTGGACCGCAACCCGTGTCGGTTCGAACAGATCCTTGCCTGTCGGTCCGCCGGCGGTTGCCTTGGCGAGCACGGCGTAGGCGGCGAAAAATGCCGAGAACATGATGATGTCGGACAGGAGAAAGATCCAGAAGCCGTAGGTCACCGTGACGAACTTTGAGGCCGGGCCGCCTTCTCCGTGGCCCGTCGCAGAGCGCACCGCATGCCGACCGGTGTGATTAAGCCGATACGGGTCCTGTGCCTGGGTGCCGGCGCTGATGTCGCCGGAGAATGCGTGATCGCTCATGCCGGGCGCTCCCACCCGCGCAGCCGGGCAAACTGGGCTGCCTTGTGGTCATGGTCGATGCGGGCGACCTCGTCGACAGGGATCTCGTAGTCTCCATGATCGCGCCAGGCGAATACGACGAAGGTTGCGTAGGCGCCGATGAAGCCGACGATCGCCAGCCACCATATATGCCAGATCAGCGCGAAGCCGATCAGTGTGCTGAAGAAGGCGGTGACGAAGCCAGTCGGGCTGTTGCGAGGCATCTCGATCGGCTCATATGCCTTTTCCTCGTCCGAGCTCTGTCCGATCCCTCGTTGCTTGATGCTCCAGTAGGGCTCTTCGTCTTCCACGTGAGGCAGCCGTGCATAATTGAAGACAGGAGGAGGAGAAGATGTCGACCACTCCAGCGAACGCCCGTCCCACGGGTCGCCGGTTTCGTCGCGAAACTTGTCGCGATGCCGGATCGAAACGAAAAGCTGTGTGATCTGCAGCGCCGCGCCGGCGATCATCACCACCACGCCGAAAGCGGCCACCACCAGCCACGGTGCCCAAAGGTCCATATCGATATGTTGCAGGCGCCGCGTCATGCCGAGCAGACCGACAATATAGAGCGGTACGAAGACCAGCATGTAGCCGGCCAAGGTGACCCAAAATGCCGCCTTTCCCCAGCCTTCGTGCAAACGGAAGCCGAACGCCTTGGGGAACCAGTAGGTGAAGCCGGCGAATGCTCCAAACAACACGCCCGAGATGATGACGTTATGGAAATGCGCGACGAGGAAAAGGGAATTGTGTAGCACGAAGTCGACCGGCGGGACGGCAAGCAGGACGCCAGTCATGCCGCCGACGGTGAAGGTGGTCACGAAAGCCAGTGCCCAAAGCATCGGCGTGTCGAAACGAACGCGCCCGCCATACATGGTGAAGAGCCAGTTGTAGATTTTCACACCGGTTCCCACGGCAATGACCGACGTGGCGATGCCGAAGGCGGCATTAACGTCCGCTCCGGCACCCATGGTGAAGAAGTGATGCAGCCAGACCATGAACGAGACGATGCAGATGAACATCGTGGCCGCGACCATCGAACGGTATCCGAACAGCGGCTTCGATGAAAAAGTCGAGAAAATCTCGGAAAAGATTCCGAAGGCGGGAAGCACCAGGATGTATACTTCGGGATGGCCCCACGCCCAGATCAGGTTGACGAACATCATCTGATTTCCACCAGCTTCGTTGGTGAAGAAGTGGAAGCCGAGATACCGGTCCAGCGTCAGCATTGCGAGCGTGGCGGTAAGGATCGGGAAGGCTGCGACAATGAGCAGGTTGGACGCGAGCGAGGTCCAACAGAACATCGGCATTCGCAGATAGCCCATTCCCGGCGCCCGCATCTTGAGGATGGTCGTCACCAGGTTGACGCCGGTGAGCAGCGTGCCGACGCCGGAGATCTGGATCGCCCACAGATAATAATCGACACCGACGCCCGGCGAGTAGGCGGTTTCCGACAAAGGGGCATAGGGCAGCCAGCCGGTGCGCGCGAACTCGCCGATCACAAGCGAGATGTTGACCAGCAGGGCTCCGGAAGCCGTCAGCCAGAAGCTGACGGAATTGAGCGTCGGAAAAGCGACATCGCGTACGCCAAGCTGCAGCGGCACGACGAAATTCATCAGGCCGATCATGAACGGCATCGCGGCGAAGAAGATCATGATCGTGCCGTGCGCGGAAAAGATCTGGTCGTAATGCTCCGGCGGGAGGTAACCCGGCCCGTGAATCGCCAGCACCTGTTGTGTGCGCATCATGATAGCATCGATAAAACCACGAAGAAGCATGAGCATCGCCAGCACAATGTACATCACGCCGATGCGCTTGTGGTCGACCGAGCTTATCCACTCGCTCCGCAGATATGGCCAGTAGCCCTTCACCGTTATCCAGCCAAGCACGGCGGCTGCTGCCAGAAAGACGCCAAGGGCTGCGCCGAGGGGGATAGGTTGATCGAAAGGAACGGCCGACCAGTCGAGCTTGCCCAGCATCGTCATTCTGCGCCTTGTGGATGATGGGTCATCGTTGCCGCCGCCGGGGGGAATGCCCTTGGGCTCACCTGTGGCTCGCCGCTGGCTGCGCTCTCAGCAGGCCCCGGACCCGGTGGGAGCGTCTGCTGAACGACCGCTTCGAACAGCCCAGGCTGGACATGACCGAAGGAAGCCGGCGCCACATTTGTGCTTTGCCGGGCGAGTTCGCGATAGGCATTGGCATTCAGCACGCCGCCCCCGCCACGCAGCGATGACGCCCAGCGGGTGAAGGCATCGGCTGAAACCGCGCTCACACTGAAATTCATATCCGAGAAGCCGTCGCCGCTGAAGTGCGCCGACTGGCCGAAAAAGCTGCCCTCGCGGTCGGCCTGCAGATGCAATTCGGTCTGCATGCCGTTCATGACGTAGACCATGCTGCCAAGCTGGGGCACGAAGAACGTGTTCATCACGCTGGCCGAGGTCAACTTGAAACGCACTGGAACACCGGCGGGGATAACCAGTTGATTGACAGCGCCCACGCCCTGCTCGGGATAGAGGAACAGCCATTTCCAGTCGAGCGCCACCACCTGAATGTCGAGCGGCGGCTGGCTAGAAGGGATCGGTTTGCGCGGATCGAGCTGATACGATCCGTAGTAGATCAGACCGCCAATGAACAGGATGGTGAGCGTCGGGATCGACCAGACGATCAACTCCACGCGTCCCGAATAGGTGAACTCCGGGTTATAGCGGGCGTTGCTGTTCGAGGCGCGGAACTTCCAGGCGAATGCCAGAAGCGCAACAAGCGTGGGAACAACGATCACCAGCATCACCGCCAGCGAGTTCAAAAGGATCGTGCGATTGCCGACGCCAATTGGTCCTTGGGGATCGAGCACTCCCCCCGCGCAACCGGGCAAGAATGCGCCTCCGAGGATACAGAGCAGTTGGCGTGTCAACTTAGGGCTGGATGGCAACAACACCGGTTCTGCAATCTCTCTTTGCGGGAACGCGTGCTAGGGGCATGCGTTCATCGGGTTTCCATCTGAGCCTCCCCATGGCGCGGAACCTCGCGGCACTTCGCAGGGTGTCGCCCCTAAGCGAGTGCCCCAACTGTCGCCGGCTGGGTTTGTTCCGCTGGACGAGTTACTCTGTCCGATGTCCCGCGTTGGACCAATCCGACCATAATTTCAGAACGATGGCGGCTCGATTGGCCTAGCTATCGGCGACGCTGGCTCGCGCACGAATTTCAATTTCGGCGGGACGGCGAATACCCTGAACCGCTCAGCCAGGTTGTCGAGAGCCTGACGCATGCCCACTCCCGCAGCAGCCGCGCCGTGCCCACTGATGACCATCTGGGGGCCCAAGGCAGCCAGATGCTTCACGGACCTTTCCGCTGCATCCCAGTCTGGCGTGAAATAGCGCGGCGGACCGTGCATCTCGAGATCCTGAATGGCGACTTCATAGACCGACTCCTGACCGGTGGTGATGAAAGCGTCTCCTACGATGAGCGAGCGGTCTTGCTCGCGCCAGAGCGAGATATGCCCAGGGGCATGTCCGGGTGTGTGCAGCCATTGCCATCCGGGCATTCCGGGGATCGATCCATCGGCGGGCAAGGGTTGCAAACGGCTGCCAAGATCGATTGGCCCGCGTGGAAAAAGCGGTGAAAGCAGCGCCATCAGTCCACCCCCAACCCAGGGATCCGGTGGCGGATAGGATGTGGTTCCGTCCAAATAGGGGTGCTCGAGTGGATGGGCGAAGACAGGCACGTCCCAGCCATTTGCGAGTTCTAGAACCGTTCCCACATGGTCGAAATGGCCATGGGTCAGGATGATTGCAGCCGGCCGTGCGTTGACGCCGAACCGCTTTTCCGCGACCGCTAGAATGCTGCTGCGAGACGTCGGCAACCCGGTATCGATCAGCACCCAGTTCCGATCTCCGCTGCCCGGTGCGCCGAAGAACACGACATTGACGATTGCTAGCCGCAAGTAACCCAGGTCCGGTGCGATGCTCCAAGCGCCGTCGCCACGATCCTCGCGCCTGGCGTGGTCGATCTCGGAAAGTCGAATCTGAACGGTCATGTGATCCCATGCCTCTGTTGTTGCCGAGCAGCCGCTCGAGTGGATGACGGCGGCTGTACATCGCCCCGAACTTGGGACGGGCCTCCTTGTTCCTCACTTGCACGCGGCGCCCGGACAGTTCACCACCGGAACAAAGGCTCTACCAATGGGTTCGGCACTACCCGGCCACGCAAGGACGAGCTGGACTGAGCAACGAACATGGGGCGCGCCCGACTGAATTCGGTATTTCGCCAACGCGGTTCCCGGTCCGGACAAGGCGGCCGAGTTCGAAGCCGATTGCCCAAAGGAGACTTCGAAAAATGAGCGAAGTGGGACGCCAGACGGAGGCCTCGGTTCCGGAAGCTTCGCGCTTCGCCAGTTTTTTCATGGCAGGCTTTGAATGCTCCTCGCACCGGCGCAAGGACGGCGTTCGCCTCGATCTTATTCGTGCGACCTCGCATAATTTGCATGCCCTGGGCGACTACCGCGGCTGCGCCGAACTCGGCCTTCGCACCATCCGCGACGGCCTGCGTTGGCATTTGATCGAAACCGCTCCCGGAACCTATGACTGGTCAAGTTGGGCGCCAATGGTCGAGGCAGCCCGATCGGCAGGTGTTCAGGTAATCTGGGACATCTTTCACTACGGATCTCCGGACCATGTCGATCAGGGCTCGCCGCATTTCATCGACGCCTATGCCTCGTTCGCGGCAGAAGCCGTCAAGGTACACCGTTCGATCACCGGAACATCGCCTCTGTTGTGTCCCATCAACGAAATCTCCTTTTTCGCATGGGCTGTTGAGGTCGGCTATTTCCCGCGTGTGGGGCCGAACAAACGTGGATGGTTCAAGCGGCACCTCGTGAAGGCCGCCATCGCGGGTGTTCGTGCAATGCGGGAGATCGATCCCGCCTGCAGATTTGTCTGGGCCGAGCCGCTTATCCATATCGCCCCTCGTGACCGGACCCGCAGCGAACGGCGCCGGGCCGAAAACGCCCGACAGGGGCAGTTCGAAGCTTACGACATGTTGCTGGGCCGCGTCGAACCTGAGTTGGGCGGGAGCGAAGATGTTGTCGATGTCGTGGGCTTGAATTTTTACCCGCACAATCAATGGTACGTAAACGGGCCGACGATTCCGATGGGACACCACGAGTACCGCGCCCTGTCGGAAATGTTGCTAGAAGTTGCTCATCGCTACGGCAAGCCGATGTTCATTGCGGAGACCGGTTCCGAGGGATCCGGCGGGCCGGCTTGGCTCCACTATGTCTGCGACGAGGTGCGTTCCGCAATCAGTCTCGGAGCGCCGGTCGAGGGTATTTGCCTGTACCCGATAACGGCCTACCCGGGCTGGGACAATTCGCGACATGCCGAGGTTGGTTTGTTTTCCGTCATCCAGGCTGATGGCAGGCGACACCTGCGCAAACCCACAGCAGATGAACTGGCCCGTCAGCAAGCTCTTCTCGTGGCGAACACGACGCCTTGAAGAGGCCTCAACGAGGGAGGGGCGGGCGAGCGTCTGTTTTTGAAACGCCGCCCGCGCCGGTGCGGTGCATCAGCTTTTTGCAGTCGCCCCAGCCTCGCGCAACCTGGCATACCGCATGGTAACGTCGCTCAGATTTTCCTTGAGCCAATTGGCCATGGCTTCCTCTTCGTTCAGGTTCTGCTTGAGGGCCCTTTCAGCATCCTGGAAGCCCCCGGCGTCGGCCAGTACCAGCAGCGAATTGTAGGCAGCAATCTCGTAGTTCTCGAATGCGAAATTCGCCAGGCTGTTCTTGATGATCTCGTCGCCAGCCATCGAATGTCCAATGGCGGCCACGCTGCCAACCATAGACAAGGCAGTGTCCTTGAGGGTGGAGTGCTCCTCGCCAAGGCCCTCCAGGACGGACTCGAGTCTCGTGATCTGGCCTTCGGTTTCCTGAATGTGCCGGCGCAAGCGATCGGCCACCTCCGGATAGTTCTCTATACGCTCGACCTGAGGCTTCATGATCGACAGCGCTTGATTTTCCATGGCGTGCGCGTTGCGCAAGCCGACGATAAATATCTCACGGCTTTCCGAGTTGAAGTTTGTATCCATCGAGTTTCTCCTTCTGATACCCGCCCGATCTTCCGTCTTGGAAGAAACTATCTTCTCGGCTCGGCCAACAACGGCTCCTCCGTGCGTGCCCAGGCCGGGAGGCTTTTTTGGATGCGCGCGAAAGTGGCCAGAGCCTGTCCGACTACCTGGTCCATGTTGTAATAGCGGTAAGTTGCAAGCCGACCGACAAACCACACGTCTGAGCAGCTTGCCGCGAGCGCTTCATAGCGCTTATAGAGCACTTCGTTTTCGGGCCGGGGCACGGGATAGTACGGGTCCCCGATGTCCGTGGGGTATTCGTAGGTCAGGCTGGTCCGCGAACTCTGCTGGCCGGTCAGATGTTTGTACTCGGTAATGCGCGTGTAATCCTCCGTCTGGGGATAATTGACCACGGCAACCGGCTGAAATTGCTCGCAATCCAGTGTAACGTGCTCGAAACGAAGCGAACGGTACGGAAGGTGCCCGAGCTGCCAGCCGAAATATTCATCGATCGGGCCGGTATAAACCATGCGCCTGAACGGTATCTTCTCACGAATTTCACGGAAGTCGGTCTGCAGCATGATCTTGATGTTTGGATGATCGAGCATGCGTTCGAACATCCGCGTGTACCCGCCGGCCGGCATTTTCTGGAAGCTGTCGCTGAAATAGCGGTCGTCACGGTTGGTCCTGGTCGGCACTCGTGCCGTGACGGATTTGCTCAGCTGACTGGGATCGACGCCCCATTGCTTTCTAGTGTAGCCGCGGAAGAATTTTTCATAGAGCTCGCGCCCCACGGTGCTGACGACGACGTCCTCAGCCGTTCGGACATCCTCCACCGTTTCGCGTCGCGACGCGAAGAAATCCTCCAGCTGTGCCGAGGTCAGGTCCAGCCCGTAAAGCCGGTTGATGGTGTCGAGATTGATCGGGATGGGAACCAGTTGCCCGTCCACGGCCGCCAACACCCTGTGCTCGTACGGCCGCCATTGCGTGAACTGCGAAAGGTGGTCCACGATCGTTTGGCTGTTGGTGTGGAAGATGTGCGGGCCGTAGCGATGGATGAGGATGCCGGCTTCATTGTAGCAGTCGTAGGCGTTGCCTCCCACATGGCTGCGGCGATCGATCAGCAAAACGCTTTCTTGACGCTGCGACGCTATCCTTTCGGCAAGCACGCTGCCGGCGAAACCCGCGCCGACGATCAGCCAATCGAACATGGCTATGCACTCCTGCGAAGGGGCACGACCTTCTTGCGTTGATAGGCGCGCTCGATGTGAGCTGCCATGGCATTCCATGTCCGTTCCCAGGACATGTCCGCAAGATAGGCATCGACTTGCTGCAGGAGCATCTGACGCGGTCGCGAAAGGACGGAGCGCAGCTTGATTTCCAGATCGTCACAGTCGGCGATTTCCACCAGCCCGGCAGCACCGTAACTGCGCACCACGTCGACGATTGCCGTCGAGATCACCGGCAGACCCGCGGCGAGGAATTCCGGCGTCTTGGTCGGGCTGATGAAACGCGTCGCCTCGTTGAGGGCAAACGGCATCCATCCGGCGTCCCAATGGCGCAAATAGTCGGGCAGATCGCAGTAGGCTTTCGGCCCAAGCCAATGAAGGTTTTCGGCTTGCGGCAGGCTTGCAGGGTCGATCTTGACGACCGGACCGAGCATGACGAAATGCACGTCCGGCATTGTCTTTGCCGCTAGCGCCACGAGACCGACGTCCAGCCGCTCGTCGATGACGCCGAAATATCCAACCCTCGGGGAAGGAATGCCCGCCTGGTCGGCTGGGTCCCTTCCTGGCTGTCTTGCGGTGTGAAAGTGCCTCACATCGATGCTGCTCGGAAATGGAAAGATGGCGGGATGGAGGTGACGCTTGGTCTCGAACAAGCTCAGACCACCGGTGAAAACGAGATCCGCGCGGCGAAGAAGCGCCTTTTCCATCTGGCCCAGCTCGGGGGGCGCATTCCTGAACGCAGAGAGTTCGTCCATGCAGTCATAGACGCATATGTCTGGGTCGAGGAATTCCGTAAAGCGAAGAGCCATTGGGGTGTAGTACCAGGCGATCAGCCGGCTATGCGGCATAGAAGCGATGGTCTGCTGCACAAATCTCCGCTGGACGGCATCTGCTTTCGCGGCCGACGTGCCAAGCGGCAGCACTGGTGTGACAATCAGAATGTTTTCCGATGCCACGCTCGTCCGCATCAGCGGCTGCGGCAATTCTTCGAAAACGGGTTCTTCAAAATAGACCACTCGCTGCTGAGCGGATGCAAGGGTGAGGAGATGCTGCGGACGCTGGTGAACAAAATTCCATCGTAAGTGGGAGAAGCAAACCAGTATATTTTCGCGACGAACATATTGACTGCCGGTTACCCCACCAAAGGCCGCTTCCATTGACATACTCCCTCTGTGACACTATTTATGTTACGATTAACATTTGTTAATCGCGAATGGAGAGAACTACTTAGTTCCAGCTCCTAACTTTCGATCAGGTGAGTTGTTCCAACTGAAATGAAGAAGGCCCGGTCGCCCGCTTGGTCCACGCACGAAGCGGGATCTGGGTGCGGAGGCGAGGGCGGCTGTCGGAACCCGGCCGCCATTGAAAGCGTGGTTGAACGAGGAATGCTGGTGGACAGCGGCATTGCCGTATTTGCGTTGAACTCGTTGGCTATAGAATGTGCCTAACATCAATGATTCGCCTGTATCTCTGCGCGTCTCCGACTGCCGAGGCGAATTCCGGGGCTGACATGAACATCAACTTTGAAACCAACGTTTTTCCACTGTTTCATCCGCAAAGCGTGGATGATCTCAAGGACCCGTGTCCTGTCTTCGATGGCCGTGTCTGGCACGTCTTCGGGTCAAGCGGCACGGTCACCACCGAGACGTGGAGAATCTTGCATGCCACGGCGCCCGATCTTTATGGGCCGTGGGCCGAGCATGAGCCGATCGAACTTCCAATCAACGGTACTGGTGTTGCGGCTCCCGGTGTGACCCACGAGTGCGGCGTCTTCCACATGTTCATCCAGACGGAATTCATGAAGTCGGGTGGCCGTTGCGAGCATGCGGTTTCCAACGACGGGTTCCATTGGGTAGTCCTCAGTCCGGCCATTCTGGCCATCCCGGACACGGAAGAGGACGGCATTTACGATCCGCATCCAGCAGTCATTGGAGGTGGGCGCTACCTGGTTTATTCGGCTATGCCAAAATTCACGAGGGTGCCTCAGCCCGACATCTATCTGGCACGTAGCCAGTCCGACTCGTGGTTCGGTCCGTGGAAGCGGATCGGCAAAATCCTCGACCACAACGATGTTCCCCACCATAACACCAGAGATGATCCCGACTACGAATGGGGCATTGAGGGCGCGCAACTGATCGAGCTGCCGGACGGCCGGGTGCTTCTCAACGCCACCTGCTTTCTTCCGAATGGCCTTCGGGGAAACCGGCAACGGGTGTTTTTTGCCATCGCCGACGAGGTCAGCGGGCCTTACGTTTCGATCGGCCCGGTGTTGGAGCCAGGTCAACCGGGCGAGAACGGCCACTCGACGGTGATGATCGATGGCAGTCAGCTTTCACTGTTCTACCAGAGCCGGGTTGCCACAACCGATCACCGATGGCGCTATGGTTTAGCCAGATGCGACGTCGCTCTCTTTTCAAAGGTCGCGTGATTTCCAGGCTGCCATTAGCGCCTTGAGGCCGATGCGCGTCATGCGGCCATGAAACTCCTGAGGGTTGAAGGTGATCCGCGTCGGTGACGGCAAGTAAAGTGTCATCCGACGCAGTAGGAGACACGACATGGCCGATGCGGATTGACGATTGCCGCGATCGCACTTGGCGGGCGGCAAGTCGGGAAGGCCGGCCCTAACTCTGTCGCTTTTAGCGAAATGACTTGAGCCGTTCGTCAATTTTCTCCGTGGCATTGATGACACCGCCAGATGCCCTGCCAATGAGCTCATAGCTATTTCTTCGGTCCCTTGACAGGGAATGTCGCGTCGCCGTCTTTTTTGCCGGAGATCACCCGCGGATCGGCGCTGGCGACGCCATCGCTTCCGCCGCCCTTGTGGTCCTTTTCCGACTGACCCTTTGCGTCCTGCTCGGGTGTCCGTTTTGATGTTCGAAGCGTCTTGTCCGCCATCATGGCCTCGCGTTTGCCATCCAAACTTCCGGCAATTTCGAAAGTTCCACCGCCGCTTAGCAGGTCGAAGGAACCAGTGAGTTGGAACGTCGTGGCGGGACGTGAGTTGTCAGCAAGGATATTCACCCGCAGGAGGACATCTTATGGCTAACCGCCGAGAGCAGCAGACGGACCTCACGCCCGCCGAGGCAACAGACCGCATCTGGGAACTCGCCGAAAACATTGACGTCTGCATGTTCGTGACCTGGGACGGCGAGTACAATCGAGCCCGTCCGCTATCTGCGCGTGTGGTCCGTGAGGAAAACGCCATATACTTCCTCGTCAATGACGACAGCGCCAAGAGCAAGCAGCTGTCGACCTATCCAAAGGTCACATTGGCCTGGAGTGACAACAGCCACTACAAATACGTCACGATGTCAGGCCCGGCCACAGTGACAAATGACAGGGAAAAGATCGCCGAGCTCTGGGAGAAAACTGACTCAGCCTGGTGGGATAATGCCGATGATCCCGAGATTCGTCTGATAACGGTGAAACCCGAGGAAGGCGAATTGTGGGACAGCCCGGGGCTAATGATGGCTACCGCAACGATGGTGTTTGCGGCCGTTACCGGCGCCAAGCCGAATGTGGGCGACAACGCAAAGGTCGAGCTCTGAGCGAGCGGCTAAACTAACCTCTGCTTTAGAGGCAGCGTCGATGAGCATTTTGGAAACCAGCAAGAAAGTGATCGAGAACGTCACCGGTTTCGCAAGACCGCGCAAGCAAGCTGTCGCCGGATTTGTGAGGCAGCGAAAGTCGAATGAGTTCTGGTTCAAGGATGATGGACTTGTACCCAATAATCCAGCATGGCCGCTCGTCGTTTATCGAGGCGCCGTCGAATTGCCCGAAGGACTTGATCCCGCAGCCGTCATGGAGGTGCTTTTCGATGCAAACGGATGGGGCGATAGCTGGCGAAACGGCATCTATGATTACGTTCACTATCATTCGCAAATACACGAGGTTCTGGGCATTGCCCGCGGAAATGCTGAAGTCCGGTTTGGGGGCAAGAAAGGACGAACGCTGTCGCTGAAGGCTGGCGACGTCGCGGTCCTCCCGGCAGGCACCGGGCACCAATGCCTCTCGGCATCCGATGATTTTTTGGTTGTCGGCGCGTATCCTCCGTTTGGGACTTATGACGAATGTAGGAGCAAGGATCAGCATAGCGATGCGCTCGCAACCATCCCCAAGGTGGGGCGTCCGCGCAAGGATCCTGCATATGGTAGCCAAGGTCCGCTTCTGAAAAGTTGGAAGCGCTAATGCATGTCGCTCAAAAGTGGCTCCGGTTTTGAGACGACGAGATGCATAAAACAAAGACCCAAAGCGCGCGTTTTCTGAGTCCGTTCAAACGCGACGCGCTTTAGTCGTCGGGGTCGAAAGCCTTGGCAACTGCGTCTTTCTCAGCCTGCGGCAGGACTGTCATTGTGAGAATGAAGGCTGACAGCAGGAGACAGACGCCATTCGTGATTATGATCGGCCACTCTGCCTTCATGATGCCGAAGGCCAGCCACAAGGCGAAGCCCAACACAGTGATGGCATACATCGGTGCGGAGATGCCGCTTGTCTCTCGTGTCCTGATGATTTTCCAGGCTTGCGGGGTGAAACTGCTCATCGAGCAGACGGTCGCGAGATAGCCGATGAGCGTGACTGTCTGCATTGAAGCGGCCCTGACCTACGTCGCAGATACGCGCTTGAGATCAGATACGCGGACCACGCCGTGCTGGCTGACAAAGGTCAGGGTGGAGTCCGTGCTCTGGCTCTGCGAAACACCGGATATGCGATGGTCGCCTGTGTCATAAATCTCCATCTTTCCATGATCGTCGATGACCAGGCGGCTTTGCTCAGGAAACGCTGCGTAGCGCATATTGTTTTGAGAACCAGCGGCAGATGGGCTCCCAAACTCCTCAGGCCACCATGAGCCGGCGTGGGCCATAGCTGCAGAACGATAGCTCGTGTCGTCGCGTTGTGGCTTGGCGGGATGATCGCGCAGGTAGGCCGAGAGCTCCGCCGCGATAGTGTTGAGCTTCGCCTTGAGGCTGTCATCGAACATGTCGCCGACCATCGTCATGCCGGAGGACCATTGTGACATTCCTCCGAAGTCGACGTGGCTGAACTGGGCCATGGTTCCACCACCACGCCGCAACGCCTCAAGGACAGCCATGACAGCGCCATCAGTGACGCCATGCTGGCGTGCAAGGCGCGCAATCAGTTCAGCTTCCTTTTGAGTGTTTGTCATCATTGCGTCCTTTGAATCGCTTGGCGCCGGCAGTCCTCATTGTTGGCGATAGACATGCGGCCAAATCTAATCACGAAGGAGCGCCACCAGGTCTTCAGGCTCCTTGCCGAGGAAGCTCAATCAAGTTCTATCCAGGCTGGCGCATGATCGCTCGGCTTGTCCCATGCACGCGTTTCGGCATCTACTCCGGCATTCTTCAGGCGATCCAATAGGGATGAACTCAGCAAGAGATGGTCCATCCGGAGCCCGGAACTCCGATCGTACCCGCCGCGGTAGGAGAAGTTCCAATAGGTGTAAATTCCCTTTTCTGGATGAATGCGACGGACGGCATCGATCCAGCCCTGAGCAAGCATTTCGGCGTACGCGCTCCGGCTCTCGGGGAAGTAAACGGCATCGCCAACCCAGCGCCCCGGCACCGCCGCGTCGATCGAGCCTGGAACGACGTTATAGTCGCCGCACAGGATGGTCGGTGAGCTATCGCCGAGCAGCACCTGGCCATAGGTGATCAAACGTTGGAACCAGCGAAGTTTGTAGTCGAACTTCGGCCCCGGCGCTGGATTGCCATTGGGCAAATACAGGCAGCCGACAACAAGCCCATTCACATCTGCCTCGATGTAGCGGCTGTGCGAATCGTCGGGATCGCCCGGCAGACCTCGACGACGTTCCAGCGGCTCAATCCCGCGAGCGAGGATTGCCACGCCATTGTAGGACTTCTGTCCGTGCCAGATTGCGCCATAGCCGGCGTTTCTAATCGCATCGACGGGATATTTTTCGTCAGAGGTCTTCAGTTCTTGAAGGCAGACGATGTCATAGCCGGTTTCGCTAAGCCACTTGAGAAGCACTGGCAGTCGGCCGTTGACGCCATTGACGTTGAAGGTTGCGATGCGGGTCATCTCGACGATTTAACGTCTTTGCGCCGCTTCGATGCGACATAGGGTCGGTAGCCAAATCTTGCCTTTTGTCATCGTCCATCTGCATTTTTGCTCGAAGCATTGGTGCTTTGACCGGAAGCAGCGGATGTCTTTGCATCTTTGGAATGCGCGGCAATCGCCGGACCCGCGCCGGTAGCTTTACGCATATCGCCGCTCCCCTTGCCGTCAGTCGATTTCTTGCTCAACAGTCCTGAGAAATATTTTCCAAAGAAGCCCATCCGACTCTCCATCTTGGCGCTCATTCGGCGCCTTTGCGGGCCCTGAACTCATCTCTGCGCTGTTCTCGCAACTGCCGAGGATCGCTGCGCGAACCACCAAGGGCGCGGCGCCTGACCAGCGCGGCCGAACACTCAAGCAGGAAACATTCCAGTCCTTTGTAGATATGCGTGATCATGTCCTTCATCTCCCGGGACCGCCTCGGCACATAGGTCGCCGAGGCGGTTGGGTAGGCGATCAATCAAGCCGCTTTCCGTTCTGCCGCTCGTTCGTTGACGCCGGCTTCACCGAGGGCAGTCAGCGCCTCGTCGGTGGCCTTCTCCTCCTCAAGTGTCGCATTGAGGAGCGCAACCACGTCATCCTTGCCGAGCGTCGTAGCCCAGGCAATCAGGGTTCCATACCTGGCAATCTCATAGTGCTCCACGGCTTGCGCGGCACCGACGAGCCCTGCATCGAGCGAAGTCGAACCCTTGTACTCCTGAAGGATTTCAGATCCTTCCTCCAGGATGCCGTCGATCGCCGGGCAGGTTTTGCCGCGCGCGGCCGCGCCGAGAATCTCGAAGACCTCCTCCAGACGTTCGACCTGCCCCTCGGTTTCAGCTAGGTGCTTCTCGAATGCTGCCGAAACTTGCTCTTCGGATGCGCCTTTGGCCATCTTCGGCAAGGCTTTCAGAATTTTCTTCTCGGCATAGTAGATGTCTTTGAGGCCATCGAGGAAAAGGTCCTCCAGGTCCTTGTTGTTGCCATTGGCTTTCTTGGCAGTGGGCATTGTGCCGTCTCCTCTGTTGAAAATTGCCCGTCGCGAGCATTTTCTTAACTCGGAAACCCGAACCCGGTTCCGGGATAATGGAGATATCTAAATTTAAAGGGTCCTGCGCTTCACTGAGAACAACGACCACGTCATTCTCGTCGAAGAGCCGCGGCGGGGCGCACGCCATCGGGCTCCCGCCAACGGTCGTGCGGTCCGACTGCAGGAGACGCAAGTTCCGCGGCGGCAGCAGAGCAGTCGGGGCAACGCCTCTCAAGCCTCCTGACCGCTCTGCAGCCGCTTGATTGCTGGCCCTGCTTGCATCCAGCAATTGGGTGATTGGACAATGCGTATGCAACCAGAATACCTCAGAATGGTTCTAGCTATGATTTGAGCGGGATGGCAGCGAGCACCGTCCAAAGGTGGCAATTTTTATGGACGTATCACTTTCGCGAACCGCAGACGACAACATCAAAACCGGCAAGAGCGGCTTGCTGCTTGTCTCGGACAATTATGACGCTTTCGCTGTGCGCGTGCTGGCGGCAAGGAGCGCTGAGCGCAGCCTCGACCTGATGTATTACCTTTGGCATGATGACCACACCGGCCGCTTGCTGCTTCGCGAGGTTTTTCGAGCTGCTGAGCGCGGTGTTCGGGTGCGCATGCTCCTTGACGACGTCAATCCGCGTAAAAATGATGCGGCATATCTGGCGCTGAACAACCATCCAAACATCGAATTGAAGTTGTTCAATCCGAGCGGTATCAGGCGCGGCCGGATCATGCGTGGTGTGGAAGTGCTGTTGCGGCTCTTTGCATTGACGCGACGGATGCACAACAAGGCTTGGATCGTTGACGACAAATTTGCCATTGTCGGCGGTCGGAATGTTGGCGATGCCTATTTCGATGCGGCAGAAACCAATTTCCGGGACCTCGATCTGCTGCTCCTGGGGCCTGCGGTACGGCAAACCGCGGCGATATTCGATGCCTTCTGGGCTTGCAATGAAGCCAAGCCAATCAAAACCTTGGGATCAGTGGCTGAGCATGAGCATGCCAAATGGCTTGAAGGAAGCGATACCGGCCCCGATCCCAAATTCTTGAACGGCATCGGCAACCGGGGCTCGATCACGGAGTTTATTGCGGCCAGCAACGACGTTCATTGGGTGGATGGCGTGCGGGTCATTTCCGATCCGCCGGAGAAGGTTCGTGGTTGGAGACGTCGCAGCTGGCTTATGAAAGAGCTGCGTCCGATCATCCAATCCACGCGCGGGTGTCTGGAAATTGTGTCGCCCTATTTCATCCCCGGCAAAAGGGGCACAGCGATCTTGCTGGACCTTGTCGGCGCCGGTGTTGACGTTTCGGTTCTGACCAATTCCCTGGCCGCCACGGACGTCGCCGCAGTCCATGGCGCTTACGCAAATTATCGCAAGCGGCTGCTGAGGAATGGCGTCAATATTTTCGAGCTTCAGCCGTTCAACCGGCGCTCCGCAATCTCGGTGTTTGGCTCGAAGGGCGCCAGTCTGCATACGAAAGCTTTCACCGTCGACGACAATATCGGCTTCGTCGGTTCCTTCAATTTCGATCCACGGTCAGTGTCCTTGAACTCGGAAATGGGCGTGCTGTTTGAGGATCCGAAATTGGTCGCCGAGCTGCGGCATCGATTCCAATCGGAAATATCTCCGGAAACAAGCTATCGGCTCGAACTGAAGCACAATGTTCTGCATTGGCATGGATGCGGCGAAGGCAAGATTCAGGACTATACGCATGAACCAGAAGCCGGATTTTTTCGCCGTATCCTGGCGGTCTTCGTCCGTCACCTCCCGATCGAATCTCAGCTCTAGCATCTGATGATGGCCGAGGACCTCGCGATCTCAGCGAATTGCCCTGCCGGGGATCGCGTGAGCGAAACGTGAAACCCTGATCTACCACGGGTCAGCCAGACCGCATCACACCCGGTTCTTCGACAACCGCGTCGCCAATCCCATGCTGTCCGGCGTCCGGATCACTCGGCAACACGTCGGAAAAATTGACTGTGGCGACCAGGTATCCGGCTTCATCGTAGACCTTGATAGTCGATCCCGATTGCTTGGTTCCTGACCCAGGATCCGCCGCCACCGCTACGCGCGCCATCTCTATTGCTCTCGGACTGGCCATCTCCGCACTCGCTAGCTCTTCCTCGAGAGCGGTAGTCTGGCCGGATACTGTCGTCTCAAAGCGGAATTTGGCATGGGCAACCTCCTGTTCCTATGCAATTCCGGTGTCCGGGTTGCGTTCCAAAGAAACAGAATTGGTGGGACGCAGCTAAGATCGCCGCGATGGCCAGACCCGTGTCGCCACGAAGGTCAGCAAACCCGTGATCACAATCCAGGCCTGCACCTCGCGTTGGATGGTTGGTCCAAGGTTCGATGTCTGTCGCGACGGGCTCTCTGCCTCCACTATCGGTTGAAGGTCGGACCGACTGCCGAGACGGACGGAATAGGCCCGCGTGAACTCGGCGCCGAGCAGGAATATCTCAGACGAATAGTAAACCCAAAGCAGCACGACCAGCAGTGCACCCGCCGCGCCATAGGAGGATGCAATCGCGCTGGTTCCGATATACCAGCCAATCAGCGACTTGCCGATGGTGAAGAGCAAAGCGGTCACTGCCGCGCCAATTGCGACATCGCGCCAAGCGAGCGACCGGTCCGGCAGGATCTTGAAGATCGCGGCAAACAGAGCGGAAATCAGCACGAATGATACAATGCCGTTTATCGACGCGAGAATGATCGTGCCGAACGGCAGATGGGCGTTGATGACAGCGCCAAGCGCGGAAATGGCGGCACTCGCCGCCAACGACACAAGCAGTAGAAATCCCAACGCTGCAACCAGACCCAGGCTGGCCGCCCGCGCCCGCACCAATCGCGACACAGACATGGGTGGTGGGTCAATCTTCCAGATTGTGTTGAGCGAAAGCTGCATTTCGCCAAACACCCCGGAGGCTGTCACGAAGAGGGTGACGATGCCCACCAAGGTGGCAACAGTGCCGGCGGTTCTGTGAGAAGCGCTTTCGATGGTGCTGCGCAGAAGGTCGCCGGTTTGCGATCCCATCACGCCTGCGATTTCGGCCGACAGAGCGAGTTGAGCTGCTTCATGCCCAAAGACAAGTCCAGCAATCGCAACAACGATCAACAAGATCGGGGCCAGGGACGTAACGGCATAGAACGCCATCGCCGCACCGTGGCTGAGGGCATTGTCGTTGATGAATCCGAGGATGCTCTCCTTGCCAAGAACCCAGGCTTCGCGTGCCACCCGCATGGGGAATTCCTTTTGCCTCAACGAGCAACCTAGTGCTGTCGGCAACGAAAGCGAGACCTGCCGCCAGTGCGCGAGGCGCGATGCCGAGACACGCCCGCTTGTCTCTGCACGAACGGCCAGAAATGTTCCATGCGGCGCCGGAACTCGCCGGGCTCGTAGTGGTTATCGGTCATCCGATTGGAGTGATCAAAAATGCCTGATAATGAAAACCGTCGCGAGACCGGCGCAACGAAGTACCCGGCTAGAACAGGTCCTGATCCTTCGGATGCGTTCTCTCAGGATGCGGCCGGCAACAAGAAACCCAAGAGTGGGGTCGGTCTGACGCGGCCAGTCAATGAGGTGGATGACAAGACGCACCAATCCGATGGCCAGAACGCCCCGGCGAGGCCGGGCGGCGGAAACACGGTCAAGCCATGAACGTTGCCAATCTTCAGCTTGAAGGGTTGATGATGGCGGTCGCGTCAATCAACAACCTGCTCGTTCACAAAGGTCTGCTGTCAATTGACGAGATCGATACCGCCCTGCGAAAGGCAGAGGCGTCCATGACAGGTGACGAGCGGACCTACGAAGACATGTCACCGGCCAACCGTGACGCGATCTGCTTCCCGATCCGGCTTCTGCAGATCGCAAACAACGCGCAAGGCGAACTGGACATCCCACCATTTTCAGAGCTTGCAAAAATGGTTGGGCAAACCAAGGAACCTTAACGTCAGCGGTGACGACACCTGTAGTCTCCGTGAAGGCCTCATTTGACGCCGATGCCACTATGAAGCGGAAAGCAGCATCGGCGTCGTCTCGGCTATGAACCGAACCAAATCTCACCCACTGCGTTGAGTCCCGGCGTTGCGTCATTAGTCGGGGCACTTCCATGAAAACGGGCGAGCTTTCAACCTACCGGGCCAAAAGGGATTTCGCGAAGACGAAAGAGCCCAGCGGCGAAAGCTCGATTGCGGGTTCGAATCGACTTCGGTTTGTCATCCAAAAACACGCGGCCACGCGGCTGCACTATGATCTTCGCCTCGAGCTTGGCGGGGTCTTCAAATCATGGGCTGTGACCAAAGGTCCATCACTGGATCCTCACGACAAACGACTTGCCGTGGAGGTTGAGGACCACCCGCTGGAGTACGGCGACTTCGAAGGCACAATTCCCAAAGGACAATATGGTGGCGGCACGGTGCAGTTGTGGGATCGCGGATATTGGGAACCGGAAGGCGCCATGTCTCCCGAAAAGGCGTTGGAAAAAGGCGACCTGAAATTCACGCTGCAGGGCAAGCGCCTGCATGGAAGCTTCGTCCTCGTGCGCATGAAGCATGACCGCAATGGCGGGAAGCGGACCAACTGGCTGCTGATCAAACACCGCGACAAATACGCGACAGAGGGCAATGGCGATGCGGTGCTGGCTCAAAACCGATCCGTCGCCTCCGGTCGGAGCATGGAAAGGATTGCAGCGGGAAAGGGGGCAGGTCCGAAGCCGTTCATGATCAAAGGTTCATCGTCGGCCGATGCGGATGCCGTTTGGGACAGCAAGCGCGGCCATGCCGACAAGCGCGCCGCCAAGTCGGCAAAGCCTGCTCCGCGGCCGAAGCGAGCCGCTGGTGCCTCAGCGGCGAAGATGCCCGACTTCATCCCACCACAGCTTTGCGCAACGCTTTCCCGGCCGCCGGCCGGGACGAACTGGGTTCACGAAATCAAGTTTGACGGTTATCGCGTCCAGTTGCGCGTGGAAGACAAGGACATCGCCCTTAAGACCCGCAAGGGTCTTGACTGGACGGAGAAATTTGGCGCCATCGCAAAGGAGGCCGCCAGCCTCCCCAACGTCATCATCGACGGCGAGATCGTAGCGCTTGGCGAGAACGGCGCGCCCGATTTTGCCGCACTGCAGGCGGCGCTGTCGGAGCGCCGGACGAAAGACCTGATCTACTTTGCTTTTGACCTGCTCTTCGCAAATGGCGTCGATCTGCGAAAGATGCCTCTCTCACAACGGAAGGAACGTCTGAGCGAGATGCTCGGCGAAGTCGATCGCGGCGCGCAAAATCTCATCCGCTATGTCGAGCACTTCAGCAATGGCGGCGACGCGGTGCTGCGTTCTGCCTGTCGCCTTTCGCTTGAGGGGATTGTCTCCAAGAGGGCCGATGCAACCTATGTTTCGGGGAGGACCGACACCTGGGCCAAATCGAAATGCCGCGCCGGGCATGAGGTGGTCATCGGCGGCTGGTCGACGACCAACGGCAAATTCCGGTCATTGCTCGTCGGCGTCAATCGCGGTGAACATTTCGCCTATATCGGCCGTGTGGGGACCGGATTCAGCGAGGCAAAGGTCAAGCAGCTGATGCCCAGGCTGCAGGAGATGAAAGCCGCGACGTCGCCGTTTACCGGCGATGGCGCACCGAAAAGGAATTCAACCGTCTTCTGGACGAAGCCGGAATTGGTCGCGGAAATCGAGTTCGCCGGCTGGACCGGGGGTGGCAATATCCGGCAGGCCGCCTTCAAAGGCCTGCGTGAAGACAAGCCCGCAAAAGACGTCGAGGCCGAGCGTCCAGCTGATCCTCAAGAGACGCCGATTGCCGACCCTGCCAAGGTGACTGGCAAGACAGGAAAAAGCCCGGTTGTCATGGGCGTCATCATTTCCAAGCCGGACAAGCCGCTTTGGCCGAATGCCGGCGACGGTCAGCCCGTCGACAAGCTCGATCTTGCAGAATATTTCGAGACCGTTGGCCCCTGGATGATCAGACATATCAAAGGTCGTCCCTGTTCACTCGTGCGCGCGCCGGATGGCTACGCCGGCGAGCAGTTTTTCCAGCGCCACGCAATGCCAGGCACATCCAATCTGCTGGAACTGGTAAAAGTCTTCGGCGATCACAAACCGTATCTGCAAATCGACCGCGTCGAGGGTCTGGCCGCGATCGCCCAGATAGGCGGCCTTGAGCTTCACCCCTGGAATTGCCAGCCGGGTCATCCCGAAATACCTGGCCGACTTGTCTTCGACCTTGACCCCGGTCCGGAAGTCCCTTTTGCGAAGGTGGTCGCGGCAGCCAAGGAAATGCGCGATCGTCTCGAAGATCTGGGCTTGGCGAGCTTCTGCAAAACCACGGGCGGCAAAGGCTTGCATGTCGTGACGCCATTGACGGCCCAACGCAGCAAGACGATATGGGCCGAGGCCAAGGCCTTCGCAAAGGCCGTCTGCATGCAGATGGCGGCAGACAGCCCCGATCTCTACCTCGTCAACATGGCCAAGAAGCTGCGGACATCCCGGATTTTTCTCGACTATCTCAGGAATGATCGCATGGCGACAGCCGTCGCCCCTCTCTCCCCTCGCGCCAGGGAAGGCGCGACTGTATCCATGCCGCTGACCTGGAGTCAGGTGAAGGCGGATCTCGATCCGAAAAAATACACCGTTCGCACGGTTCCGGGCCACCTCAAAAAGACCATCGCCTGGGCTGACTACGATGATGGCGAACGGTCGATCAGCAGTGCCATCAAACGGATTGGTTCAGCAAAGCTCGCCGCATGACGACGTCGGTTCGCGCAAGAACGCCATGACAGCTGCGGCTACCGCCTCGGCTGCTTCTTCGGCCATATGATGTCCGCTTTCGATCGGTTGGCCCTTCAGTTCGGTGGTCCAGGGTCGCCAAACATCGAGCACGTTGCCGTAGAGTGCCTCAAGGTCATCGCGGGCGGACCAGAGCGCCAAGGTCGGGCACGCGACCCGGCGACCAGCTTTCCTGTCATCGATATCGTGCAATTGATCGATGGCCAGACCTGCCCGATAGTCTTCAAGCATGCCGTGAACAACATTCGGATCGTGGATTGCGTCCTTGTAGTCGACATAGGCCTCAGCCCCCATGGACTCGGCTGAGCCGCCATACCACGCGTCAGGATCGGCCATGATTGCGCGTTCGGGCTTGTCCGGCTGTGCAAAAAAGAACCAGTGCCACCAGAGCTTCGCAAAGCGGGCGTCGCAGCGTTCGAGGGCTTCCAGGATAGGGACGCTATCCATGACGATCAGATGGCTGATCGCTGACGGGTGATCCATCGCTGCTCGGAACGCTGTGTAGCTGCCGCGGTCATGGCCTGCGATCGCAAACCGGCCAAAGCCGAGATGTCGCATGAGAGCGATGCAGTCCCTGGCCTTGGCACGCTTGGAGGATCCAGCATGGTCTACGGCGTCCGCCGGTACCGAGGACCGGCCAAAGCCCCTCAGATCGGGGCAGACAACTGTGTGGTCGGCGGCGAGAAGTGGGGCTACCCGGTGCCAGGTAACGTGCGTCCGAGGATGGCCATGCAGCAAAAGAAGCGGCGGGCCTGAACCTCCATACCTGACTCTCAGTGAGGACTCGGGCAGATCCACGGTCTCTAGCTTGAATCCTTCAAACATCCGCTTCTTTGTCGTCAGACTGTGAAAACAAGTCCCGCATGTCCATCTTCAACCCACCCCGGTGAAATTGGTTTCGGGCATTTGTCCGTTTGGACATTTCTCTCATTCCAATGGTTCGGCCGCCGTTCAGGATCCGCCAGCCCTGGCGCTGACGCCCGGATCCAGCCTCCTGCCTCACCGGTCTCTGGGATTGCCCTGGGTGGGGTCGCGCGCCCGGGTGTAGCCCTCGACGCGAGGCAAACCGTCATCCATCCTGATAAACGGCAGCCGCATTTCCCAACAGGCTTGAGCTTGGGGATGGAACTTCTCGGGCGCGTCCATGAATCCGATCGAGATGTAGAACTCGTTTGGCAAGCCTTCATCGGTGTACCCAATCGAGGTGCCACATTCCGAACAGAAGGAGCGCACGACGCCCCTGGTTTTCGAGAATGTTTTTGGTTTTGGGCCGAGCCAATGGACCTGATCTGGACGATAGCCAATCCAGATCGTCAGTGGGCTGCCGATCGCTCGTCGGCAGTCATCGTCGTGGTCGAAACAAATCCAAAAGGGATCGCCACTGAATTCAGCTGTGATGGCTCCGCAAAAGCAATGCCCTCGATCAATCCGGGCCGGTTTTCTGATCGTCGTTCGTGGTTTGTCGTCCATGGTAGTCTTCCGGCCAGCTTGGTGGCGTAACGCCGCGAACGGCAAGCAGTTCCTTTGGACGTCACAGAGCCGCAGATGCGCGCAACTTGCACGTTGCTCGTCAATATCATTTGAGGCAGATCAGGCCTTAGTTTGTTGGGAACATTTTTTCAGGTCCGCACTTTGTTCGCCGTCTGACCAAAGGAGGCGACCTTGAAAACACGACGCATCGACAGGGAAAAGATCGAGAGGGCGGATCGAGAAGCCAAGTTGCTGTTGGAAGCGGAGCGGCATGCCAGGGAAGCCAAGACGGCGCGGCTTAGAGAACAGCGACAGTTGTTGGAGGCATCGATAGCGCAGACCCCGCCGGCGCCCGTAGCCGCAAAGCAGCCGCCCCGCCAACGAAAGCCGACGCGCAAGGTAATCGAGGTGGACTGACCGTTTGGTCAGTTGGGGCTTTTGCCAAGGTGGGGAGTTGATATGACAGGGCAGGGGATCCGGCAGCATGAATACCAAAGCGGTAAGTCCGGCCGTCGCCAAAGCGGCTGCTCGGCGTGCTGGATCGGGGTCTCATCACCGGTGCGTCCGACGACGATCCTGCGAGAGCCGCTGAAAAAGGCGCCGAGCGGGCCGAGAATGTGATCCAGCGAGTCCGGCTGGACACTTACGTCGGGAACAATCGCACGCGCGGACCGTTCCCCAAGCGATCTTCACGCTCAGGATTTGCTCTTGTTGCAGCGACCGGATGAAATTTTCAACGAGGCCTCGCAAACGGTTGGTGATCCCCTTGAGCGCGACGCCTTAGGTGGGGAGGCTGAGCTAACTGGCGATCGCGCCATCCCGCGTCGTCTGGTTGTCGTCTCGAATAGGCTGGGGAGCATTCGCGATCTGTCGCAAGCCGGCGGACTTGCTGTAGGCATCGGGGATGCGTTGGCCGAGCGTGGAGGCCTGTGGCTAGGAGCAAGCGCTGAGTATCAGGACTACGCCGCGAGCGACGAACCGCTGATCCGCTTGGAACGCGTGGGAAAGATCGAGACGGCTGCGCTTACCCTGCCCTATGAGGAGTATTCGCTCTATTACAATGGCTATGCCAACAGCACGCTGTGGCCGCTTTTTCATTACCGACTCGACCTGGTGAACCACCGGGCAGAGTTTCTACACGCCTACCGGCAGATCAATGCGCGGTTCGCGAAGGCGCTCGCAGGACTGCTGTCGGGCAACGACGACCTGGTGTGGGTTCACGACTACCACCTTATCCCCTTGGCCGCCCAGTTGCGGCGGCTGGGAGTCCGGAATCGGATCGGTTTCTTTCTTCACATACCGTTCCCGCCGCCTGACCTGTTTGTAGCCACGCCCGACCATGAAGAACTCATCGATGACCTGCTTCAATATGACGTCGTGGGGTTCCAGACCGAAACGGACGTGGGGAATTTCCGGCGCTCAGTGCAGGCGGCCAACTCCATTACTTTTGATATCAATGGTTCGGCTGAGATGAACGGCCGCACGGTGTTGTCGAGGTGTTTTCCGATCGGCATCGACGTCGATTCAATCGCACGCATGGCCAATGAGGCGGCGGAGGATGTGCAGATCGATTCCATGCGCCGCCAGATTCTGGGTCTCAAGCAAATCATCGGCGTCGATCGGCTGGACTACTCCAAGGTCTTCCCGGCCGCATGGAGGCTTTCGCGCGTCTTTTGGAAAGGCATCCGGAACACGAGCGGGCGGCAACCTATTTGCAGATTGCGTCGCCGACGCGCGAGGAGGTCAGCGCCTATGCCGACATCCGGGCCCAGCTTGAAGCAACCGCCGGCGCGGTCAACGGAAGATACGCGGATTTGGCTTGGACCCCGATCCGCTACATCCACCGTGCCGTATCACGCTCTCGGCTTGCTGGCCTGTTGCGCGCTAGCCAGGTCGGATTGGTCACGCCCCTGCGTGACGGAATGAACCTCGTCGCCAAGGAATACATAGCCGCGCAGGACGAAGCCGACCCCGGAGTGCTGATTTTGTCGCGTTTTGCAGGTGCGGCTGAAGAACTTGCCGAATCCTTGATCGTGAACCCGTATGCGGTCGACGAGGTTGCCGATGCGATCGCAAAAGCGCTCGCGATGCCGCTTGAGGAAAGAATTGCAAGGCATAGTGCACTGCTCAAGCGCATCAGGCGCAATGACGCAGCAGAATGGCGGCGGATTTCTCGCCACGCTCGCGGGCGAGAACTAGCGCCTGGCATCGATGCCTGAATCCGTCCGTGTGTCACGCGTCCCACACGGTCATAGCCCGGCAATAACCCGGCTGGCCTAGCAGTTCGAAAGGCCTTGAAGCTGATCATGTACCTTGTCAGCCCGCATCAGAAACTTTTCGCTCGTTGCCGGAAGCGCGATAGCCCGCCTCAATCGGTGGACTATCGAAGGTTCCACGGAACACACCGCCGGTCCGGTCGTTTGGGCTCTGATAGGAGATCTGCGATGACAAGGAACCCCACGCGAAAGGACAGTGATCTCTCTGAAAAAGAGGCAATCAAGTTGGCCGAAGTCACCGACGTGTCACCCGGGCAGGCCAAAGAGCTTGCAGCCGAGCACGGCAAAGACGGCGCCAAGAAGGAAGCAAGAAATTACAAGGCGGAGGGCTGACTATGGCGGCCAGTGGATCCGCAAACGACAGAGACGCACGAGCCACCCTCTACGCACAAGGAGTAATGGAAGCCGAGCGTAAAGCGCGGGAAGAGAAAACGGCGCGATTGCGCAAAGCCCGTTTGGCGCATGAGGCGGTCAATCCGCCTGCACCCGAGCAGAAACCGGCAGTGCCGGAAACGCCAAAGCGGGTCGCCAAACCAGGCAGCCGAAAAGCTGGAGAAGATTAGCTTCAGCTTTCTTCAGCTGTGCCGGTGGCCGGCGCCGGGGAAGAGCAGACCGTGCGGTCGATCTGCACGATAAATTTGTACTTCATCGAACGACACAAAGGAGTCCAGTGATGACGGAGCATGTGTCCCGGAAGGAAGAACAGCGTGGCACCCGAAATGTACTCGGGTGGGGCGTCGTCATTGCGGCTGTGATCTTCGTCGCACTGCTAGCCTTCTTTGTGTTCATACCCCTTTCAGGCGGATCGTGGCAGACATCGCCAGTAAAGCGCACCCCGGAACAGAACCAAGGCGGCAATGCCCCCGCCGAGACATCACCCGCGCCCGGCGTTAAAAAGAACCCGCAAGAAAATACCGAGATGCCAGGGCAGCAGTGATCGACCTTGGGCTGCGACCCAAGTTGGCCCTGATCTTCCTGGTCTCATCGGCGTCATGATGGGATCAGGGCCTTCTGGGCGCAGGAACCGCTGAGCTATTGAGACTGGGGTTTCGCCCACATCGAGCGCAGAAAGATTACCGCAGCAGCATCGGTCTGGCGAACGAGGCGATGACGCCATCGTGGAACTCGAGGCACATCAAGATGCCTAGCTGCAGGCCGTTCAGTTGGGATTTTTCAGCTGCTTTGACAACAGCAGTTGCTGCTGCAGCTCAAGGGCGAGCTTCAACAGCCGTTCAGGTGTTTCCTCTTCCGCGATTTCGTCGAGCAGCGCTGCGAGTGCGTCGCCCTCAACAGGATCGCGGAATGAGTCAGGTTTGGTTTGCGGAGGTTTGGCCACGAGGATTTCTAGCAGGAATGCGGCCGTATTTGCAAGACGAAGCGAAGCACTCTTGGCGGAGGGTACTGGGGTGGGGGGCGGTCGACGGAGCGGTCTGCGGCAAACTGTCGGACAATCTTAATTCATAATGCCAGACCTGTCGTTGCGGAGCACCTCCTCCATGAGCGTGTTGAGCCATTCGCTCAAGGGAAGGTCATGCCGCGTCGACAACCGCTCCTCCAGCGCCGCCTTCAATGTCCGTTCGACGAGGCGATCGGCCGCCTGTGGGTCGCCCAGCAGCAGCCGCGCGGACAGCCTCAGTTTTGGAAGAGCGCGGAAAACGTTGTCTTCACCAAGCGCTGTTGATTGCGCGGCGAGGATCCCGGCAACCGTCCTGAACCCGGCCGGCTTGGAGAGGTTTTGGGTGTATCGGAACCGCTCCGGCAGGGTGATCTGATCGTTTCCGGAGAAGAATACGAACGGGATGCCTCTGTCCGTCAGCTCGTCGGCGAGGGGAAAAACAGTCTCACCGTTGAGGTCGATGTCCAGCACCGCCCCATCCGCTGAATCGATATATCGTCGAGCCCGGCTGACTGACGACACCGGCCCCAAAACGGTCGCCCCACAATCGCTGAAATAAGAGGCAAGTTCGCTTGCCAGCAAGAATTCGTCCTCGACGAGCAGAATTCGCATGCCTAATAACATAGCAGCCCTCCGGGCTTTAAACGGCGGTCGCGTCCATCGGTTCCGTGGCGATCGGCGGTGCGGGATGGGAATTCGACCAGGAACGGTTTACACATTGGATCGAAATCAGCGCTGCCGCGTTGCATTTCACTGAAGCAGGACAATTGATGCAAAAGCTGCCGAGGTTCCCCATAGTCGGTATTGGCGCCTCTGCGGGCGGCATTGCCGCCATGGAGGGATTTTTTCGCGGGATGCCGTCTTCGAGCGGGATGGCGTTCGTGATCGTCACGCATCTTAGCCCCGAACGGGAAAGTCTGCTGCACGAAGTGATTGCGCTTTACACCGGAATTCCGGTTCGTGTCGCTGAAGATGGAATGGGTATCCATCCTGACACCGTCTACGTGATGCCGCACAACGCGATCCTCACCATCGAAAATTCCAGCCTAAAGCTGCGCCAACCGAATTCCGTGTCCAGGGAGCGCAAGCCCATCGATATCTTTTTCAGCGCGCTGGCCGAGGATCAGGGCGAATACGCCGTCGGCGTCGTCCTGTCGGGCGGCGATTCCGACGGTACGTTGGGCATCAAGGCAATCAAGGAGAATGGCGGCCTGACGCTGGCGCAACTCTCCGACGAGTCGGGTCCGAGCAATCCCGACATGCCGCGCAGCGCGATCAGTTCCGGTCTGATCGATATCGCCATCCCAGCCGATGAGATGGGTGCGAAACTCATGGAATTTGCCCACAGCTTTGAACTGCTCGACGAGCTTGAAGCTGACGATGGCAAGGCCAGTGCTTTGAAACTCCGCAAGGGCCAGGAGGAAATCTACGCGATCCTGCGCAGCCATTCGGGACATGATTTCTCGGGCTACAAGGCCAAGACGTTCTTGCGTCGCGTCAGGCGACGCATGCAAATGACGCAGAACACCGCGATCGATGCCTATATAGAGTTGCTTCGTTCAAATGCGGAGGAAGTGCGGTCGCTGTTTCGCGACCTGCTGATCAACGTGACAAATTTCTTCCGCGACACGGACGCTTTCAAGACCCTGGAAGAAACCGTCATCCCCAAACTTTTCGAAGGCAAGGACGCCAACGATACGATCCGCGTCTGGGTGCCCGGCTGCGCAACCGGCGAGGAAGTCTTCTCGATCGGAATGCTGATGCGCGAGCATATGGATACACTTTCGGCTGTGCCGCGCATCCAGATTTTCGCCACGGACATCGATGACGCGGCGCTGGGCATCGCACGTTCGGCGCGCTATCCGGAGTCATTGCTTGCGGGCGTTTCGCCTGGACGTCGCGAACGCTTCTTCAGCAATGACGGCACAAGTTTCATCTTGAGCAAGAGCGTACGTGATCTCTGCATCTTCTCGGCGCACAGCGTCATCCGCGATCCACCCTTCTCGCGCATGGACATGGTGTCGTGCCGGAACCTCCTGATCTATTTCGGCCCCGATGTGCAAAAGCAGGTTATTCCGACCTTCCACTATTCGCTGAAGCCCGGTGGCTATCTGTTCCTTGGCACCTCCGAAAGCATAAGCCAGCATGCCGACCTGTTTGCACCGGTCGACAAGAAACAACGGATCTTCAAGGCACGAGAACATTCGGCGCCGCCGCGGCTGCCGATCTTGTTGAATGCTGCGCCTGCAACCAACTTTTCCAGCGCCAATGACACACATGCCCGCCGCGGCTTGTCTTATTCCCTAAGGCAAACCGTTGAAGCGCAGGTTCTCGAACGCTTCGCTCCGGCTCACGTCGTCGTCAATGGTGATGGAGATGTCGTCTATTACTCGGTCCGAACCGGCAAATATCTCGAGCCGCCGCAAGGGGTGCCGAGCAGACAATTGCTCACAATGGCACGCAGCGGCCTGCGTCTGGAATTGCGCGGCGCTTTGCGGGAAGCCGCCGAGGGCCGGCGCACGGTTGTGCGCGAAGCGATAGCCATTGAAGAAGATGAAGATCGTGTCCAATTCGTCACATTGACGATCGAGCCCTTGACTGATCGCGGCAGCGGCGAGCCGCTGTTTCTCGTCCTGTTCGAGCCGGTGGGCCAGCCGCAGCCGCGGCTGGAGGCTCTAAAGGTTCGACAGCCGGTGGCATCTGGGATTGCTGATTTCGAACGCGAGCTCCGCGATACGCGCGAGCGCCTGCAATCGACGATCGAAGAATATGAGACCGCGTTGGAGGAGTTGAAATCTTCCAATGAGGAACTCGTCTCGGTCAACGAAGAAGCCCAGTCCTCCAATGAGGAGCTCGAGGCCTCCAAGGAAGAAATGCAGTCCCTCAATGAGGAATTGAACACCATCAATGCCGAACTGGTTTCCAAGATCGAGGATCTCGATCGTGCCAACAGCGATCTGAAGAACCTGTTCGAGAGCACACAGATCGCGACTGTTTTTCTCGATACCAAGCTGGTTATCCGCAGCTTCACGCCGGCGGCGTCTTCGTTCTTCAACTTGCTGCCGACCGACATCGGAAGACCGCTGACCGATCTTGCCAGCCGGCTCGATTATCCGCACCTGCGCGACCATATTGCCCAGGTTTTCAGGGCCGGCGAGATGATCGAGCACCAGCTGCCGCGCGATAGCAACGGCATCCACTATCTCGTGCGGCTGATCCCCTACCGCGACAGCGCGCGGAAAATCCAGGGCGTGGTGGTGACCTTTGTCGATGTGACGACCATGGCTGAAGCCGAAGCCCACCAGCGGGTATTGATCTCGGAACTCAACCATCGGGTCAAGAACATGCTGGCTGTTACGGTCAGCATTGCCAGTCAGACCCTGAAAAATGCTCCCTCTTCGGAGGCTTTCGCCGAAGCGCTCATCGGTCGCCTGCGCGCCATGGCGCGGGCCTACGGAGTGCTCTCGCGCGAAAGCTGGAAAGAGGTCTCGGTCGAGGAAATCGTGCGGCAGGAAGTCGAGCCGTTCGGGCTGGAACGCATCAACACCACAGGCGAGGACATTCGGCTCAAGCCTCAGCAGGGCCTGTCGCTTGGCATGGTGATCCATGAACTTGCCACGAATGCTGGAAAATATGGCGCCTTGTCCGTGCCAAACGGCGTGGTGTCCGTGACTTGGTCGGCGTCGGATCACGGTTTTCAGCTCGAATGGTTAGAAAGCGGCGGTCCCGCTGTCAGTCCGCCTGAGAAGACGGGATTTGGTCTTTCGCTGGTGAAGGGCGAAATTGAGTATCGGCTTGGCGGAAATTTTGAAACATCTTTCGGTTCCGATGGTTTGAGCTTGCGGATTGAGTTTCCGTTTGATCATCGGGAGAGCGAAACGTGACTGCATCTCGTATCCTTGTCGTCGAAGATGAATGGCTGGTCGCGGAGGAGCACCGCGCAATCCTGGAAGAGGCCGGCTTCGCCATCGCCGGGCCAGTGCCGTCCGTTGCTCGCGCGAAAAAGCTGATCGAGAGTGAAGTCATATCTGCTGCGGTCCTGGACATTGGTCTCGGCGGCGAGACCAGCGCTGCCCTTGTCCCTCTTCTAGCGCAACGCGGAATTCCGTTTGTTTTCGTCAGTGGGTACACGGCATCCGACATCCCGCAAGATTTGCGTCATCACAAGATGCTGTCAAAACCCGTGTGGGCTGCCGCGCTGTTCGAGGCCGTGCGAAATATGCTCGGTGTTCAACCGACAGCTTTGGCAAGACACCAGGACAGCGGAACGGTGCCAACCCAACGAGAAGCCCGATAACTGCACAAAGACACTGGTTTTTCACCAGAGATGCGACGACATTCGGGTCCAGGCCCGAGCCGGCGTCGCCGGCAAGTGCCTGCGATCCGGCCGGCACGATTGGCATGCTCGCGGTCTGGCGTACTCCAGCGCTGGGCGAAAGTTCGCCACCGCGCGACGATTGGTCAGCCGTGTGAGCTTATCAAACAACGGGCAGTTCGCCCTCGGTTTTCCTCGCGTCGAATAGGACGCCAAGGCCGTAAGTGACGGCGCCAGCGGCAATCATCTCTGCCAACGCTGCGCTCGACACCGGGCAATGCGGCATGACAGCCTTGATCGCGAGTTCGGCATTCGCGATCGACACGAAATCGTGCCGTCGCTTACGGGTCTCCAGATATTGTTCGATCAACATCTGCAGTCGCCTTCTTTCTATATCATCGCCAGCCATTGGTTCCTCCTGTAGACAGACTGAAAGCCCACCACGCCTAAGGAGCGGTGGGCCTGGCGGCCCTTTTTGAGGACCGTGGACTCTAGTGAGGCGGGCAGCGTTGCTGACCAGGATGTCGAGACCGCCGAGGGGCGTTGCTGCTTCATCGACCAGCTTTCTGCAAAAGGCCTCATTGCGGATATCGCCGGCAAGCCTTTTGACCTGCCGCTTTTATTAGGTCCACCAGTTCGTCGGCGTCTTCCTGTTCTTCGGGGAGGTAGCCGAAAGCAACGTCCGCACGCTCGCGCGCGAATGCAATCGCCGCCGCACGACAGGTTCCGGAATCGCCGCCGGTTATCAGCGCTTTGCGACCGGCAAGCCTGCCTGGTCCCTTGTAGGTCGTTTCGCCGTGATCCGGGCGCGGCACCATCTTGCTGGCCAAACCCGGCCACTTCTGTTCCTGTGGCTTGAAAGACGGCTGGGGATATTGCGTCACCGGATTCTGTTTGAGCATCGGGCTCGCAGGGCCTGCTTTAGCAGGCACTGTTCCCGTATCGGCTGACGCCGTGGAAGCATAAGCGGCGAGAATTCCTCCCGCCATGCTTCCAGCGACAAGTCTACGCGCTGCGTCTGGTACATTGTCATGCTGGTCGTGGTTCATCATGGGCTCGCTTTGACGGCAGGTGACCGTTACGGAAGTGGCACCTAACCGGCCGTCGACGCGAATGTTCCCTTGTGATTGCAGTGAGGTGTCGCTCGCCTTGCCCGTCTCGGCCGTGAGGCCGCATCACCACTTTGACACAACCTCCTGATTGTAGCGGAACGTCTTGTACAGACCGGCCCTGCTTCCAGATCGGCCGGTGGGTAATCAGAAAGAGGGATCGATTTCGTCGTTCTGGACCATCGCCAATAAAGGTTCCAGGTAGCGTTGCGTATGCGTCTGGCCCATCCGGAAAGCCAGTCCCTTATTCATCGCCGCCAAACGGGATGTGATCGACCAGACCAACATAGACGCCGGGAACCGAGATGGTGCCGCCCCTCGCGGCAGCGATAGATTGCCTCGCGCAGCACATGCGGCCTTGGGAATGCCAGCCCTTTTGATGACGCGAATATTGGCTCAGTCGCTGGACGCCGACCCCGGCTCGGCCATCCTACGGTGCTGTTCGGCCAAGGTGCCTGCCGGCGTGACATGCGCGGCGGCGACCTGCAGCTTGTTTTTCCAACCGCTGACGACCTGTTCATCACCGGCCATCATCGCCTCGTAACCCGTCTTGGCGACATCGGCCGGATTGTCCTTTTCATCGGAGCCGACCTTGGTATCCATCATTTCAGCGCGCTCGAAGAATCGCGTCTGCGTGGGGCCAGGCATCAGCACGGTGACCGTCACGCCGCTATCTTTCAGCTCATGGCGGAGCGCGATCGAGAAGGAATCGATGAACGCCTTCGTGCCGTTGTAGACGGCCTGGAATGTGCCGGGCATGAAGCCGGCGATCGATCCGGTGAACAGGATGCGCCCGCGGCCTCGCCGGGCCATCTTGGCGCCGAGCTCATGCGCCAGATAGACCGTTCCGGTGACATTGGTGTCGATGATCCGGCGGACTTTTCGCCAGTCCTGGTCGACGAAGCCGTTGCCGAGCCCGCGTCCCGCATTGAGAAACAACAGGTCGATATCGCGATCGCCGATTTGGGAGATCAACCGATCGGCGCCCTCGACGGTCGCCAGATCGGCCTCAATGGCTTCGACCGTTACATTGTGGGTCTCAAGTGCCTCTGCCGCCTGCCGGATAGCCGGCTCGTCGGCGGCGATGATCAGGTCGTAGCCGTCTTTAGCGCACAGCTTTGCGAGTTCCCTTCCGATGCCACTCGAGGCGCCGGTCACCACAGCGAGTTTGGCGTCCGTCATCATATCCTCCATCTTCGTGCGATCGGAACCACGAGCGGGCACAATTGTTCCGCGGCGTTTGGGCTGGATTGATCGTGCGCTGTCATGACGGTCAGGCGACGGTCGTCATCGCGGTCGTTGCGCGCATTCATGGATGGGCCGTTGCGACAAAAACCGTTCTACGCCATGAGAACTCGCGATGGCCTACCTTCAAAAAGGCCCCCAAACGCATGGATTGAGTACTCAGAACGGATCAGTTGAAGTTGGAACAAGTGGCCCGGTTGCAAGTTCGAACCGTGCAGCGTTGTTGCCCTCCCATGTTGATGCTGCGCGATCGGGTCATCCCCTCAGCCCGATCTGCCCGCGCTTCTCCGCGCCAAAGAGAAGCGCGGGCCCCCTCTTTTAACGGCTGTCCGGGATGTTGGACTAGCCGACCTCACAGGCTCGTCGTCGGTTTCGTTTGACGAGCTCTCCGAGCGCTCTAGATCATTGATGCCGGACGCAGTTGGTTCGGGCCGGGGAGGAAATCCGCGTGGCGCATCCAACGCGCGCTGTACCCCATAACGACCGTCATTTTCCGGTTGGCTGCCTGTGCTTGCTTCTGATTCTAGCCGGGTTGGCCGGATGCTCGTCTTCCAATCAGGTGGCGCAGCAATCACGAACAGCGGCCTCCGCGGCACAGACCGTATCGATGGTGCTGGATGCCTGGGTGGAGGGAGCGGCACCGTCCGCCTATGCCACGGCCGCACTGCACTCGGTCGGAAAAACGCTGGCCGATGTCGAGGCGCAAATTCGATCGGCCGAGACCGCTGAACCAGCCGGGCGAGCAGGACTGACGGCAGCAGTCAACAGTTTGTCGGTGGCGGTGGCGCATGCCGAGGCGGGATTGCGGGTGAACAATCGCACTGAGGTGGAAAGCGCACAACAGGATCTTCGGGCGGCCATGCGCTCGCTCGCCGCCGCTTACACCAGCGCTTTCGGACCAAAGCCGTGAAGAAGCTTCTGGAAATATCGCTTGGCGTCGTCACCAGTGTCGGAGGTTTCCTCGAAGTCGGGTCGATGGCTACGGCGGCGCAGGCGGGTGCCGCCTTCGGATTCCAGCTAATCTGGGCCATAGTTCTCGGCACCATATGCATCATCTTTTTGGTTGAAATGGCCGGTCGGTTCGCCGCGATGAGCCATCACACGATCTCAGAGGGCATTCGTGAAAGATTTGGGTTCAACGTCTTCCTATGGCCGTTGCTCGTCGTCCTTCTCGTCAATTTCATGGTGCTGTCCGCTGAGATCGGCGGTGTGGCCATCGCACTCGAACTTGCCACCGGCATAGGCTTCCAGTGGTGGGCACTGCCGGTGTCGTTGCTGGCATGGCTGCTGCTGTGGAAAGGCACGTTTGGCTTTATCGAGAAAGGCGTTTCGGTCCTCGGCCTCGTGACGCTGTGCTTCGTGGTTGGTGCGGTGATGTTAAAGCCCGACTGGACAGCGGTCGCTGGCAGCGCCGTGCCTTCGCTGCCGGCTCACGATGCCATCAATTACTGGTTCATGGCGGCCAGCATTCTCGGCGCCTCGATATCGCCTTATCTTTTCATGTTTTATTCCTCGGGAGCTATCGAGGACAAGTGGGATGAAAGCCACCTTGGGGCCAATCGTGCCATCGCCGGGCTGGGCATGACCTTCGGTGGGACCATTTCGATCGGCGTGTTGATCATCGCTGCTCTCGTTCTCGCGACGCACGGCATCGACCAGGTGGACGACTATCACCAACTGCCGTTGATGCTGATCCCTATATTCGGCTTCTGGGGGTTCGTTCTATTCGTTGCCTCGCTAGCCATTGCCTGTTTCGGCGCCGCACTCGAAGTCGGGTTGCAACAGGCATATCTGGTGGCACAGGGCTTTGGCTGGACCTGGGGCGAGGATCGCAAGCCGCGCGATGATCCGGGCTTCAGTGCCGTCTATACGGCATCATTGTTTTTGGCCGCCATTCCGATCATGCTTGGCCTCGACCCACTGAGGCTGACCATCTTTTCCATGGCGGTAACGGCGGCGAGCCTTCCGCTGACGGTAGTTCCATTTCTCTTCCTGCTGAATGACGAACGCTATGTCGGCGAACATCGCAACGGCATCATTTCGAATGCCGCCGTTGTCTTCATTATCGCGCTTGCCTTCGTGCTCGCCGTGGTGACAATTCCGCTGCAGATATTCGGAGGCACATGATGGAATTGATGCGTGATCTCCTGGACAAGCAGGTGTTCGACCGCCGGCGGGTCAAGATCGGCAAGGTCGACGGAGTGGTGGCTGAGTTGCGGCTGGGCAAACCACCAAGGATTGTCGCGATAGAACTCGGCTCCATCACTTTGGCGCGCCGCCTTGGCGCGCGGCCCGGGGAATGGATGGCGCAACTGACGACGAGGGTGGGTGGCAAACGCCACGCCGTGCCACACAGGATTGCGTGGAAAAAGGTGCAGGACAACGGGCTCGACATCGAATGTGACATCGAGGTGGGCGAGACGTCGATTTTCGCCTGGCAGGACTGGTTGCGCGATCATGTCATCGGGCGCATCCCAGGAGCGTGATGATGAGGACAGTCAACCTCGAACATCTTGCCGGGCGACGCGTGCTCTCGCAGCGCGGAAAGAGCATCGGTCACATCGAAGAGATTCTCGCCGAACAGCGTGGCGACGAGCTCGTCGTTACTGAATTCCACGTTGGCATCTACGCCGCGTTCGAGCGTCTGTCGGCTTCGACCATCGGCATCGCGATGCTCGACCTCTTTCGGCTGCGCCGCCGCGACGGCCTGTACCGCATTCCCTGGGATAAACTCGATATCTCCGATCCGGCGCGACCGCGGCTGCTATGCCCGATGACCGAGCTTCCTGGATGGAAAGGGCAAAAGGACCTTCGGGAGTAGATGGCTACGGCTCGGGAGGGCTAAGGCGCCGGCATTTTGCCGGCGAACAGCCGTTCGTGCAGATGGCGCCTCCGCAAAGATTGCTGCAGGTTCTTGCGAAGGAAGATGCGGGCATGTCCTGGAATAACGAATTCGACTTTGCCGAATTCCTCAAACCCATGAAGCCGGTAGAATTGAGGCGCCTGGAAACTGCTCGTCTCGACGACGGCTCTCTTGCATCCGCGCCTAATGGCTTCCTCCTCAATCGCCATAAGAAGCTGTGATCCATAGGATCGGCCACGCAATTTTTCAGGCAAGAAGAACATGTCGAGAAACAGGAGCCCCAGTTCCGTTCTGCCCCAAATTCCACCCCAGATCTTTCCCGAGGGGTCGGTAAGCTCCGCGCCGATCACTGCCCGGTCATCGATTCCGGTTTGTTCGATGTTGTGTCGATAGAGCGCAGCGGCCGCCTGCGTTCGTGCATCCCCGTTGTGAGCCAGAGCGATTGTAAATCCTTCGGATCGAGCCGGCATGCGTTCTGCTCCTGCGTCGGAATGGTCTTGAGATTCAACCGTCAGACTAACATCAAGGCGGCCGGTTCGCTCGCAGCTCTGATCGCCGCTTCTGTTGTAACCCGTATTGCCCACATTCCGCATCGCGATCCGCGTCGGATGCATGCAGCCGCGCCCAACATATCGCTTTGGTGTTGAACAAAGCCCATCCTGCCCTTGTCAGGTCTCATCACAATTCGTGCGCCGTCAAGAGTATCCACCTCGACGAAGGCTGCTGCGGATCACAATCCATTACGCCGGGAACAATGAGAAAAACCTGTCGTTGGGAAAGCGATCGCAATTCGGCGATTCAAACACGGAGACTCCAATGTTGAAGAAAATTCTAGCCGCGTCGGTGCTAACTATTGCCTTGGCCGGTTCCGCCTTGGCGCAGACAAATGGAACGGGTGCTGGCGGCACGGCTGGCACGGGTAATGGAACTGGTACTGGAACTGTTGGCAGCGGCGGCGCCGCTGGCAATGGCACTGGCAGCGGGAATGCGGCCGTGCCAACCGATCCGAATTCCACAAACTCGACTACAAAATCGAACGGCATGACCGACCGTTGCAAGGACGCCGCAGGCAATGACATCGATAACAACACTGCAAGTGGCGCAACGACCTCGACCGTGCAAAATTGCAACAAGTAGCCGATGGACCTAGCGGCTTCGGCCGCCCGAAGGCCCGCCATCAAGACAATGGCGGGCCTCCGAATACGTGCCTCGCATGCTGCCTGGATACATAGGAGCACATGTGTCCAAAGAGACCCGGCGGGCCAAACTCGATCGCTTAGCAGCCTCGATTCCGAAGCACGAATTCGAATTCCTAATGAAGATTGCAAAGCTAAGCCGTCATGACCTACTTGGCCTGATCGCTAAACACGATGGCGGCAGGGACAAGGTCTATAGGGACCTTGCGGCCCACTTGGCAGCAACTGAGGCCGCCCCGGAGCCCGTACATGAGGCGGCAGCTGACGACGGCCAAACAGCTGGAGCATCTCCAGCCACGAACTCGCCCGCCGGCAAGTGGCGGCGAAGATCATTTCGGTGCCAGCCCTGACGCTCCACGGAAGCGACGACCGTGTCGTCCTTCCAAAGTCTTCGAATGGGCTGGACGAGCATTTTACCGCGCCTTACTGACGAGTACTGCTGGATACGGCAGGCGGTAGGCGCTTTAAGGCCGGCTGCCATTCAGCTCATCGGACATGCCGGAACCTGAAGCGCCGCCGCGCATTTCGTCTCTAGGCATGACCGATCTTGCGGTAATCGCCAGGGAGAAATCCAAATGCAAACTTCAGGCGCAACTTCACAACACCACCTTGGCCGATTGGCCATAGAACCGTTTTCCGGCACGGTGACGGTGCGGTTTTCCGACGCCATCGTCGCAGCTACGGAGCGGGCGAAGGTCCTGCGTGAAGACGGGCACGAGCCCGTTTTCTATATCCCCTTCGAGGACATCTATTTCGATCTTTTCGAAAAGACCGACACCACCACCCGGTGCCCGCTCAAAGGCACCGCAAGCTACTGGCGTGTCCACGCCGTCGGCAGTTCTTCCGATGATTTCATGTGGGCCTACGAAACGCCCGATGCGGCTGCTCTGGCTATTGCAGGTCACGGCGCTTTCGATCCGGAAAAGGCCCGTATCGATGTCGACCCTGCCGAGGACAAGCGACACACGCCACATATCGTCGAATAGGTTTCATCAGCCAGAGTCAATCACGGTAACGACAGGCGCGATGAGCATTTTCTACCAGGCGGCAAAGATTGCGGAGGAGGTTCACGCGTCGCAGCGCGATAAGACCGGGCGGCCCTACATCGAGCATTGCCGCCGTGTCGTCGACGCTGTCGAGACAATCGATCAGAAGACTGTTGCCTACCTTCATGACGTTCTGGAGAAAGGCGAGGGCTGGACCCGCGCCAAGCTCGAGGAAGCAGGCTTCGGACCGACAATTACCGCGGCGGTCGATGCCATGTCGCGCAGGCCGGATGAGGAGTATTTCGCCTTTGTCCGGCGGGCTGCGTCGAACCCAGTGGCGCTCCCCGTAAAACGCGCCGATCTGGAGGACAACATCTGGCAGTCGAGGCAGGTCGGAGCGTCGGCGGCCAAATATGAAGAGGGCCTTCGCATACTTGACCAAGAGTTCTCCCGACAATAGTGCGCGCCCGGCGCTGGCATTGCATCTGCCGAAGCAGCCATCGCCTGCGAGAGCTTGCGGCGCACAGCACGTTTCGGCTCTCCTGGCCGTCAGTTTTTCCGCGCCGGCGTGCCCCTGAGGGTCCTCGCCTGGACCATGGAACGTGTGTTCGGGTCAAAGCTCCTCCGGAGATGGACCGCAGCGTCCCGAAAAGGAGTAACGGCCGGCTCGGAATCAGGAACTCCTCCGGCACCGGTGCGTTGACCAGCAAGCCGTGACGAGTTCCCGGCCTCCGCGGGTGGCGGGCAAGCCGCCGCCGAACCCGAACTTCTGCACAATGAAAGGTAAGGCCATGGGCTTCTTTTCGAAGGACATCAAGACACTCGACGATCTCTTCGTGCACACGCTGCGCGACATCTATTACGCCGAAAAGCAGATCGAGAAAGCGCTGCCGAAGATGATCGGCAAGGCAACCGATCCGCAATTGAAGGCCGGATTCGAAAAACACCTCGAGCAGACCAAAGGCCATATCGAGCGCGTCGAACAGGTGTTCGAATTGCATGGCGTCAAGGCCAAGGAGGTCAACTGCCCGGCGATAGACGGCATTCTGGAGGAAGCCGACGATGTGAGCGGCGACGTCGACGACAAGGAGGTTCTAGACGCGGCGCTGATAGCGTCGGCGCAGGCGGTCGAACACTATGAGATGACCAGATATGGCACGCTCATCGCCTGGGCCAAGCAGCTTGGCCGCAGTGACTGCGCCAACGTATTGGCCAAGAACCTGAAAGAAGAGCAGGCGACCGATCGCAAGCTCACCGAAATGGCGGAAAGCAAGATCAACATGCAGGCTGCCGAGTAGACCGTCCCAGGTCATGATGAGATTGGTTGAAATCTCATCATGACCTAACCCTGTTGGAGCATGATTTTTTCCAAAGCCGGCACCAGTGCTGCGTTGAGTCGATCTCCATCGTTGTCCACGGAACTTTCATGACGGGCGAATCTGCCATCTCTCGCGATCTGCCGACGAGTGTAAAATCGTCTTTCGGCGTGGCGTTGAGCACGGCGCCGATGGAAGCAAAGGCTGCCGACACGTTGCCGGCCGATGCTGGCCGATGGCAATACGAACCCAAATGGGACGGGTTCCGCTGCCTGGCCTTTAAATCCGGCGCGGCCGTGGAGTTGCGTGCAAAATCCGGCAAGCCGTTAGGGCGGTATTTCCCGGAAGTCGTCGCGATGTTGCATGAACTGAAAACAAAAGAGTTCGTGGTCGATGGTGAGATCGTCATCGAAATTGCAGGCTCTCTTTCTTTCGACGCCTTGCAGATGCGGCTGCATCCGGCGGAAAGCAGGATCCGGAAACTGTCGGTCGCGACGCCGGCAAAGCTGATCCTCTTTGACATGTTGGCGACCTCCGAGGGCGCCTTGATGCAGCAGCCGCTCTCGGTTCGGCGCGCTGCACTCGAACTGTTCGTAAAGTCGGCCGCGCGAAAGGATCTCGAACTGTCTCGGGCGACGCGTGATTTGGCGGCGGCAGGCAGATGGCTTGGCCAATCCGGACAAGGTTCGACCGACGGGGTCGTTGCCAAGCTTCTCGATGACGAATATCGACCCGGCGAGCGCGCCATGGTCAAAGTCAAGCGCCTGCGCACGGCCGATTGTGTCGTCGGAGGGTTCCGCTACCTGGCGAATTCGCGTGAAGTCGGCTCCCTGTTGCTTGGCCTGTACAATGACCAGGGGCAACTCGACCATGTCGGGTTCACTTCGACGATCGCCCGGGAGGACAGGGCCAAGCTTACGCGACAACTTGAAGCTTTGCGATCGGCTCCTGGCTTCACGGGAAAAGCGCCGGGCGGTCCCAGTCGGTGGAGCACGGAAAGAAGCGGACAATGGGAGCCATTGCGGCCCGAACTGGTGGCGGAGGTGCGGTTCGATCATGTCACCGGCGATCGTTTCCGTCATGGCACCAAATTTCTGCGATGGCGTCCTGACAAAAGCCCGAAGCAATGCACGTTCGAACAGATACTTGGAAAATGAGGCTTGGCGAGGCGTCGACAGGTCCACACCATCGAGACCAAATCCGTCAAGCATTCGGCGCAGCCAAATCCAGTCGCATTTCACTGGCGATCTTGAACCCGGCGGCGAGATAAACGCCTTTGCAGGAGGATGCCGGACCAAACTCGTTGTTCAGTCTGTCACCACGCCTCGCTTTGGCGGATCACGGTTCTCGTCCGGATTAGGAACTGGCACTTCGTCGGGAAGAAGATCCGGCTCAGGCTCGCGTATGTCCGGCGTCCACGTCGGCGCATCCACTGGCGGCTCTTCGGTTGGCTCTGGTTTGGGGGGCACATCTATTCTCCGGGTTTCGCTTGGGCGTGGGGTTCGGCCCGCCACAGGTCGCGCGTCGCCGCGTCTGGAGGCGAAAGGGTCTTTTCACACCCCATGTATTTTTACCGATGGCCAGCGGTCCTGGGGCTTGTCGGCGCCCGATCAGAGTCCTGCGTTCCGGCTCCTTTGAGCGCAATGTTGGCATCCGCTGCCTCTGGCTCTTTGAGGACTGCCCTGTCGACGTTCTTGATCTCGGCCATAAGGAATCGTCCTTGGTGGCCAACGGGCAACCGCGAGAATTGTTCCGAGCTATTAAGGGCGGCTGGAGCTGCTGTGCGGACCTTCTGGCTGGGCAGTTATCAACTATGCTGTCTTGCGTTTCGGTGAGGCTCTCTTTGTGGATCTCGCCAGCCCTTCCTGTTTGAGGCTCTTCTTCAGCACCTCAGCGAGGTTGATGACATTCTCCTGTGGCCTTGGTGCGGGCTTCGGCAGCTTCTTGCCTTTGCGCTTTGCATCGATCATGGCGATCAGCGCGTCTTCATAGGTGTCTTCAAATTTCGAGGGATCGAAGGTCGTCACTTTTTTGTCAATAAGCATGCCGGCGATTTCGAGCAGATCGGGGTCGTATTTCTGCTTGGCCAATCCATCGAACACAGTGCTTTCCGAAACCATTTCGTTGTGGTTGCGAAGCTCGGTCATCACCATGCCCTTGCCATAGGGCTGAATCAGCACTTCGCGGCCGCGCTGGTAGAGCACCACGCAGGATCGAGCGGCCACGCCCTTGTTCTTCATGGCATCGCGGATCACTCCGTATGCTTCGATTGCGGCGCCGTCGGCCGGGATCAGATAGTAGGGCTTCTCGAGATAGCGCGTATCGATATCGTCAATCGATACGAATTCGCCGACTTCGAGCGTGTGCTTCGACGTCAGCTTCAACGCCTTTATGTCGTCAGGTTCGATCTGGAGAAATTCGTCTTTTTCGATCTCGAAACCCTTCACCTGATCCGCTGCATCCACCAGCTTTCCGGTCTCCTCGTCGGCGTAGACGCTCCTGACCGGCAGACCGTCCTTGCGGTTCAAAATCTTGAAATGGATCTTGGATGCTTCGCTGGTTGCGCCGACAATCTTCACGCCGCAAGTAACCGAACCAACCTTCAAGAAGCCCTTCCAGGCAGCACGTGGCGCGGCCATTTTGCGCTTATCCCGTTTCCAGCTAGGGCAACGCGTTTCCGTTCGAATTGTTCCTGCGGCGGGGGCTCGGTGCACGTCAATGTCCGGCGGGGAAGTCCTGTCGGTCTCGACAGCCGGGCCGGCGCCTGCATCCGCAGGAACCGAAAGCGCACCATGAACATTGTCAGACACAGGCAGGAGAGTGTCATGCAAGTCGTTCGGACCGAAGTGGTGAATGCCAGGGCGCCAGACGGGCAGTCGGTTCGCCGGGTGATATTTTGCGGCGAGGGCGGCGACTGCGTTACGGTGGACATGGCAAACGTCGGGATACAAGCTGAAGATGACGTGCTTGCCCGCGCAAAGGCAATCCTGGTCCAGACAGCGACCTTTGATCTCGCAGCCAATGAATATGACGCGAGCAGCAACGGCAATTTCGACCAGGTCGAGATAACCTCTGCAAGCGACGGCGCCGGCGACGTATATGTCTTTGAGTATCGCGATGGCGAAACCAGCCGACGCATACCGCCGTCGAGGATGGCGAGCCTTGAGGCGGCCCGGTCCGAAGCTATCCGCTGCGCAATCGATCTTCTCGCCGACCTGCAGCCTGGCACGGACGCTCTGTCCGGGTGGCTTGTGAGGGTATCCAACGAAAACGGTGAATTGCTTTACACTGTTGATGTGGCTGAGGCCGATGCAGCGCGGCAGGCAGGCCAGTAACCCAAACCCGACGGAATCCACCAGTGGCCGCCCAAGGATTGATTCACGGACCAATAGGCGACGATGGCCTGCATCTGTGCGTCGACATGCAGCGCCTGTTTGCGCCGGGTGGACCTTGGCCCGTGCCGTGGGCTGAAAAGGTGGTCCCGGCGATCGAAGAACTGGTCGCCAGACATGCCAGCCGTACCCTGTTCACGCGCTTCATTCCTGCCGCCCGCCCGGGCGAGGCGCCGGGAATGTGGGCAAACTACTATCGTCGGTGGGCGGAGGTAACCCTTTCCAACATCGATCCGCGCCTGATCGAGCTGATGCCTCAACTTGCACGATTTGTACCGCCGGCGACGGTGGTCGACAAACATGTCTATTCGCCCTGGACCGAGGGGCGGCTCGACGCGCTGCTGAGTGGCTCCGGCGTGCGTGCGCTCGTGATCACCGGTGGCGAAACCGACGTTTGCGTTCTCGCGACCGTGCTTGGCGCCATCGATCGTGGCTTTCGCGTCATTCTCGTCACCGATGCCATCTGCAGCTCTGCCGACCAGACCCATGACGCACTGATGGAAGTCTACCATTCCCGCTTCAGTGAGCAGATTGAGGCGGCCAGCATGGCGGAGGTGTTGGAGTGTTGGCCACAACTCACTCGCTGATCTGGGGGGCTTCAAGTGAAAGGGCCGACAATCGTCATTCTGGTCGGGCGGACTGTTTCAGTTGGCGGACGGCACTACAGTGAACCGGAAAACGTATATGAACGGCACGATTGCCTGATCTGCTCGCTCGCGTGAATCAGTGTCTGGAAGCGTACAAAGCCTTGCAGAGCTATCGACAGCGCGGCCAACCGTCATAGAATGGACAGGATACAGCGCCGAAGACTCGATGCCGGCATCTAGCAATCTTTGCGAGACATCCGGCGCCTCTGCCGTCGGCCTTCCGCTGGGAGGGTGATTTGCTGAAAAGCGAAGTCATTGACCTTGAAACCTAGTCGCTGGCAATCGCGCTGACGACATTGTGTCGACGGCGTTTGCGGTCGATGGAATCCGCGCAAGTTTCCTGAGTGTCGCTGCGACGACGAGGAATTGTCGGGCTTATGGTCCATGCCATGTCCGGCAAGAAAATTGCCGTGAGCTTCGACCACCGGGTGGCTGCCTCGCCTTCCGAGTTGCGCAACGCAATTCATGCCTCTCTGGCAATGGCAAACGGCTATGACGTGTCGTGGTCGGCTGAAGCACGATAAATCCACAACCGCATCATGAAAATCCGGCGTTCAAACCAAGGCGCAACCGTCGGCCTGGAATTCACGGCACGATGGAACAAAATTGAAGATGCCGCGTTTGGGGTCTTGCGGCGCGATCCACCATTGGCCGCGGGGGCAACTTTATCCGTATAAATCCATAGGGCTGGGAGTGGCGCTGTGACCGTGCAGGCATCCAAGAAGCAATTGGACCGTCGAAGCATCCTGAATTCTCTGAAAGCCTTCCGGCGCGGCGATTTCTCCGTCCGCATCGACAATGTTTATGAAGGCCTCGATTCTGAGATAGCTGAGACTTTCAATGAGATCGCTGACCTCAACGACCAAGTGACGCGCGAGTTCGAGCGCTTGAGCCGGGTCGTCGGCAAGGAGGGGCGGATAGGCGAGCGCGGCCGGGTTCGCAATGCCACCGGCAGTTGGGAATCCAGTGTCCGTTCAGTCAATGATCTCATCGAAGACATGGTTCAGCCAACGGCTGAGGTTGCGCGCGTTATCGGCGCCGTCGCCAAGGGCGACCTTTCGCAGACCATGATGGTCGAAATTGATGGCCGACCGCTGCGCGGCGAATTCCTGCGCATCGGCAAGATCGTCAACACCATGGTCGGCCAGTTGGCCTCCTTCGCCTCTGAGGTGACGCGCGTGGCGCGCGAGGTCGGTACGGAAGGCAAGCTCGGCGGCCAAGCCCGGGTCAAGGGCGTCGCCGGCACGTGGAAAGATCTGACCGACAACGTCAACGCGATGGCCACGAACCTGACCGGGCAAGTGCGCAACATCGCGGAGGTTACGACGGCGGTCGCGTCGGGCGACCTGTCGAAGAAGATCACAGTCGATGTCAAGGGCGAAATCCTAGAACTGAAGAACACCATCAACACGATGGTGGACCAGCTTAATTCCTTCGCTTCGGAAGTGACGCGCGTGGCGCGCGAGGTCGGCACTGAAGGCAAGCTTGGCGGCCAGGCGCGCGTTGAGGGTGTTGGTGGTACGTGGAAGGATCTGACCGACAATGTGAATTCCATGGCCGAGAACCTGACTGGCCAGGTGCGCAACATCGCCGAAGTGACGACCGCGGTGGCTTTGGGCGACCTGTCGAAGAAGATTACGGTGGACGTGAAGGGCGAGATTCTCGAGCTGAAATCCACGATAAACACGATGGTGGACCAGCTGAATTCATTCGCGGGCGAGGTCACGCGCGTGGCACGCGAGGTTGGCACCGAAGGCAAGCTTGGCGGCCAGGCGCAGGTGCGCGGCGTCGCCGGCACCTGGAAGGACCTCACCGACAACGTCAACTCGATGGCCGAGAACCTGACCGGTCAGGTGCGCAATATCGCCGAGGTGACCACGGCGGTCGCGTCGGGCGATCTGTCCAAGAAGATCACGGTCGCCGTGCAAGGCGAAATCCTGGAACTCAAGGACACCATCAACACGATGGTCGACCAACTGAACTCCTTTGCCTCGGAAGTGACGCGCGTGGCACGCGAGGTCGGCACCGAAGGCAAGCTGGGCGGCCAGGCAGAGGTGAGGGGCGTCGGCGGCACATGGAAGGATTTGACCGACAACGTCAATCTCATGGCCGCCAACCTGACTGGCCAGGTTCGAAACATCGCAGAAGTCACCACCGCCGTGGCGCGCGGCGACCTGTCGAAGAAGATCACCGTCGACGTCAAAGGCGAGATCCTGGAGCTCAAGGACACCGTCAACACGATGGTCGACCAACTGAACTCCTTCGCCTCTGAGGTCACGCGTGTGGCCCGCGAAGTGGGATCGGAAGGCAAGCTTGGTGGCCAGGCGCATGTCGAAGGCGTCGGTGGCACCTGGAAGGATCTGACCGACAACGTCAACGCCATGGCCGGCAATTTGACGGTGCAGTTGCGTGACGTGTCGAAGGTGGCAACGGCCATAGCGACCGGCGACTTGACCCAGAAGATCACCGTCGACGCGCTGGGCGAGATCTTGCAGATCAAGGACGTCATCAACACGATGGTCGACCAGCTCAATTCCTTCGCTTCGGAAGTGACACGTGTGGCGCGCGAGGTCGGCTCCGATGGCAAGCTCGGCGGCCAGGCCCAGGTGCGCGGCATCGGCGGCACGTGGAAGGATCTGACCGAAAACGTCAACGCCATGGCGGCCAACCTGACCGGCCAGGTGCGCAACATCGCCGAGGTAACCACCGCCGTGGCGCTCGGGGACCTTTCGAAGAAGATCACCGTCGATGTCCGCGGCGAGATCCTGGAGCTGAAGGACACCATCAACACAATGGTGGACCAGCTTAATTCCTTCGCTTCGGAAGTCACGCGCGTGGCACGCGAGGTCGGCACGGAAGGCAAGTTGGGAGGCCAGGCGCAGGTGCGCGGCGTTGCCGGCACGTGGAAGGATCTCACAGACAATGTGAACTCGATGGCCGAGAATCTGACCGGCCAGGTGCGCAACATCGCCGAAGTCACGACCGCCGTGGCGCGCGGCGACCTGTCGAAGAAGATCACCGTCGATGTGAAGGGCGAAATCCTGGAGCTCAAGTCGACCATCAACACCATGGTGGACCAGTTGAACTCCTTCGCCGGCGAGGTCACCCGAGTCGCGCGTGAGGTTGGCACCGAGGGCAAGCTTGGTGGCCAGGCGCGCGTCGAAGGTGTTGCCGGTACCTGGAAGGACCTGACCGACAACGTCAACCTGATGGCGACGAACTTGACCAATCAGGTGCGCGGCATCGCCGATGTCGTGACGGCGGTCGCGCAAGGCAATCTCAGGCGCAAACTGACGGTCGACGCGAAGGGAGAGATCGCCCTGCTGGCCGACACCATCAACGGCATGATCGAGACGCTTGCCACCTTTGCCGACCAGGTGACCAACGTCGCCCGTGAGGTGGGCATCGAGGGTAAGCTCGGTGGTCAGGCGCGTGTGCCAGGTGCCGCCGGCCTCTGGCGCGACCTGACCGACAATGTCAATCAACTCGCTGCCAATCTGACCACCCAGGTGCGTGCCATCGCCGAGGTTTCGACGGCGGTGACCAAGGGCGATCTTACCCGTTCGATCAGCGTCGAAGCCTCCGGCGAGGTCGCCGCGCTGAAAGACAACATCAACGAAATGATCCGCAATCTGAAGGATCAGACGCTGAAGAATGCCGAGCAGGACTGGTTGAAGACCAATCTCGCCCGGTTTTCGCGCATGCTGCAAGGCGAGCGCGACCTTGCCACCGTCTCGCGGCTCATCATGTCCGAACTCGCTCCTCTGGTGAACGCCCAGTATGGGGTGTTCTACGTCACCAATCGCGACGAGGAGGAATCCTATCTTGAGCTGGCGGCTTCCTATGGCGCCGAGAGCAAGGCTGCCATCAAGCAGCGGCTTGATCTGCGAGAGGGCCTGGTTGGGCAAAGTGCCGCCGACAAGCGCGCCATCATGCTGGACAATGTGCCGCCAGAATTCCTTCGGGTCACATCTGGTCTTGGCAGCGCCTCGCCAGCCAATGTCATCATCCTGCCTGCCCTGTTCGAGGATGAAGTCAAAGCCGTCATCGAGCTCGCCTCGTTCGGCGAGTTTCGTGACACACACCAGTCGTTCCTCAACCAGCTCATGGAATCCGTCGGCATCGTTCTCAACACCATCGCTGCGACGATGCGCACGGAGGGCCTGCTCAAGCAGTCGCAACTGCTGACGTCGGAATTGCAAGCGCGTCAAACCGAGCTGACAAAAAAGCAGGAAGAGCTGCATGCGACAAACGAGGAGCTGCAGGAAAAGGCGCAGCTGCTCGAGAACGAAAAGAAGCAGGTCGAAAACAAGAATCTCGAAATCGAGATGGCGCGACGCGCGCTGGAGGAAAAAGCCGAGCAACTGGCGCTCACGTCGAAATACAAATCCGAATTCCTGGCCAATATGAGCCACGAACTGCGCACGCCGCTCAATTCGCTGCTCATTTTGTCAAACCTGCTGGCGACCAACCAGCACGGCAACCTCAACGAAAAACAGGTAGAGTTCGCCCGCACCATCAATTCGGCAGGAACCGATCTTCTCAGCCTCATCAACGATATCCTCGATCTGTCGAAGATCGAGTCGGGCACTGTTTCCATCGACATCAACGATATGCCGGTGACGCATCTTCGCCAGCATATGGAACGAACTTTTCGTCAGCTGGCAGCCGACAAGGGACTTGGCTTCACCATCAAGGTCGATCCGGCGCTTCCCGACACGGTCCGCACAGATGAGAAACGCTTGCAGCAGATTGTCCTCAACCTGCTTTCCAACGCATTCAAATTCACCTCGGAAGGCGAGGTCAGCCTGAACTTCCGGGTTGAAAAGGCCGGCCGCCGCAATGGCGCGACGCAGCCGGTGAAGGCTCTCGCGATCGCCGTCACCGACACCGGCATTGGCATTCCAGAAGACAAACAGAAGCTGATTTTCGAGGCCTTCCAGCAGGCCGACGGCACCACCAGCCGCAAGTATGGCGGCACCGGCCTTGGGCTCTCGATCAGCCGCGAGATCGCTCGCTTGCTTGGCGGCGAATTGCGGGTCGAAAGCACGCCGGGCAAGGGGTCGACATTTACCCTCATCATCCCGTTCGACGGCCCCCGCGTGACGACAGTACAGTCGACCTTGGCTCCGGCGGCGGAGGCGGTTGCTGCGACAGCTCTGCTCAGCAGTCCGCCCTCGGCAGAGCTGATCGACGACCGCGATTCAATCCTACCCACCGATCGGATCGTGTTGATCGTCGAAGACGATCCGACCTTTGGCGGGTTGCTGCTTGGCCTCGCCCGGTCGGCCGGGCTGAAAGGCGTTCTGTCGACTGCAGGTTCCGGCACGCTGGCATTGGCCCGCAAGCTCGTTCCCGACGCAATCACACTTGATCTCGGACTTTCGGATATCGATGGCTGGGTGCTTTTCGATCTGCTGCGGCATGACCAGAAGACGAGGGGAATTCCTATCCATGTCATCTCGGGTGCCGAAGACATCGACAGTCTCGCACGCAAGGGGGCGTCCAGCATTTCCACCAAGCCCGTTTCCTCGGACGAGCTGATGAAGGTGTTTCAGGATATCCACTCGAAGAAGCTCCGCGTTCAGCGCCGCGTTCTGGTCGTGGACCCTGACCCGGAGCGGCGTCTGGCTCTGGTCGAGGCAATCCGCGACGGCGTAACGTCGGTCACCGCGATCGGTCGTGTTGCGGCAAATGCAGAAGACGTTGGCCTCGCCTTCTATGATGCCGTCGTGCTCGGCTTTGGACGCTCCGCCAAGGACAACGCAAAGGCGCTGGACGAGATCACCGGCCAATTCGGCGAAGCCTTGCCGCAGCTGCTGTTCTTTACACCTCACCCGGACGCGCTTGAACAGGTACTGGCATTGAACCCGGCCTTGGCGGAAGCACCGCGGGCGGAGAACTTCGCTCAATTGGCGCTGCATATTTCGGCAACGCTGCCGGGAGAAGGTCGCCAAGAGGCCTGGGCAGGAACTGAACACAACGGCAAGTCCGATCTCGCCGGGGCGAAAGTTCTCATCGTCGACGACGACATTCGTAACATTTATTCGCTCACGAGTGTTCTGGAGACCTATGACATACAGGTTCTGCATGCCGAGCGGGGCCGTGATGGCATCGCGCTTCTTGAACAGGCGCCCGATGTCGACGTGGCATTGATCGATATCATGATGCCGGAGATGGACGGCTACGAGACGATGCGGCGGATTCGCGGCACACCGGCGATTGCTCATATCCCGCTGATTTCCGTCACCGCAAAGGCGATGAAGGGGGATCGGCAAAAATGTCTGGATGCCGGGGCTTCCGACTACATCGCCAAACCCGTCGATCTGGATCTCCTGCTGGCGCTGCTTCGTGTCTGGATCGGACGTGCCCGATCCCGTGTCGAGAGCCCGGAAAAAATTCTCCTGGCAGCGAACTGACGGCCGTTCGATGCAAAAGCTGGCAAGAAACAGGGTAAGGAAACTTGAGGTGGCAGCTCTTGCCGAAGGGCCGGCAAGAGCCCGTATCCTGGCGGTGGACGACGATGAGCGCAATCTGCTGGCGATCAGCGAAGTGCTCGCGACTATCGGAGAGGTCATCTGCGCCCAATCGGGCGAAGAGGCTCTGCGCTTTTTGCTGAAAGAGGAGTTCGCCGTCATTCTCCTGGATGTCCTCATGCCAGGGTTGGACGGGTATGAAACGGCCGCACTTATCCGCCAGCGCGAGCAATCCAAGCGCACCCCAATCATCTTCTTGACCGCCATCAACAAGGAGGATGCGCATATGCTGCGCGGCTATGATGCCGGCGCGGTCGACTATGTGTTCAAGCCATTCGATCCGATCATGCTGCGTTCGAAAGTCGCGGTTTTCGTCGAACTCCACGAGAAGACGCTCGAGATCCAGCGCAAGGCGGAGGTCGAGCAGGGACTATTGGCGCAGGCGTTGCAGGCGCACAAGGACAAGCTTCAGGCCGAACGCGCGCTGCGCAGCGCCGAGCAACGGCAGGATGCCATCCTGAATTCGTTGCCGGTCTGCTTTCATGCTCGGGCAGCCGAGCCACCCTTCGCGGCGCGCTTTGTTACGGAGGGCGTCGAGCGCTTGACCGGCTTTGCGCCTGAATACCTGACATCGGATCCGGAGTTCGGTCTCAACCGCGTTCATCCCGACGACCTGCCGCGATTGAAGCAAGCGCTGCTGGCGGCCAAAACCACCGGCTCCTATACGTGCGAGTTCCGCTGGCATTGCGCCAATGGCGAGTATCGCATTTTTCTCGACCAGGGCGTGATGTCGGACGGGTCAGATGGCCGTGAACCGGAAATTATCGGCACATTGCTTGACATCACGGAGCGGCGCGGTCTTGAGGATCAGCTGCTTCAATCCCAGCGCATCGACGCTATCGGCAAGCTAACCGGCGGCCTGGCGCATGATTTCAACAACCTGCTCGCCGCAATTCTCAGTGGGTTAGGGCTGCTTGAACGCCGGGCTACGTTGGATGATCAGGCGCAACAGGTACTCGACCTGACGCGGCGTTCTGCAAAACAAGGCGCTGACCTTGTCGCGCGAATGCTGGCATTCTCGCGGCGCCAGACCCTGAAGCCGGAAGCGGTGCGCCTTGCTGCGCTGGGCGACACGATGAACGGATTGGTGGCGCCCGTGCTGGGGGGGTTGATCCGTTTCGACTGGCAGATCGATGACACGATCTGGCCGGTGCATGTCGATGCAGGCCAACTTGAATTGGCCTTGATGAATCTGGTTTTCAACGCGCGTGACGCCATGCCCTCTGGCGGGACAATAACCGTGCATGCGCAGAATCGATCGATCGGGACGCCAACAGAGGATATTCCGCCGGGCGACTATGTCATGATCGCCGTCAAGGACACCGGATCCGGCATACCCCCCGATCTTGTCGCCAAGGTCGTCGAACCGTTCTTCACCACCAAGCCGGTCGGTAAGGGAACGGGCCTCGGCCTCAGCACGGTCTACGGCTTCATGAAGCAGTCAGGTGGGACACTTCGCATAGAAAGCGTCGTTAACCGCGGAACTACCATGCAACTCTGGCTGCCACGATCGACCGAACAGCCGGTCGATCCTGTGGTGGAACCCGACATTGAACGAGCGTTCGCCGATGCCGGGATGGAGCACCCATCAATCCTCCTGATCGATGACAGCCATGTTTTGCGGCAATTGACCGCCGAGTCCCTTCGCCAACGTGGTTTCGAGGTGACCTGCGCGGGAGGAGGGGCGGAGGCGCTGGCCATGATGGAGCGCACTCCCGACGAGTTCGACGTCATTATCACCGACTTCGCCATGCCACTCGTATCCGGCGTCGACGTGATCCGCTTCGCGCGCAATTTGCGCTCGGACTGGCCAGCGGTCATGATCACGGGCTATGCCGATGCCCGGGAGATTGCCGATCGGCCGGCCGACGTGCCCTTGCTCGGCAAGCCCTTCCGCGACGAGGATCTGTTCGAAGCGATTTTCCTCGCGATAGAGAATGCGGCCCCCCAAAGGATCAAAACCGGCTAGCGCTTAGGGCTTGTCGACGGTCTGGCCACGTCGGCAGGCCGGGCAGATCGAGACCGCACTTTCGGGGCACGGCGACAAGGGCCGCATTCCTGATCGGCAATCTAGGTCATTCGCAACAGGCGGCGCTACCAGCGCTCCTCGGTGTCGCGGTCCGGTAGGTCTATTCCGCAGCACACCCAACCAAGGCGCTGCGCTGAACCGTAGTTGTACCGAGGCATCAGGTGAGCCGGATCATCGAAGGTACCGACGTGCAGCGCGATCTCGGTTGGCGACGCGTCGTAGCAAAGGCTGAGCGGCGATCCGCATTCTGGGCAGAAGCCTCTTTGCGCGATCGGCGAAGACCTTCGATATGTTGGCGTTCCGGAATTCCAGGTCAGGCTTTGGCAGGGCATCCAGGCAAGAACTGCAAACGCGCTGCCGGTCGCTCGTCTGCACATATCGCAGTGGCAGTAGTGAACCCTCGGTTCGATCCCGGCGCTGAATCGGATCCTGCCACAGAGACATCCGCCCTTGATGGCCAAGGAGCCGGGTAGGCGCTTGCCAACCTCACGCATTAAGATCGATCAAGGCGGCGCCGAACGCTCCGATCGCAGTCAAAGAGGCACTGCCGATGTTCTTGTCGGCGATGTTCTTGTCGGTTGCGAAGGCGGTCAGCGCGGCGAAGCCTTCGTCACCGAGGTCGAGCACCACGACGAAAATTCTTTGCCCGCTGACCTGATTGACGAGCTTGGGTTTCATGGCGTTCCGAACCTGTTGCGGGGCAGTTAATGGGCATGGTGCTCGGCATTCCGCTTGCGTGTTGCCGCTGCCTTCTTTGCCGATTCCGATCGGCTTGCGGCTGACCGTGAAGCCGATGCCTTGCCGCCGCTTTTCCCACCCTTGTGGGCCGCGGGGTGTCCGGTGTGTTTACCACGACCCGAGCCGCCTTCTTTCTTGCCGCCGCCATCGTCCTTGTTGACGGTCGCCCATGCCCGGCGCTCGGATTCCTTCTCGGAAACACCGCGCTTCTCATAGCCTGCGGCAATGTGGTCGGCTTTGCGTTCCTGTTTGTCGCTGTATTTCGATTTGTCGCCTCGTGGCATGGTCGTTCTCCTGGCTCAATGATGTTTGAACGGTATGCCGGCGGGAGAGTTCCAAGCGGAAATTCAGAAAATTGAAAACGCGAGCGAGGATTTCGACCAACACGGAGCGTTATTGCTCCGGAGCCGTGGCGGGTGCCGTGTAGCGGCGGCGCACGGCACCGATCACGCGTTTCTTGAAGCGATCGAGCGCGGCAAGCGTCTCCCTGGAGACGACGTCTCCGCGTGCCGTCTACTCGGTAGCCCAATGCAACGAAATACGTTCCGCGACCTCAGTAGCCACCGACCACCGGCAGGATCTCTCCCGTGATGTAACTCGAGCAATGCGACGAGGCGAGGAACACGTAAGCCGGGGCAAGTTCTTCCGGTTGCGCTGGCCGTTTCATCGGCGTATCCGCGCCGAATTTCGAGACGTCGTCGGCTTCCTTGTCCGAAGGGTTGAGCGGCGTCCACACCGGACCTGGCGCGACCGCGTTTACCCGGATGCCCTTGCCGACCAGATTGCCCGAAAGCGCTCGCGTGAAGGCATGAATGCCGCCCTTGGTCATCGAATAGTCAACCAGTTGCTTGGAACCGTCGATGCCGGTCACCGAACCGGTATTGATGATCGCGGAGCCCGGCTCCATGTGCGGCACGCTCTCCTGCGCCATATGAAAATAGCCGTAAAGATTGGTCTTCAGCGTCGTGTCGAAATGTTCCTCGGTCAGGTCGTTGAAGTCACTGGAATGGATTTGGAAAGCGGCGTTGTTGACCAGCACGTCGATCCTGCCGAATTTTTCGACCGTCAGCGCCACGGCGTTGCGGCAATGCTCGCGTTCACTGACATCGGCTTTTATCAGTATGCAACGCCGGCCTTCCTTTTCGACGGCGTTTTTGGTCGCTTCGGCGTCCCTGTCTTCACTCAAGTATAGGATCGCAATGTCGGCGCCCTCGCGGGCGAACAAGACTGCCACCGAACGGCCGATGCCGGAATCACCACCCGTGATAAGCGCTACCTTGTCATCGAGTTTTTTCGATCCGAGGTAGTAAGGCGCATCGTAGAGCGGAGCGGGCTCGATCGCCCATTCATGCCCCGGTTTGGGTTGATGCTGCTCGGGAAAAGGTGGCTCGGGATATTTGCGGGCGCCGGCTTGCATCGCTTGTTGCATTTTGCCAATGCTCTTCGTCTCGTCTTTGGCGTCGATACCACGCTGGATATGGCGTTGCTTGGCGGCTTCGGCTGAAGTCTGCGACTTAGTCTGCATGGCTTTCTCCTGTGCTCGGAGAACGAACAACGCATGCCGGGCAAAAAAGTTTGCGCAAATATCTCGATCCCGAAAGGGCTCGCCATTGCGAACAGCCTGCGAGGGGCGTGGAGCATTGGTCGTCAATAAGATCGGAATTGCCATGCCGGTGCCGTTCACACAAACACCACATTCATTACCCGCTCAAAGCACGCTCTTTTCAGAGCCATAGGGTTTGGCAATGCGGACCATGCCTTTCGTCCGAAGGCGCTGGTATAAATAGAAAATCGTCATCAAGCCGATTGCTGCTCCAGCACCAAGACACAGCGCGAGCAATAGTTCTGCACCGACACCAAACGCAAGCAGAGTAACGCCCGCCGCAGCGACGATGGCATTTATGAATGCGATCATAGTAGCTGCAGTGGTCAGGTACGCCAGGAGAGGCCCAGTACGAAGAGAAGGTTCGGCGTCATTTTCGGGCCAGCGACCGAATTCCTTGGAAAACTGGAAGGCAGCCTCGTCGCCCAAAGTTCGATAGTAGGCTCTGATCCGGGCAATGCCGATATGGGCCTGCATGTTCTCAGCGGCGATGTCGACCAACCTCAAGACGGTAAAGGCACCCAGTAAAAAGACCGATGGCAGCACAACCGCGACAAACGGCAGGAAGAACTCGGAGGACTGCGTAACAAAGCCCGTTGCCACCAGAGCGCTCGACAGAGCCATAATGTAGATGGTCGTCCGCGACGCCATTTCACTTATGGACGTGCTGATCGCTGTCTGCTGCACGAAATGCTCTGTCGTCAGGGCCGCGAGAAACGAAGCATCGGGTGTCGGCGTGTCAGCCATGGAGTATGCTCCTGTCGGGTCGACCTGAGTTTTTCTTCGATATAGCGCTTGCGAGGCTGGCCGCCACTGGATGCTCCCGACGTCTGACCCATGCCGGTTTTATTGTGCCATATCCAGCGAGCCCGCATCACCGATCAGAAAGGGCCGATCATGTGGTCAGCAGACGCTGGCCATATCGCAGGCGAAATGTCTGCCGCGGTCAATCTGTATGGCCTCCTGTTGGGGATCCGGGTCGAAGCGCATTCGCGGCGCGGTTGCAGTTGGGAGCGGTTCCGCGGCGGCGCTGATGCGAGTTCGCGCATTCGTGGCAGCGGCCTCGAAACAAATTCGGTCTCTAGGCCGGCAACGCGAATTCACCGGCAAGTTCAATGGTGCGGGCTTGCGGGCCGACTTTTCGGTGGCGAAGCCCATGACCACGGTCCACCAGACTCATAAATCAGCAGCCCGGATCCTGCCTACTGCGGTATCTCCAGGCCCTGCCGCAATCCTGTCGCGACGACTGAGACCCTGAATTTTCCGGCGAGTGCCCGGTCGAATATGGCGCCGACGATGATGTCGGCGTCGGCGTCGACCTCCTCGCGGATGCGGGTGGCGGCCTCATCGACTTCGAACAGCGTCATGTCCATGCCGCCCGAGATCGAGACCAGGACGCCCTTGGCGCCGATCATCGAGGCTTCGTCGAGAAGCGGGTTTGCTATCGCCGCTTCGGCGGCCTTCCTGGCGCGGTCCTCGCCCGTGGCTTCCCCGGTACCCATCATTGCGCGACCCATGTCGCGCATCACCGACTTCACGTCGGCGAAGTCGAGATTGATCAGCCCCTCCTTGACGATGAGATCGGTTATGCAGCCGACGCCGGAATAAAGGACGCGATCAGCCATGGCGAAGGCGTCCGCGAAAGTCGTCTTTGCGTCGGCGATCCTGAAGAGGTTCTGGTTCGGAATAACGATCACGGTATCGGCGCATTCGCGAAGCTGCTCGATGCCCTCTTCGGCGGCTTGCATGCGGCGCTTCCCTTCGAAGGTGAACGGCTTGGTGACGACGGCCACGGTCAGGATGCCGGCTGCCCGTGCAGCGTTCGCTATGACGGGCGCGGCACCGGTTCCAGTTCCGCCTCCCATGCCGGCGGTCACGAAGCACATATGGGTTCCCGCAAGGTGGTCCCTGATCTCGTCGATCGATTCCTCGGCTGCCGCGCGGCCGACCGCGGGCAGCGACCCGGCGCCCAGGCCTTCCGTGACATGGGCACCCAGCTGGATCAGCCGCGATGCTTTCGACATGGTCAGTGCCTGGGCATCGGTGTTGGCGACGATGAACTCCGCACCCTGCAGATTTTCGGCAATCATGTTGTTGACCGCGTTGCCGCCGCCACCGCCCACACCAATGACGGTTATCTTCGGCCGCATTTCCGAGATGACGGGCCTTGCCGCGGTGCTCATCGTCTTGTCTCCTTGGAATTGATCGACAAAAAAGTTCCCGGAACGCGCCGCTTGAACACGCCAGGTGCAAGAATCAGGTTCTATCGCCTTGGCACAGGGAATCAGAGGGTGAACTTTGCGGCAAGACAAGATGTGGGACTTGTACCATATACGCCTGAACGAGCCGACCTTTTGGACGAGTCTCCAGCCAATTTCCGGAATTGGCCCGGCTTCTGGCCAGCGAAAATCCACAATCCGGGATCCAACCCCTTCAAGCTTCACGCGCCCGCCTCACGCGCCAGAACCTTGAGAATCTGGCGGCCGATCGACGCCTGACGCTTAGCGGATCGGCATCTTGCCGCGAAACAACGGCTGATGGGCCCGCATCAGAGCGGCAATCCGGTCGGCAATCTTTCGTACCGGCGGGGAGTGGCGTTCCTCATGGTGGGTGACGATCCACTGGTCGGTTTCGAGTTCTGGGATAGGATGAGCGACGCGAACCAGCCGCGGATCGCTGTCACCGACGAAGCACGGAAAGATCGAAAGGCCGGCGCCTGCGGCCACCAATTCGCGCACTGAATGGGTGTTGTTGCCGCGCACGGCGATGCGATCGCCGTGATGGGCTTGCAGCCAGCGCGCCGAGGCAATGTTTGCCCCTTCGCCGGTGACGCCGACGAACAACCCGGCGGCGATGCCGTTGATCAGGTGGCGTCCGGAATAGATGGCATACGCGACCTTGCCGCTCTGACGGCCGGCCAGCCACTGTTCGGTCGGGCGCTCGCTGCGGATGCCGATATCGGCGGCGCGGCGACCGATGTCGACCCGGTCGGTGGTGGTGACGAGTTCCACCCTGATGCCGTCATCGACGGTCCAGATTTCGCCGATATGGGTGGAAACGAAGGCCGAGGTCCATGGCCCGGCCGAGACGCGGACAATGCGGTCGGGCAGGTTTCCCTCGCGCCAGCGGGTTAGCGACTGCATTGCTGCTTCGACGTCTTCGGCGCGCCGCAGCAGTTCTTCACCGACCGGGGTTAGTCGGTAGCCGGTCTGCTGACGTACGAACAGCGCTTCGCCGATCTGCTTTTCGAGCGCGGTGACGCGTCGTCCGAGTGTGGCTGCGCTGAGGCGCGTGGTTGCCGTAGCCGCGCTCAGGCCACCCAGCCGCGCAACGTGGAGAAACAACCTCAGATCGTCCCAGCCAATATCCATTTTGCAGAAATGAAAAACTCCTTGCGACCGTGGCTGTAGCGCGAAGCGGACATCATGCGCAAGTATGCAGCTATTGGAGGCGTTGGATAATCCTGCCCTGGCAGGAAAATGACAGGCACGCCTCGGTGGCCAGGAAGTCAGCCCAATCCGTTCGATCGTGCATACGCTTTGCGCGATTGCTTTGCGTTTTCGACCAACTCAAGAGCGTGAGGTATTTCGCTCACCAAGGAGACGATCATGTTGCATGCACTTCGACACCGTTTCGCCCGATGGCTTGCCTATCGCCAGACGCTTGCGAGCTTGAGGCGGCTTCCAGACAGCATATTGGCGGATGCGGGCCTTTCTCGCGAAGAGATCCGCGAGCGTGCCCGCGACGCCAGCCTGCGTCGCTGAGATTGGAGGCGGGCATGCAGAGAATGGAGCCGGCGGCGAGAAGCAATCAGGCGTCGTCTCCTCACTGCTGAGCTGCGGCTGAATTGTGCCAATGCAGTGGCCATGCTTGATGCGGCCGCAGTTTCGCTCCACATCGAAAGGGATCAAGACCGAGACATCCGAGCGGCGGCGGACTTTGCTGTGGGCCTTGCCCGCATCGCTGGTCCTGCACGCGCTTATCACTGCGTTCCTGGTCTACGGCCTGCCCATTCCTCCCGAGCAGCCGCAGGAGGAGCAACCGGTGAACGTCGCGCTCGTGCCGCCGCCCGAACCACCTGAAGCGCAAAAGCAACCGGAATCGAAAGTAGAAGAGCCTGTAGCGGAAAAGCCGCCGGCGCTCGAGGTGCTGAAACCTGTATTCCAGTTCGGCGACAAGGATACCGGCCCCAGGAAATCCCTGGATGGAGCCAGCGCGCAGGATAATTCGCCGACACCGGTCAAGGACAAAGATACGAAGCCGCCAGGTGAGGCGAAGGACGTCGAGAGCAAACCCGCCGCGTCGCCAGACTCCGGGGAGCCGGCGGGTACGACCAAGACCGAGGAGAAGCCGGCAACCGCAGCCTCCGAGCCGACCCAGGAGAAGCAGGCAACCGAGGACGCGAGCAAGCAGGGCGCAGACAAACAAGAGCCGCAAGATGCTGACAAGCAGGCAGCCGCGACGCCGTTGGCCGCCCCCGGCGACGATGGTGAGATCGAGCTTCCTGCATCGGCCCAGGCGCCGAAGGCCAGGCCCGAAAACGCGCCGAAGCGCAGCCCTGCAAAGGTCTCGAAGCCTGGAAGCGGAGGCGCCAGGAAGCCTAGCTCCACGGAGGTGGCCTCAGCCGGGGCTTACTCGGGCCTTCCGGGCGTCCGCGAGCTCTTCTCGCACGGCGCTACCGGCAATGCATTCGGCACCACCGCGACTGACGGCATGTCTCGCGGTGAGCGCGTTGCCACACTTTGCGCCAACGTGTTGGCCGAGGAGCTGAAGGGCGCCGAGTTTTCTCCCGAGTGGCTACCAATGAGACCGCTGAAGTCGGGCAATATTGTTATAGATCCGGCCTTTCGCGCAACGATCGGATGGTACCATGTGAGCTTCCGGTGTGAGGTCGACACCGACGCGACGCGAGTGTTGTCCTTCGACTCCCGTGTCGGGTCTGCCGCCTCGCCAGCCGAAAGCGCTCAGCTTGAACAGGAACTTCGCCGGCAGCATTCGGGGGGATAGCCTGCGCGTTATCATGCCCACGCGCTGGGCGACTGGTTTATGTAACACCAAGGCGCTGTGATTGGGTGCCGCGTGGTTGCATCTCAATCCGCCGGACGATTGGCTTTGCGCCACTCCTCATATTCGCCGCGGGCATCGTCATGCAGCGGATAGTAGCGCTGCAGCGGTGCGCCCTGCATCAGCTTCTCTCGCGAGAACTCTTCCCAATCGTGATGCTTCTGGGATTCTTCGATCACCTTTGCGGCCATTGCGACGGGAAGCACAACCGCCCCGTCGTCGTCCGCCACTATGATGTCGCCGGGGATCACCGTGACACCGCCGCAGGCGATCGGAACGTTGACTGCGTTCGGATAGATGCTGGTTTGCACATGGTAGTTGGGCGTCCAGCCGCGCAGCCATAGCGGCAGATCGAGCTTTTCCACATTCGGCCGGTCGCGCATGCAGCCGTCGATGACGATGCCCGCGCCGCCTCTGCCCTTGAAATAGGTCGACATCATATCGCCGAAGACGCCCGAGCTCATGTCACCGCGCGCGTCGACGACGACCACATCGCCTTCCTGCGCGTGATAGAGCACGTGCCGGTGCAGTTGCGTTTCCGGGTCGGCGTATTCTCCCTCGCTGAAGAGGTCCGGCCGCTGCGGCAGGAACTGCAGCGTCAGCGCCGGCCCGACGATCGACTTCCCATGGTTCTGCGCCACCGGACCGACCATGTGCGGATTGCGGAAACCCATGTGGCCTAGCGTGCCGGCAACCGTCGCGGCGCCGATTTCCCTCAGGGCGTCAATGAGGTCTTTGGGCGGTCGCGTGATGTCAGGGATATGCGTCATTGTGGACTCCGGATAAAAGGGGACTACCAGTTCGTAACAGACCCGTCCCGGCGCCTGAGGTGAGGCGCTTCCCAGAAACGAAAAGCCTCCGCCTGGACCGCCGCTTCGTTGACCTCGACGCCGAGGCCCGGCAGGTCGCTGACCGGATAGTCGGCACCGTCGAGCCGTGGCTGCACGGGGAAGAAGTCGGAATTGTCGAAGCCCAGCTTCGTCTCGGGTTCCCTGGTCTCGAGCCACGCGAAGTTGGGTACGGCGGCGGCGAGATGCAGGGTCGCGGCAGTGCACACCGGACCAAGCGGATTGTGCGGCATCAGGTCGACATAGTGCGCCTCGCTCCAGCCAGCGACCTTCATCGCCTCGGTAAGCCCGCCGACATTGCAGACATCGAGCCGGTTGAACTGATGGATGCCGCGCTCGATGTAGGGCAGGAACTGCCACTTGCTGGCAAATTCCTCGCCGATGGCAAACGGGATGTCGGTCATCCTGCGCAGGGATTCGTAGGCTTCAGGTGTCTCGTCTCGTATCGGCTCCTCGAGGAAATCCAGCACGCCGCGGCCGAGCTTGTTGCAGAAGCTCGCCGCCTCTGCCACCGACAGCCGATGATGATAGTCGATGCCGAGAACGACGTCGTCGCCAAGCGCCTCGCGCGCCTTGTTCAGCATGCTCGCGGTAGCGCCGATCGACTCGCGGGGTTCGAAGATGTCCCTGCTGCTTTGCCCTGCGGGGAAGAAGCGGATCGCCTGCCACCCCCGTGCGCGCAGCTCCCGGGCTCGTTCGATGGCGACGTCGCCCTCGGCCTCGTCTCCGGTCGAGGCGAAGGTGGGGATGCGGTCGCGCTGCTTGCCGCCCAGCAGTTCGTAGACAGGCACCCCCAGCGCCTTGCCCTTGATGTCGTGCAGGGCGATGTCGATGGCGGAAATCGCCGCCTGCAGAACGCGCCCGCCCTCGAAGTACTGGCTGCGATATGCCTCCTGCCAGATCCGCCCGATCTGCATCGGGTCGCGGCCGATGAGAAACTCGCGATAATGCTCGACCGCGCCGGCAACGGCCTTTTCGCGCCCGCTCAAGCCGCTCTCGCCCCAGCCGAAGACGCCTTGGTCGGTCTCGATCTTGACGAGCATCTGATTACGCGTTCCAACCCATACAGGATAGGGTTTGATCGCGGTGATCTTAAGCTTTTCAGTCATCCCCAACGTTCCCAATGAACCCCGTCTTGTCTCAGCCGGCCTTGAGGGCCAGTTCAGTTTCGCCATCGAACAGATGCAGCCGCTCCTGGTCGAACTCGAGCCAGATCTGCTCGTCAGGTGCGACGACGATGTTGGGGGACACGCTGATGTTGACGATGGCGCCTGACAGCAACGCCTGCACGAAGGTGACGTCTCCGGTCGGCTCCACTGTATAGGCCTTGGCCGGGACGCTGCCTGGCACCGCGCTCTTGTGGAGCCTGATGGTCGAGTGACGTGCGCCGAGCACGACTTTCCTCGACGTTGCCCCCGCAACCTTCCGGGCGTTGAGCGGCGAGAGCTCAAGGCTCCAGCCCTCCGCGCCGGTCAACGCAGTGTTGCCGTTTGCTGTCGATGCCTCCAGTGGAACAAGGCTCATCGCCGGGCTGCCGATGAAGCTGGCGACGAACATGTTCACCGGATGGGCAAAGACCTGCGCCGGAGAATCGTATTGCAACAGGTAGCCGCCGTTCATCACCGCCATCTTGTCGGCCATGGTCACGGCTTCGAGCTGGTCGTGCGTGACATAGATGATGGTCGCCTTGAGGTCCTGGTGGAAGCGCTTGATCTCCGAGCGCATCTGGACGCGCAGTTTGGCGTCGAGGTTGGAGAGCGGCTCGTCCATGAGGAAAACGGCAGGGTCGCGGACGAGGGCGCGCCCCAAGGCGACACGTTGCTGCTGCCCGCCTGAAAGTTCGCGCGGCTTGCGCTCGAGAAGGTGCGTCATGTCGAGCACGCGCGCCGCTTCCTTGACCTTCCTGTCGATCTCGTCCCTGGGCAGCTTGCGCATCTGCAGCGGGAACGCCAGGTTCTTGTAGACCGATTTCTGCGGGTAGAGCGCGTAGTTCTGGAACACCATCGCGATGTCCCGGTCCTTGGGGTCGAGGTCGTTGACCACGCGGTCGCCGATGACGATGTCGCCCGATGTGACCGGGATCAATCCCGCGACAAGATTGAGCGTGGTTGTCTTGCCGCAGCCCGAAGGGCCGACGAGCGCAACGAACTCGCCGTCATTGACCGTCAGCGAAACGTCGTTGACAGCTTTGAAGCCGCCATAGGTCTTGACGAGATCTCTCAGGACCACGTGGGCCATCGGCAACTCCCTACGGCATGATGCCGAAAAGTGTGAAGCGGTTTTCGGACGACATCATGCTCTATCTCTTTGATTTAGAGGCGGATTCAGATTTCAGGTCGAACAGACCTGAAATCATCCGGCTCTAGTGTTTGACCGCGCCTTCTGTAAGGGCGCGTACGAAGTATCGTTGCAGGAGGAGGAACAGCACCACGACGGGCACGCTCATCATGAAGCTGGCCGCCATCAGGCCCGGAAAGTCCGTCGTATTCTCCGAGAAGAAACGCTGTATGCCGACCGGCAGGGTCAACTGCTCGTTCTTGGAAAGGAAGGTGTAGGCATAGATGTACTCGTTCCAGGCGCCAATGAAGGAATAGATCGCGGTGGCGATGATTCCGGGCGTCGAGAGAGGCATCACGATCAGGATGAAGGCCTGGAACCGGGTCGCCCCATCGATCCGCGCCGCCTGCTCGAGCTGCACCGGAATGTTGTCGTAAAAGCCCTTGAGCAGCCAGATCGCCAGCGGCAGGCCGAAGGTGAGATAGGTGAGAATGAGCGAGCCATGCGTGTTCACCAAACCGATCGCGCGCATCAGGATGAAGAGGGGCACGAGAAAGATCACCGCCGGGAACATGTTGCGCAAAAGCACGGTGAAGAACAGGAAGTTTCGACCGGGGAAACGAAAGCGCGAAAACGCGTAGGCAGCAGGAACGGCCACGATCACCGAAAGGATTGTGGTGACCGTCGACACGTAGAGGCTATTCCAGAAAAAACGCAGGAAGTCCTGACCGACGCTGTTTTGCGGATCGAGCAGCTTCTGGTAGCTGGCCAGGGTAGGCTCTTCCGGCCACCATTGCGGCGGGAACTGCATCGCCGCGAACCCGGACTTGATCGATGTGATCAGCATCCAGATCATCGGCAACGCGGTGTAAAGCAGCATGAACACGAGGAAGATGCGCCCGGCCCACCGCCATCCGTCGATGCGCATGCGGCGCCGGGCCGGACCTCGAGGGGCTGTCTCGACGATCGTGCTCATGCGCTCCCCTCTTTGCGCTCGTTGCCGGCCAGCGCACGAACGTAGAAGTAGCCCAGCACCATCAGCATGAGGAACAGGAGTACCGAATAGGCCGATGCGACACCCCATCGCTGCCGGCCGAAGGCGAGCTCATAGATGTGGGTGATCCAGATATGCGACGCGTTCGACGGCCCGCCACCGGTCATGATCCACGGGATGATGAAGGAATTGAAATTGGCCACCGCGAGCAACAGGATCGTCACCGTCGAGACGTTGCGCAGATGCGGGAAGGTGACGTGCCAGAAACGCTGCCATGCATTGGCCCCGTCGACTTCGGCGGCGCGCAGCAACTGGTCGGGGACCGTCTGCAAGCCGGCCATCATCATGATCATGGCAAACGGAAACTCGCGCCAGATATTGACGACGATCAAGGAGGGCAGCACCGTGCTGACGTTGTCGATGAAGTTCGGCGGCCGGTCGGCCAATCCGAGGCCGACCAGCACCGCGCCGATGATGCCGAAGTCCGAATGGTAGATCCACTTCCAGATATAGGAGGCGGCAACCGCGCTGATGACCCAGGGAATGATCAGGATAGCGCGCAGGACGCCCCGGCCGATAAACTCGCGGTGGAGCGCCAGCGCGGCGGCAAACCCAAGGGCAAAGGCAACGAAGGTGGATGCGATCGTCCAGATCAGGGTGTTCAGGGTAACTTTCCAGAACACCTGACTGGTGAGGATGGCCGTGTAGTTGTCCAATCCGATGAAGGTCTTGTCGCGGAGCTGCAGGCCAGGCGGCGTCTTAAAGAACGACAGCTCGACCGTGTAGTAGATCGGATAGGCGATGACGATGAGCATCACGGCGATCGCTGGAAGCACGTAAGCGTAGTCGGCGCGATGCTCCCAGATATTCCGCAGCACGCCGGAGCTACCGGGTTGCAATCTTCGGCGAGCCTCGGCCTTGCCGGTCACGATCGTCACGATGGCGTGCCCTTATTGTTCGGAGCAAACCGGCTGCACGCACTATCGGCGCAGCCGGTCGGATCGCAGGTCAGGCCCGGACTAGAGTCCGTCCATCAGGTTTTTCACCTTCTCGGCCGCGTCGTCCGCTGCCTGGTCGACGGTCATCGCTCCGGTCAGGGCGTTCTGCAGCATGTCCGGGACGATGATATTCATGATCTCGGGGGATTGCGGCAGCGCCGGGAACGGAATGCCGTATGGCAACATCGAGGTGGTGACATCGAGGAACTTGATGTTGTCCAGACGTTCCTTCATCCATTTGGTCTTGAAGCCGTTGAGGTTGCCCGGGTTCGAGCCGGCATACGCCATCTTCAGCGACCATTCAGGGCTCGTCCACATGCAGATGATGGCCTTTGCGGCCGGCTCGTCCACCTTGCCGCCCTCGACATATTCGGGCTTCAGGATGTGAATGTTCGAGCCGCCAAACACGACGGCGCGCTTGCCGTCGGGGCCGGTCGGGATCAGGCCGTAGCGCATGTTGTCGATGACGGTCTGCGCCTTCTCCTTGTCGGCGCCCGTTGCCTTCTTCTGCAGGTCGAGCATGACGTTATAGTCGGACGGGTGCGAGACCATCATGCCGAGTTGGCCGGCGACGAACAGGGGCTGGTTATCGGCCTGCTGGTTGGTGAGCGCCGAAACCGGAACCGACTTGTCGCGAACATACATGTCGTAGGAGGCTTGCAACGCCGCCTTGCTTTGCGGGCTATTGAGTTCGACCTCCTTATAGGTCGGGTTCGCGGAGGCTTCGTCGAAGACACCGCCGCCATAGGCCCATAGTTGCGGCATGAAGCGGTACGGCGTGTTGCCGGCGTTCTTTCGCGCCACGAGGCCGTAGCCGGCAATGCCGAGCTTGTCATGGATCTGCTTGGAATATTTGACGACGTCGTCCCAGGTCGCCGGAGCCTTGTCCGGATCGAGGCCCGCACGCTTGAAGATGTCGGCGTTCCAGATGAACGCCATCGTCTCATTGTTGGTGGGAATGCCGTAGGTCACGCCATCCCAGGTTACCGCCTTCATGGCGCCGGGCCAGAAATCCTCCGTGGGATAGCCCACATCTTCCGGCTTGAGCGGCTGCAGATAACCCTTCGAGGCGAACTCGGTTCCACCCAGGATTTGCAGGCGGACCGCCATCGGCGCGGCATTGCCCAGCAGCGCCGTGCGGAACTTGTCGAGAAGGTCGTTGTAGGTGAGGGCCTGATCCTCGAGCTGGATGTTCGGATAGGTCTTGCGGAAGGTCTCGAAGAAATCCTTGTAGTACTGACGCAGCAGGTCGGGGTCGCCCTCGAACACGCCCTGATACCAGAACGTCAGTCGCCCCTTGTAGTCGAGCGGAGTGACCTTGCCGCAATCGGCGGCCGTGTCGAAATCCTGTGTGCCGGCGATGGAGCGCACATATTCCGGCGACCACTTGCTCAAATCGACTGGCGGCGAACCCAGCGCCGATCCCGACATGAGCGACGCCATCAAAGCAGTGGCGACAGTGCCGCGCAGGACGGCACCGCCGAGTGTAATCCTCGTCATAGTATCCTCCCAGATTCTCCCATGCCGCTGTGCGCCAAGGGGCTCGTTCGACCGTGCGGGATGCGTCCTTCTGCTCAATGTATCCCTTCGATCATCTGGTACGTTTTCAGATCGTGGATTGCCTGTCAACGCACCCGATCGTACATTGTTTGCAAAACCCGTGTATGATATCGAGCATGTGATGTACTAATCGGGGGAGCCGGCTTTGGCCGAAACAAGCGATTTCAAAGCAGAGCCACCCGTGGGGATTGATCCCATCGGGGCGTCCAGCGAGGGCGCCTCGCTTTATGAACTGATCCGGGAAGACATCATCGAGGGACGGCTCGCCGCCAACGAACGACTTGTGGTTACCGATCTCGCCCGGCGTCACGGCACCTCGACCAACCCCGTACGCGAGGCGCTGCAGCTGTTGCGAGGGGAGGGCTTCGTCACCTTTGTCGCCAACCGTGGCGCGCGCGTCCGGCCCATAGACCAGGATTTTGTCCGGGATATCTACGAGATCGGAGTCCTGATCGAGCCGGCCCTGACGCGATGGTTCGTGAACATGGCGACCGGCGAGGACATCGCCGAACTCGAACGCATCCAGGCTCTGATCGAAGAGAACAACTTCACCGACACATTGCGGCACAGTGAACTGGATACCGCCTTCCACACCGTAATGTACCAGCGCCACTACAACCGCCATGCCGCCGAGCTTTGGTGGAAGCATCGCGAAGTGCTGCGAGCCGTGAGCCGGCGTTTCAATTTCACGCTCGCGCGGCGGGCCGCCATCATGCGTGAACACCGCGAGCTCATCGCGCATATCAAAGCCGGAAATGCCGACGAGGCGGCCGAACTCATTGCCCGCCATGTCGAGGGTTCCGGCCGGCACGTTCTCGAACAGATGCGTGCGCGCAACGCCGCTCGGGCCGGATAGAACTTCCAGCCCAGAAAATCATTGGTCCGGCCATCAGACAGAGGTAGTTGAGAGATGAAAATCACGAGCGTTCGGCCGTGGCTGATCAAGTCCGATGCTTCCTATTGGGGGGAGTTCCTGTTCGTCGAGGTGACGACCGACGAAGGGGTGAGTGGCTGGGGGGAAATCACCACCACCACAAGGCTCGCCAACCGCGCGCTGTGCACGATCCTGCGGCAGATCGGTGTTGCCGTCACAGGTGAGGATCCGGCGCGCATCGAGCATCTCTGGCACAAGATTTTCCGCAGCTTCACCTATATGGGCAGCCGCGGCGCCGCAGTCGAATGCGTGAGCGCTATCGACATAGCGCTCTGGGACATTCGCGGCAAAGTTCTAGGCAAGCCGATCTACGAGCTGCTGGGCGGACCGGTGCGCGATGAAATCGCGCTCTATACCCATCCCAACCAGGCCAAGTTTAACAGCAAGGAGGCTGTGGTCCGCGAAATTCGAGACATCGTCGAATCCGGACACACCGGGCTGAAGTTCGATCCTTTCCCCCACCAGGGCCGCATCGCCGATGGCTTGGCGCGCGAACAGCGGGACGGCTACCTCGATGGCGGCATGACCCGCAAGGACGAGCGCGAGGCCGCCGAACTCACGGCTCTGATCCGCGAAACGGCGGGGCCAGATGTCGACATTCTCATCGACGCGCATGGCCGTTTCGATGTACCCACCGCCATTCGCCTCTGCCGGAGCCTCGAGGAAGCCGGCCAGATCGACTGGTTCGAGGAGCCTTGCCCGCCCGAGAGCCTCAATGCCCTGAAGCAAGTGCGCGAGAAGGTCAGCGCCCCTATCTCGTGGGGCGAGCGCGGCCACACCAAATGGGATTTCGTGCCGGTGCTCGAGAACAGGCTTGCGGACTACATCATGCCGGACGTCACCTGGACCGGCGGCATTACCGAACTGAAGAAGATTTCCGCCCTGTGCGAAGCCTACTACATCCCGGTCTCGCCCCATGACGCCGCGGGACCGATCAATGTGGTTGCGGGAGCGCAGGTGATGATGACGGTTCCCAACTTCTACAAGCTCGAAACGTCGGAGTGGAACCTGGACAAATATAATCACCTCATCGACGAGCCACTCGATGTCTCGAACGGCAGCCTCAAGCTGGCGTCGAAGCCGGGTCTCGGTGTCGAGATGAACCGAGACTACCTGCAGGCCCACGAGATAGAGCTTGGCTAGCAACGCTTATGCAGGCCGGGGGTGCGGGGCGCCACCAATCAGAACGAGGATAAGCCATGGCAAAGACGGGTAGCGCCGGCGAGGCGCTCAATCGGGTAAATACGAACTCCAGGCCGAGCGACCTGCGCATCACCGACCTGCGCGTTGCCGAGATCGTCGGCGCGCCGTTCACCTCCGCGCTGGTCAAGATCTACACCAACCAGGGCATTGTCGGCCTGGGCGAAGTGCGCGACGGCGCCAGCGCGACCTATGCGCTGATGCTGAAGAGCCGGTTGCTGGGCGAGAACCCTTGCGACGTCGACCGGCTGTTCCGCCGCATCAAACAATTTGGCGGCCATGGGCGGCAAGGTGGCGGTGTCTCGGCAATCGAGATCGCGCTTTGGGACCTCGCCGGCAAGGCGTATGGCGTGCCGATCTACCAGATGCTGGGAGGACGGTTTCGCGACAAGGTGCGTGTCTATTGCGACACCGACGCGGACAAGCCCAGCGGCACCGAGACCGGAAAGCGGCTCAAGGCGCGGATGGATCTCGGTTTCACCTTCCTCAAGATGGATCTCGGTCTGGCGCAGATTTCGCACATATCGGGCGCAGTGGTGGCGCCGGCCGGCGTGCTCGACGGTTTCCGCAGCCATGCCGCGCGCGGTCCGGCACGCACGCTGGCCGAGCGCCGGGCGCGTAATGCCGCCTATGATGCGCAAAACGTGCCGCATCCCTTCACCGGCCTCCACTTCACCGAAAAGGGCATCGACCTGCTCGACCAATATATCCACGAGGTCCGCGAGGTGATCGGCTACGAGGTTCCGCTCGCCATCGACCATGTCGGCCACATCTCGCTGCAGGACGGCATCCGTCTGGCCCGGCGGATCGAGAAATACGCACCGGCCTGGCTCGAGGACGTGATCCCCTGGCAGTACACCGAGCAGTATCGGCAGTTGCAGCAGGCGACGTCGGTGCCGATCTGCACCGGTGAGGACATCTACCTCAAGGAAGCATTCGAGCCGCTGCTCAATTCAGGCATCTCGGTCATCCACCCGGACTTGCTGACCACCGGCGGCATCCTCGAGACCAAGAAGATCGGCGACGCGGCGCAGGAGCATGGCGTCGCCATGGCCATTCACATGGCGGAAAGCCCGATCGCGGCAATGGCCGCCGCGCATGTCGCGGTAGCGACGGAAAACTTCATGGCGCTCGAATATCACAGCGTCGAAGTCGACTGGTGGGACGACATCGTCACCGGCCTGCCCAAGCCGCTGGTCGAGGACGGGTTCATCACCGTGCCCGACAAGCCTGGTCTGGGCATCGACGACATCGTCGACGAAGTGATCAGCCAGCACCTGCAGCCCGGCGTCACCGACATCTGGCAACCGACCGATCACTGGGACGACGAATATTCCTGGGACCGCACCTGGAGCTGACTCTACACTTCTCTCCTCGGAGGGAGAGGTGAACAGAAGGATGGACCATGATCTATGAACTTCGCATTTACGACTGCGTGCCGGGCCAACTCCCGGCGCTGCTCAAGCGTTTCAACGACCATACCTTGGCGCTGTGGGATATACATGGCATTCGCCAGGCCGGGTTCTTCACCACGGTGGTCGGCGAAAGCAGCAATCGACTGACCTATTTCATCGCCTGGGAATCCCTTGCCGAGCGCGAAGTGAAATGGAGGGCCTTCACCACCGATCCGGCATGGCTCGAGGCCCGCGACGAGTCCGAGCGCGATGGCCCGATCCTGGCCAATATTTCCAGCCAGTTTCTCGCGCCAACCGCCTTCTCGTCGGTGAAATAGAGGACATCATGAAGATCACCGATCTCAGGTGCGCCGTCATCGGCAGGCACCCCATCGTGCGCATCGTCACCGACGAAGGCCTCCATGGCCTCGGCGAGGTCGAGTACACCAAGCCTTATCTGAAACCCTGGGTGCTGCATTTCCGCGACGCGCTGATCGGCGAGGACCCGACCGATGTCGAACGCGTGATGTTGAAAATCCGCCAGCGCGGCTCGTTCAAGCCCTACGGCGCCGCCGTCAGCGCTATCGAGCATGCTCTGTGGGACATCGCCGGCAAGGCGGCAGGCGTTCCGGTCTACAAGCTGCTCGGCGGCAAGGTGCGCGACAAGGTGCGGGTCTATAACGGTTCCATCCGCAAGAAGCGCACCGGCGACAGGCCGGAGGATTACGCGGCCGACGTCAAATGGATGATGGAGCGGCCGGAAGGTTTCTTCATGGTCAAGCAAGGCATCAGCTTTCATTCCAACATGAAGACCAGCGTCCCCGACTTCCACTACGGCGTGCGTCAGCCGCCGACCTATCACGGCGCGATGGACCAGGGGCAGATCAGCGAGCGCGGCATGGCGCATATGATCGAATGCGTCATCGCCATGAAGGATGTGCTCGGCGATAAGGTCTCGCTGGCGTTGGATTGCGGCCCCGGGTGGTTCCTGCCGGACGCCATCCGCTTCGCTCAGGCGGTGGAAAAATACAATCTGATGTGGCTGGAGGACATGCTGACCGGCGACTACGTGCCATGGGTCAACCCGCAAGCCTACCGCGAACTCACGACATCGACGTCCACCCCCATCCACACCGGCGAGCAGATCTACCTGCGCCATAACTTCAAGGAACTGATCGAGACGCAGGCGGTTCGCGTCATCGGTCCGGATCCCGCCGACATCGGCGGCATCGCCGAGCTCAAATGGGTGGCCGAGCACGCATACATGCACTCGATCATGATGGCGCCGCACGGCACGGCGAACGGTCTGCTGGGCCTCGGTGCGCTGATCAATGTCTGCGCCACGCTGCCGGCCAACTACATCGCCTTCGAATATCCCAGCGCCTCCGACCCGTGGTGGCAGGACATCGTCATCGGCCTGCCCAAGGGGCAGATCGTCAGGGAAAGTATGGTGGACCTGCTCGAAGCTCCGGGACTCGGCCTCGACATCGACGCCAAGGCAGCGAAGAAATACCTGGCGGAAGAGGACGCCGGTTTCTTCGACCGATAACGATCCGACGCGACCTGAGCGTCATCGTCGAAGCCGGGCGGCCAACGCCAGGCGGTCAGCCTGCTGATGTCGACGCTGACCGGTATCAAGATACTGCTCCTGGACGAACACACCGCCGCACTTGATCCGCGCATGGCGGCCTTCATGCTCGATCTCACGCGCAATATCGTCGAGGAGCAGAGACTGACGGCGCTGATGGTGACGCATTCGATGCGCGACGCGCTTGACCACGGCCCGCGTACCGTCATGCTGCACGAAGGCCCATCGTGTTCGATATTGCCGGCGACCAGCGCAAGAGCCTCGACGTTCCCGATATGCTGAACCTATTCCGGCAGGCGAGGGGCGCCTGGCGCTCTGTGCGCAACCCATGCGTGCAAAATAAAGCTGTGGATATCTGGGTTGTGACGGGTTGTCGTCGTATAAACCAAGTCAAGCCGGAGTAGCGTCCAGCAACTGGCTCGGGGGATTCAATGAAGCGGTTGCTTTTGGGCGCGGCTATGCTTGCCGCTGGCGTCTTCGGCGCGGATATATCTTTCGTTTCTTATATTAGGGATGGCGCAGGGATCGGGGCGTTTGCGCAGAACGCGCAAAGCGCCTCGCCCGAGGCGCCAGCCAGTGGCGGCCTTGGCAATGGCGGCGCCGCACTAGGCGGCGGCTCTTCGACGAAGCAACCGGCCGCAGGCGCGACGGGTGACGGGGCGACCGGCAGTCCCGATGCGGCGGCCAAGGTCGGCGCCAAGCCGGCGGACGCCAAGGCTGATGATGCGAGCGACGCCAAGGCTGCCGATGCCAAAACGACCGACGCGAAGGGCAAGGCCACAGAGAAGACGACCGATACGGAAGCAGCGCCGGAGGAACCTGCCGCGGCAGCGGCGGCAGTGGAAGCAGCCACGGCAACCGAGAGCGGCGATCCCGAAGCGGTCGGCACGCCGAAGGTGGATCTACCCAAGGCTGGGGGCAACGGCAATCTGGGTTACGCTGTAGGCATCGACGTCCCCGATTATCACGGCATCGAGCCGCAGATCGCGCTGAACTACAATTCCTCACGCAAGACCAAGACCGGTGGCCTCTACCAGGGCTGGCTCGGCTATGCCTGGGGCCTCGACGGCTTCGATGTCATCGAACGGGCCACGCCGGGCTATGGCATGCCGGCATACGACGCCAATGACATTTATCTGCTCGACGGCCAGGCGATGGTGGCCTGTGCGGCCGGCATGGTGTCGCCTTCCTGCGCGACCGGCGGTACGCAACGACCGAGAATGAAAGCTATCGCCGCATTGCGCTGAACAGCACCAGCAACGAATGGAGGGTTACCGACCGCGACGGCACGGTCTCGACTTTCCGCTCGGTGGCGGCGGTAGCCAATCTGACGCCGACCGCCGGCACGCCGGCCTATGATCTGGCGATGAGCTATCGCTGGCTGCTGACCTCGGTCACCGACACCAATGGCAATAGCGTAACCTATACCTACACCTGTCCGGCAAGTCCGGTCTGTTATCCCGACGCCGTCAGCTACAACGGTACGGTGGTCAAGTTCTACTACGAGACGCGTCCCGACCTGATCCTGATGGGCAATGGCCGCGACATCTCCGTCACCGACAAGCGCATCAAGACGATCGGCGTCACGGTCTCAGGTATGCTGCGGGGTGCCTACAAGCTGACTTACGATCAGGCGCCGTTTTCCAACACCTCACGGCTGACCGCCGTCACGCGTTACGGCACGGACGCCAGCGTCGCCACAGACGGCGCCATCTCCGGTGGCACCTCGAAGGTGCTCGGCCAGATGACCTATCAGAACACCGATGGGGTCTATGGGTCGGTGGCAGCGCCCTCATTTGCGGGTGGAGGTGTGTCTTCGCCGAGGCAGGTTGGGGATTTGGATGCAGACGGTCGAGATGAGATCTTTGGCGACGCCATCAGGAACGTGGACACCTGCACGCACAATCAAGGTCCTTGCCCAGCTCTAGAGCGGACCAAGTACATATACAAATTCAGTTCGAGCGGCGATCCGGCCGGAACCGTGTCCCTGCTTTTAGACACGTTAGCTAACCCTAACAGTGATCCAGATCCCCCTGAGTATTCATCAGAAGCTGGTCACTTCTTGGCGACTAAGAGTTCTACGGATTTCGCAGATACGTCCATTCAGAACTATGTAGACGGTGCAACCGGTCGGATTACCTATACGGCCACCAAATCAATCATCAAGGCTGATGCTTCTCTGGGTCTGTCAAAGATACCCTGTACTCCAACCGGTTATCAGGCGGTGTGTGATGGTCTTCCAAACGTTGGGCCGGGGGGATTATCACCGCCAGGGGCATCACTCGTTGCCGATGCAGGCGGCAACGGCATCGACGTTGTCAATGCTGTCGCTGGCAACTGGTCTACACCAGCAATAGGCGTCGGCGATTTTCTCGGTAGCGGCCGGCAGCAACCACTCTTTTGGGGTAGCGGCGGGACGGCGAGAAAAGGAGCGCTGTCGAACGGCGTTTGGCAGAAGAGTGGACCATCCTTCAGCATCAGTTGCCCGGCACAGGAATCTGAGACCTCCGGCACATGCGTTTTTGCCGATATCAATGGCGATGGGGCAACGGATGTCTTCCGCTACGGTCGTAATGCCAGCCCTGCGATTTGGCTGTCGACCGGCGTTGGCTTCAAAAGCTATTCGATATCCTCGGTCTCTGGTGCCTCCGCTGTCCTTCGCGACTTCGACAATGATGGCCGCATGGATGTCATCACAGCCGGCAGCAACCAGTCGGCGCCGCCACCCTGGCCTCTGTCGATCGGCCCTATCAAGATTTACTCGCTGCAGCCGTCCTCGACGGCGATGACGCCGGTGCAATTCACTATGCCTACGACAGCGAACGTCGGCACAGTCATCGGCGACTTTAACGGCGACGGGCTGCCAGACTTCACCAACTACAACAGCATGTTCATCTCGAATGCCGGCACGGGCAATCCGAACCTGCTGAAGCAGATCGTGACGGAACTTGGCGGCAAGGTGGCGGTGGAGTATTCGCCGTCCTCGACCTGGGTGAACAATTACCTGCCGCAGGTCGTGCATGCGGTGACCAAGCTGTCGGTCAGCGATGGCCGTGGCCAGACGGCGGTGAGCGCTTACGCCTATTCCGGCGGCAAATACGATCCGGCGGCGCGCAAGTTCCTGAGCTTTGCCTCGATCGTCGAGACAAAGCCGCTGGCCAATGGCGAGACGGCGCCGTCGAAGATCGAGACCACCTTCCGCCAGGATCTCGCAAGCTATGGCCTGCCGTCACTGACGGTGTGGAAGGATGGCGCTGGTACGGTCCATAAGCAGGTGGCCGAGACCTATGTCGTCAACACCACGGCAAAACCCTACACGGTGCAAAACACGGTCACCGACACGACGCTGACCGAGAACATCAGCCGCACCTTGCGGGTCCAACGCTGGTTCGATGCCTACAACAACATCTTCTTGCAGGACGACTACGGCCGCACCGATGTCAGTGGCGACGAGACCCGGACCGGGCGGTGGTTTGCGCCCAACACGTCGGCCTATATCGTGTCGCTACCGCGCATCCAGACGGTACAGGCGGGTCTTGACGAGACATTCCCGTTCATCAGCTACAAGGCGTTTTTCTATGACAACCAGCATGGCGACAACAGTGCGCCGCCGACCAAGGGCAATCTGACCTGGTCGATCGATTATGCCGATGTCTACTCGACGCCGCAGAAATATTCCTATCAGGTCTTCGCCTACGATGCCTATGGCAACAAGATCTCCGCCATCAACGCGCTCGGCCACAAGACCGAGTGGGACTATGACGCGACCTATCACGTCTATCCCGTAACCGAGCGGGCGCCGAAGTATTTTGCCACGGGCGGGCAACCAGCAGACACGCGCTTTGTCTCGACAGCCACATACAACGCCACCTGCGGGCTGCTGGCGACGAAGACCGACCCCAATGGTCTCGTCAAAATCTTCACCTACGATCCGTTCTGCCGGCTCTACCAGGTCTCGCAGAGCGTCACCGGCGCCTATGCCAAGATCCGCTTCGAGAACGAGGGCAATCCGGCAACTCAGGCGCTGGTCAAGTACACGCCGCTGCCCAATGGCGCCGGTGAGGATTTTATCCGCTCGTATTATGACGGGCTCGGCCGGGTCTATCGGGTAGAGACTCCCGGAGAGACAGCGGCCGGCGCCAGGCGCATTGCCGAGACCGACTACGATCTTCGCGGCAATGTCCTGCGCAGCGCCTTCCCTAGATTTGTCGGCGAGGCCGCGCAGTGGACCACCAACAGCTATGACTGGGCCGACCGGTTGCTGCTGACGGTCAATCCGGATGCCAGCCAGCGCAGCTACCTACCCTATCTCGCCACCGCCGAAACCCTCCCGCCGCGGCTGTGGGGAACAACGCTGACCGACGAACTCGGCCATAAAAGCACAACGGTCAGTTCGGCACGGGGCGATGTTGTGGCTGTCTATCGCGACACTTTGGGTCTCGGCCTGATGGAGGCCCGCAACTACGACAGGCTCGGCCGTTTGATCGGTGTGACCGATCCCGGTGGTTCAAACTGGACATACACCTACGACATGGTCGGCAACCGGCTGACGGCGTCCGATCCCGATCTCGGCACATGGTCCTACGTCTACGATGCCGCCAACCGGCTGGTCAGCCAGACTGATGCCAGAGACACGGTCACCACGCTGAGCTATGACCAGATGGACCGGCTGACGCTGAAGACGGCGACGGCGCCGGGTGGCAGTGCGGTGACGCAGATGCAGAACAGCTACGACCAGGCGGCTGCCGGCTTCTACAACATCGGCCAGCTGACTGCCTCGACCAATCCGGCGGCCACGCAAGCGTACAAATATGACGGCTTCAGCAAGCCGGCGCGGCAGGATACCACCATCGGCACGCTGACCCACACCACGACCAGCGTACGCGATGCGTCGGGGCAAACACTGGCGACGCAATATCTGCCGGTGCAGCTCGACTTCGGCACGTCAGCCGCACCGCTGCAATACAGCGCCGGCAACAGGCTCGTCTCCGCTCCCGGTTTCATCACCTCGACGGTCTACGAGGCCGATGGCCAGACCAAAGAGATCACCTACGCCAACGGCGTGAAGACCTCCTTCGCCTATTCGCCGACCCGACACTGGCTCACGAGAATAACCACCGCCAAGGATGCCACCATTCTGATGGATCGTCAGTACGTGCGTGACGCCATCGGCCGCATCACCAGCATCATCGGCATCGACCCTGCAGGCTCGGCCAGTTGGACCTATGGCTACGACAATGCCGACCGGTTGATTTCGGCCGACAATGCCGGCGACAACACGCTGGACGAAACCTTCGTCTATGCCGCAAACGACAACATGATCTCGCGCACGCGCGTTGCCGGGAGCTATGTCTATCCCGCCGGGAACGCGGCACGTCCGCATGCGCCAACATCCGTCGGCGCCAATGCCATGGCCTATGACGCCAATGGCAATCTAACCTCCGACGGCACTCGAACGCTGACCTGGGATGAAGCCAACCGGCTGAAGACCGTCACGCGGGCCTCCAACAGTGTCTCGCTGTTCTATGGCCCAGATGGTGCGCGGGTAAAGAAGGCTTCAACCTTCGCCACCACGCTCTATCCCGACGCTTCCGTCGAGATCAATCCGGCGACGCCGGGTGCGGAGATCTACACCCGCTATCCCCACCCAGACATCAAGGTAGTCGGCACGACCAAATACTTCCTGCACCGCGAGCACCTGGCCTCGGTGCGCAATGTCACCGACATGTCGGGCGCCATTGTCGAGTACACCAACTACGCCACCTATGGCGAGCAGCTCAACACCGGCTTCAAGACGCAGAAAAGCTATATCGGCGAGCGCTTCGACCCCGAGACCGGGCTGCTCTATCTCAATGCACGCTACATGGATCCGGTGCTGGGGCGGTTCATCTCGCCGGATGACTGGGACCCGACACTGCCCGGCGTTGGGACGAACCGATATGCCTATGCTCGAAATGATCCCGTGAACAAGAGCGACCCAAATGGACATATGTTCGGCGACTGGTTCTCGAAATCTGAGGATCGAGATGCGACAAACTCTTCAAACGCTGATCATGCGGATACTGAGGCACAAAAGGCGAGAGAAGAAGGTGATCCTTACAATGTAGCGCCAGATTGGGACAAATTTTCACGCCAGAGCCGCGCGCGTGTTGGCAAGACGACACCCGAACTGATGGCGATGGATGCCATGTCAGTGCTTGAAAGCGTTGGGTGGGTATCCGGCGCACGAGCAATTGCTGCTGCCCCGAGTGTAGTCGCTCCCAAAGCTGTGGAAAGCGTTTGGTCTCTTGGTCCGGCGCCCCGGGGAAAGGCGATTGAGAAGGCGCTCGGGCAAAATTTGCCTGACAGTTACCCGGTGGTCGACAAAATTGCGGGCGGCACTGTCACGAGCATCAAGAGCGTAGACCTCAACGCGAAGACATACCAAAATGCTAGTACGCTAAGTCAAGTACTGAAAGGATATGTGGACAAGGTCAAAGCGTTCAATGGTGCGACCTACGCTGGCCGGACAATCAACTCGGCACAAATATCTGAACGAGCGTTGCAGGTTGCTGTGCCCAATAGCGGTAATGCGGCACAGCAGGCAGCTATTAGCGAAGCTATGCGATATGGGGCATCGCGAGGTGTTGCTGTGAGCGTTTCCACATTTCCATGACAATAGGAGGAGTACAGCTTGAAATCTGCAACGGCCTACGAGCGGAATGGGAAGCTTTTTATCTTTGGTCAGTCGAAGACAATTATGGGATTGTGGATTGAGGAGCGCCCAACTCTAGTCATTCAAAAGAATGAGGTCGCTGAAATAAGGAAGGCCGTTTTGAACTGTCTCCATCTATCTAAAGATGGCGTTCCTCATCCTCGGCAAGAGGACTGGCCTAAGTTGAATAAAGAGTTTGCCGAATCTCTTGGCGTGAAATCCTTCAGCGCCTTTGCCAAAACTGCTAGATGCGTCAACATCAGTCAAGATGGTGGCATCATTAGGCTTGTTCCTACACAGAACCGCGGAAGCAAAATTGGCTTTACGCCACTAGAGGATAAAAGTCAGACATTGCGCGAGACCGACGATGGCCTAGGTGAGGCAGTAATATTTGCGCTCAGTGATTCCAAATGAAGGATTCTTTCGCTGGAATCTTCCTCTTCGAATAGCAGTAATTACAGCAACAATGCATATTTTACCCTGCCCTTGGCTGAGCTGCGTATAGATTGACCGCATGCTCCTCCTTGCTCGCATTGTCGTTCCGCCGCATCACGCAGCGCGGTAAGGGGCCGTGCGCTCTACAAGACCCTGCTAGTCGAGCCTTGCCGCGTCACAGATGTCGGCATCTGGGCCTGGTGGCTGATGCCGGACCGTGTCAGCTCAAACCAAATAACAAAAGCTGTGGCTAATCCGCTCCCCGCGCCTTCGCTGATATCCCCGTCACACCAGCCCCTGTAACCTCAGCCTGAAAACCCTCGGCTTAGAATCAGCCGGGGTGGGGTGGGTCGTGGCGGGACTTGGCGCGCAATGTCTGGATTTCCGGGACTGGTGGCTCGAGGAGCTGCGGGGGGGTTGGGCTCGGCTTTCGCCTAAGCAGAGGCAAGCCCCTAGCGGCGACTGGATCGTCAGCCTGGCGGATGACGGCATTCGTGTGCGCGAGGCCGGCGCCCCTGAGTTCCAGTCGATCCCGCTGGCACTGACAGCCTCGTCGGACGAGATCCTGGCGTTGCTGCAGGGCGGGCGCCGCGTCAGGCGGCCGCGTTTCGATATTGTCATCCAGCCCGGCCTGTTCCTGACCCGGCAGCTGGCGCCGCGGCGACTTCCGGTTCGGCAGGCGCGCGACATGGCCGAGCTCGACCTTATGGCCGCGACGCCGCTCGATCCGGCACAGGTGCATGTCGTGTTTGCCAGGGATGCCGGGGCCAGGCCTGCCGGGCAGGACAGTTCCTACCATGTCGTCAAGGGCAAGACTCTTGCCCCGGTGCTGGACGCGGTGCGCCGCGCCGGCGGCTCGGTGCGCAGCCTGTCGCTTTCGCGGCCCGAAGAGACGCTGCGCGCCGATCCGCTCAGCCTGGCCAGCATCTGGCCGCCGACGGCGCGCGACCGGCGCAGGCGCAGCACCTGGATCGCGGCCTGTTCGGCGCTGGCCGCAGCCCTGCTCATCACCTTTGCCCACGCGCATTGGCTGATCTGGCAGGCCGACGGCGAACTTGACGCCGAGATTGCCGATGCGCAGGTGCTGGCCAAGACGGCACGCGCCTCGCTGCAGAAGCGCCAAGCCGGCATCGAGCGGGTCGAGAAAATCCGCCAGGAAAAGAAGACCACGGCGTCGCTGGTGCGGGTCTGGGCCGAACTCACGCATCTGCTTCCCGACACGGCCTGGCTCACCGATCTCTCGGCCAAGGGCGACGATCTTGTTATCACCGGCTTTGCCACTTCGGCGGCCGAACTGATCCAGCCGATCGATGCCTCGCCGCTGTTTTCGGCGCCCGAATTCGCCTCGCCCGTGGTCAAGGTGCCCGGACAGGACGGCGAACATTTCACCATTTCGGCAAAGATCGGAGCGCTCTGACGATGCTCTCCGCCATCCTCAACACCAGCCCGCCGCTGCGCCGCCTGATCGCGCTGGCGCTGGCAGTGGTGGCGGCGTGTCTCTGTGCCTGGCTGGTGTTCGCGGCGTTCGACAGCGTCGCTTCGGCGCGGGCCGGGATCGAGGAAAAGCGCGAACTGCTCGGCCAGCTGCAAAACGTGGCAGCCCTTGCCAAGCGCCTCGACGGCGAGGCCAGCCCGGTGGTAGCGGCCAATCCCGAATTCCTCACCGGCGAAAGCGAAGCGATGATTCGCGGCGGGCTGCGGAAGCGGCTGAACGCCATCGCTGCCGCCAATGGGGTCAGCGTGCTGTCGGCCGGCAACGCCCCTGTGCTCAGCGAAGGCGGCGTCGATTTCATCGGGTTGCGGGTCAATCTGTCGGGGCCGCTGGAAGGCATCCACAACGCCGTGCTCGCCTTGGAGACCTCGCTGCCGGTGCTGTTTATCCGCGAGGCGACGCTGCGCACCACCGATGTCAGCCCTGCCGCGGGACGGATGGGCGACCCAGAGCTGTCTGCCGAGATCCTGTTTTACGGCCCGCTGCAGACACAAACCCCGCCAGGCGGGGTCAAGCCATGAGCGGGAAATTCGCGGGCCTGGCGATTGCTGGAGGTATCGCGGTTCTCGCCCTCATCAATGTCGCGCTCTACAACACACCGGTCGACACCACGCCGATCGCGTCCGGCAAGGGCCATGATGGCGGCCCGGCTTCGGCGACGGGTGCGCTGCAATTTCCCGAAGCCGGCGATTTCAGCGAGACGTTCCAGCGGCCGCTGTTCACGCCGTCGCGGCGGAAAATCGTGCCGCCGCCGCCAGCACCGCTGCCGGTGGAGGTTGCCGTGGCGCCCGTCGAACAGGCGCCTCCGCCGATGGACGTCGCGCCGGTGGCCGCGCCATCGCTGCTGGGCATCAGCATTCAGGGCGGGGCGGGAAAGGCGCTGCTGCGCGTCGCCGGCAAGGATGAAGCGCTCTGGTATGCCAGTGGCGAGACCGTCGATGGCTGGACGGTCTCGACGATCGACAAGGACCAGGCCGTGCTGGAGCGCGACGGCAAGGTGGCGCGCATCCCGCTGCATCCGTCATGGCAGAACCCGCTACCGGCGCCGCCGCCAGCGCCAGCCCCGCCACCGCCGCCACCTGAGCCGGAACTATGAGCGCGCGCATGTTTGCTGAGAGTAAAGGCAGGGCAATCGCATTTGGTGGTGCCAGTCCCCCACTCCGTCCGCTGCGCGGCCATCTTGCCGGGGCGAGCCACGGGTCTCGCCCGTCCTTCGGACCCCCCATGTCCATGGGGGAGAGGAAACCCAAGCGTTTCAAGGCCGCGACCTCGGCGATTGGCATTTCCTCTTCCCCCACGAATGTGGGGGAGAGGTGGCTCGGCGAAGCCGAGACGGAGTGGGGGAACGCCATATGCGATTGTCCTGCTTCCCCTTGCGGGAAGGGGCCAAGGGTAGGGGTATTCTTAAAACGCAAAGCTCTCCCAGCCATAGACGCAGATAGCACCAGCGCCGGCTTTTCGCTGGTCGCGGTGCTGGTGTTCATGCTGATCGTTTCGGCCATCGTCGTTCCCTTCGCGGTCACCGCCAGGACGCGGCTGATGATTGCCAACAACGAGCTGGAGCAGGAGCGCCTGTCGCTGCTTGCCGAGGGTCTCGGCAATGTGGTGGCGAGCGAATTGACCGGCGACCAGGTCACTGAAAAGCTGCCGCTGGATTCCACGCCGGCCGCGTGCCGGTCGGGACAATACAGCTTTGTCCTGCGCGTCCAGGATCACGCCGGGCTGATCGATCTCAACGCCGCCGACGACCGCCTGCTGGGGCTGGGCTTCGCCGCGCTCGGTTTCGAGCAACAGATGGCGGGCGAACTGGCAAAGGCTGCGATGCGGTTTCGCGACAGCGCCAAATTGTTCGCCGGCCTGCCGCAGGCAAGAAGCCCGGTGGGCCCGCCCGAGGACAAAGAGGCGCCGTTCGAATCCGTATCCGAGTTGCAGGAGTTTTCAGCACTTGCGCAAATCCCGCTGCGCAACCTGCAGGGGATTTTCACCGTCAACTCCAAGCGCGGCACGGTCAGCTCCGATCGGGCGCCGCGCCGGCTGCGCGCTGTTCTCGTCGGCGGCCCCAACGCATCGGTCGTTGCGGGTGCGACCGATGTATCGGCCTACACGGTTGAAATTGTTGTAAGCCGGGATGGCTCCGGCATTACGGGCGAGGCCGGCTTCATCGTCGAAAAATCCCAAGCCAACTCGTCGCCATTCTCGCGCGTCTCGCGTAGCCCGGCCGGCTCCGCCGCCGCACTGCCACCGTCCACGGCCACTGCCGGCTGTGAGATGCTGTTCGGCACTGAAGCCGCGCAATTGCTGGCGAGGTTGAGCGTATGAACGCTTCCGCCCAGGCCAAGGGGATCGAGGCGTTCCTCACCTTTCTCGAAGGCGAGAAGGTACTGACCGCGCATGCCGCGCAGCGCGCCTTGGGGGCGTCGCGAACATCCGGCCATCCGTTCGATACGGTGATGACCGAACTCGGGCTGATCGGCGAGCAGGAGCTTGCCAACAGCCTCAGCAGTTACCTTGAAGCGCCGACGCCGGTGGATGTCCCCGAGCAGATCAGCGCCGAAATGTTGGCCGGCGTGCCGCTCGCCTATCTCCGCGAGAACGCCATCCTGCCCTTGCAGATGGACGCCGAGCGGCTGGTTGTCGCCGTCGCCGATCCGTTCTCGTCGGCAACCATCGATGCGCTTGCCTTCCACTATGAGCGGACGCTGGCGCTGCGCATTCTGCCGAGGCGCGTGATCGCCGAATGCATCGACCGTGTCGAGCAGTCGGCCCTGGCGGCGGCGTCGAATGGCGGCAGTGCCGGCGAGATCATGGATTTCGGTCCTGACGATCTCGAGCGGCTGAAGGATTTCGCCCGCGAGGCGCCCATCGTGCGCTTCGTCGCCGAGACCATCCACAAGGCGGTCGATGCCAGGGCCACCGACATTCACATCGAGCCGCTCGAGGATCATGTCCGCATCCGCTTCCGCCATGACGGCATGCTGTCCACCGTCGACACCGCCTCGATTGCGATGCTGTCGGGCATCTCAACGCGGATCAAAATCCTGTCGCGGCTCAACATTGCCGAGCGCCGCCTGCCGCAGGACGGGCGCATGCGCATTGCCGTGCGCGGCAGGGATATCGACCTGCGCGTCTCGGTCATCCCGTCCATCCATGGCGAAGCCATCGTGCTGCGCATTCTCGACCGCGCCGGGGTCGAGCTGAAGCTGGAGAAGCTCGGCTTCGACAGCGCCGCGCAAGCCAAGATCCGCTCCATGTCGCAATCGGCCAACGGCATCGTGCTGGTCACCGGGCCGACCGGCAGCGGCAAGACGACGACGCTCTATTCGATCCTTGCCGAACGGTCGCGGCCCGACGTCAAGATCTTCACCGTCGAGGATCCGGTGGAATACCGCATGGCCGGGATCACCCAGCTGCAGGTCAATCCGGCGATCGACCTCGACTTTGCCGCGGCCCTGCGGTCGATCCTGCGCCAGGACCCCGACATCATCCTGCTCGGCGAAATCCGCGACCGCGAGACGGCGCAGGTCGCGGTGCAGGCAGCACTGACCGGGCATCTGGTGTTCTCGACGCTGCACACCAACAGCGCGGCGGGCGCGTTGACACGGCTGCGCGACATGGGCATCGATGGTTACCTGCTGGGCGCGACGATCCGCGGCGTCATCGCGCAGCGGCTGCTGCGCCATGTCTGTCCGGCCTGCCACGGCGTTGAGCCGCCCGGTTCGCCCTGCCGCACCTGCAATGGCTCGGGCTATAGCGGCCGCACGGTGACCTACGAAATGCTGCAGGTTTCGCCGCGCATTGCCGAACTGATCGACCAGGGCGCCGGCGAAATGGAGATCGGCCGCATAGCCGCGCAAGACGATCTGGTGCCGATGTCGATCCATGCCACAGCGCTTGCCCGCTCCGGGGTTACCACGATGGACGAGGTCCGCCGCGTCATCGATCTCGCGGGGGATGGCTGATGCCGGCCTTTGCCTATCGCGCCTATCTCGTCGACGGCAGCACGGAGAGCGGCGTCCTCGATGCCTCGACCAAGCAGGAGGCCGCCCGCAAGCTGGCGCAGCAAGGGCGCCGTTCCTATCACCTCGCCCCGGTAAGCAGCGACAGACCGCAGTTGCGCCTGCCGGGGCGAAGCGCGCTGACCTTTACCCGGAAGGTCGATCTCAGCCGGCTGTTTTCCGAGCTGTCGGTGCTGCTCAACGCCGGCTTCACCGTCGACCGCGCCCTCGGCGCGGTCATCGCCGGCGAGGCGAACCGCCAACGGCGCCAGCAGCTGCAATCGGTGCTCGATCTCACCACGGGCGGGCGGCCGATCGCCGAGGCCTTTGCCGCCCTGCCGGGCATCACCTCCGATGTCGCGGCACTTCTCGCCAGCGGTGAGCGCAGCGGCAAGATGGCCTATATCTGCCAGCGGCTGGCCGACACGTTCGAGGCCACCGCCAAGCGCCGCGCGGCAATCGGCGAGGCACTGGCCTATCCGGCCTTTCTGCTTTCGGTGATGAGCGGGGCGCTGGTCATTCTGGCGACCGTGCTGGTGCCGGCGCTGGAGCCGATCTTCGAGGGCTCATCCGCGCCCAAGCCGTTCACCATGAAGATGCTGTCGGTCTTCGGCACGGTGTTCCGCGACTACCCCTTCGTCTTCCCGCTGGCGGCAGTGCTCGGCCTTTTGTCCTATCTCGTGCTGTCTCGCTCTGCCGGCGCCAGAAAACAGTTCTCGCACGCGGTGTTGAAGATACCGCTGATCGGCGCGCTGGTCAGGGATGCCGTCATCGCGCGCTACCTTGAAACGCTGGCCTTGCTGCTCGGCAATGGCGTGGCGATGACCGAGGCGCTTGGGCTCGCCGCCAATGTGTCGAGGCAGAGCTCGCTGGCAGCAAGCTTTGCCTCGATCGAGGACAATGTCGCCAACGGCGCCCGCCTGCACGGCGCGGTCGTCAAGGCGGGGATTTTCGATCATGCGACGATGTCGCTGGTGTCGCTCGGCGAAGAGGCGAACGCGCTGCCGGTGGTGCTGGATCGCGCCGCGAAAATGCTGCAGCTGACGCTGACGCGGCGGATCGACACGGTGCTGAAGCTGCTGACGCCGGCGCTGACGATTTCGCTTGGCTTCCTCGTCGGCAGCCTGGTCATTTCGGTGATGACCACGATCCTCTCGATCAACGATCTGGCGCTGCAATGACCGCCGCCGCCGCGAAAGCCAGCCAGCAGGCGGAGGCCGGATTCACCCTGGTCGAAATGCTGGTGGTGCTGGCGATCATGGCGCTCATGGCGGCCATCGCCGCACCCGGGCTGGTCAGCCACTACCGCAGCAAGAGCCTGGAGACGCTGGCCGGCGAGATCACCATGCGGCTGCGCCTGTCGCGCACCTCGGCCATTGCCACCGCGCGGCCGAGAGAGGTCCTCGTCGATCTCGGCGCCCGCACCATTCGCTTTGGCGAGCGCGATGTTTTCGCATTGCCGGATGACGTCAAACTGACGGTCGTTACCGGCCAGGAGACCGTCGTCGCCGGACGGCAAACGGTGCTGACTTTCCTGCCCGACGGCAGCGCGTCGGGCATGGATATTTCGCTGCAGCAAAAGGCGCGGACCGCGCGCATTGCGGTCAACTGGCTGACCGGACTTCCGACATGGCGGGCATTGCCGTGACAGAGCCTTCGTCCGAAGACGGGTTTTCGATCCTGGAAATGATCGTCGCCATGACGATCCTGGCGCTGGTGCTCGGCATCGCCAGCCAGTCGATCGTGCTGGCCAGCCGCAGCATCGCCATCGCCAAGGCGCAGATCGAAGCGGCGAGGGCCGCGCGCATCATGCTGTCGGAGTACGAGGCCGGAACGGACAGCAGGCGATCCGGCTGGCAGTTGCAGACGCGCCCGATCGTGGTGTCGAAGACGAAGATGGTTGCCGTCGTCATTGGCAGGAGTAACGGCGCCGGCCAGCCGTTCCTGACCTTCGTGCCCGCGAAGGATCGGCAATGATCCGGCGGCTGGTCCAAGCCCATGCGCGTCGTGGGGGCCGGCCATCCGGGCAGCGTGTTCTCAAGCAAATATTCGGGACCGACCGGCGCCCCAAATCATCGGCATCGGTCGAAGGCTTCGCGCTGATCGACGTGCTGGTCGGACTGGCGATGATCGGCGTGATCTCCGCGCTGATGATCGTCTTTCTCGGACAGGCGCGGACCATGATGCGGATCCAGAAGACGACCGAGATGCAGATGGAGGTCGATGCCGCGGCGCGGTTTCTCGAAACGGCGATCGGCAGCGCCGAGCCGCTGCCGTTGTCGCAGTCGACGCCCGACATGGTGCTTTATCTCAGCGGCACCGGCGCGCGCATCGAGTTCAACGCCGTTCAGGCCATCGGCTTCAAATCCTCAGCCTTGCGCGAGGTCGCCGTTTCGCTTGGAAGTGACCTGACCATCGTGCAGAAAATCCGACGCGGCAGCGATGCCGCCAAATCGACTGGAGGCCAACCGGTGCTGCTGATCGCCGGCGTCAGCGCGGTAAGGTTCGAATATCTCGACGCCTCGGCCAAAGTCCCGTCATGGTCGGCGAGCTGGTCCGCTCCACGGCGTCTGCCTGCTGCCGTGCGGTTCACCATCTCGGTGGCGAGGGACGGCGCGACCTACTCGTCGACGGGCTTTGCCCGCCTCGATCTGGCAACCGCCGTGCCGCCGCCGGTGAGCTGAAGAGCCTGACCCATAACGCGTCCCGTCTCGCTTCAGTTGGCGGGCATCAGTTGGTGATGTCCTGGTCCTCGCCGGTGCCGTCGGGCTTGCCGTCCTTGCCAAGCGTGCGGATGACGACGCCGCTCGCATCGGCCTTCACCTCGTAGGAATAGGGCTTGCCCCAGGGATCCTTCAGGCCGCCCTTGAGATAGGGACCGTTCCAGCGCGCTTCGCTGGCCGGCTGTGTGACCAGGGCGGCGAGCCCTTCTTCGTCGGTCGGGTATTTCGCGTTGTCGACATAATAGAGTTCGAGCGCGCTTTCGATGTTGCGGATCTGCGCCTTGGCGGCGTTGGTCCGCGCCGAGCCGAGATAGCGCAACACCTGAGGCGCGGCGAGCGTCGCGATCAAGGCAATGATGGCGAGAACGACCAGAAGCTCGACCAGCGTGAACCCGCTTTCGCTGGTGTCGCGGCCGGATTTTTCGGAAGCTTGCTTAAAGCGCAGCATGATCATCAGAGCAGTCCCATGTTCAAACCGGCGAATTGTTCCAGCACCCAGCTGGCGCCGAGGCCGATGGTGATAAACGGGCCGAAGGCAATGCGGGCCCGCGCGGCTGCCGGACCGCTCGCTACCACCTGGCCACCAACGAACAGCAGCGCGGTGGCGCTGGCGATGAACAGCAACACCGGCAGAAGCAACGGGTCGATCCAGCATGCGGCGGCGGCCAGCATCTTGACGTCGCCGAGGCCAAGCCCGATCCGGCCGGTCATCAGGAAGTGCCCGCGCCGCAGCAGCCAGGCGGCGGCGAAGGTCGCTGCGGCAAACAGGAGATGCAACGGCAGGCCGTCCGCCCCGGCTGCCGCCACCTGATAGCCTAGGCCGACGGCGGCCAGCGCCAGGTTCAACCCGTCCGGGATGATCTGGCGGCGGAAATCGGCGATCGAAATGGCGGCGAGAATTGCCGCCAGGGCGAACGTGGCAGCCAGCAGGAGCGATGGGTGCGCAGCCGCGATCAATAGGCCAGCCTCTTCAAATCCTGCTGCAGCTTGGTGCCGCCGCGGCGTTTCTGGATCGGCGTCTGCAGGCTAATCTTGCCGCGGAATTCGTCGGTCACTTCGCGGGCCTCGTTGATGTCGCGCACGACATGCGGCCGGATGAAGATGATCAGTTCGGTACGCACAATCTTGTCGTTTTTCTGTTTGAACGCGTTGCCGATAATGGGGATGTCGCCGAGAATTGGCACCTGCGTGCGGCCGACACTGTTGTTCTGCTGGATGAGGCCGCCCAGCGCCAGGCTTTCGCCGTCATTGACCAGCACGCGGGTCTGGATCTTGCGCTGCTGTATGGTCGGTGAATCGATGCCGGAGCTCTTCGTCTCGGCAACGTTGCTGACCTCCTGCTGAATGTCGAGCATCACCCGGCCCGCATTGTTGATGCGCGGCGTCACCGTCAGGATGACGCCGGTGTCCTTCATCTGCACCGAGTTGATGATCGGCGCCGTGCCGCTGCCGGTATCCTGCGATTGCTGGGTCAGGATCGGCACCTGGTCGCCGACCTGCAAGATCGCCTTCTGGTTGTTCAGCGCCATGATGGTCGGCGCCGAAATGACGTTGACATCGGTGATCGAGGACAGCGCATTCAGCGTCACCTGTATGTTGTCGGTGGCATAACTCCAGTTGAAACCCGGCAAAGTGGCGGCGGCAGCCGCCTTGGCCACGTCGGTCACCGATACCTTCGTGCCGCCATTCTCGAAGAACCAGCGCAGGCCGTATTTCAGCTCGTCGTTGAGCGTGACTTCGGCAATGACCGCTTCCAGCATGACCTGCGTCGGCAAGATGTCGACCTTGGTCAGGATCTGCTCGATGCGCTCATAGTCGCGCGCCGTGGTCTGGATCAGCAGCGCGTTGTTTTCGATGTCGGCGACGACGGTGGCGTGGGCGGGCGGCTGTCCGTCCTGCTGCGGCATCGAAGGCGACGGCCCGGTCAACGGCACCGGGGTAATGCCGTCCGACTGCATGGCGATCGGCGTCTGGTCGGGCGACACGTTCGAGCCGTCCGCGCCGCCCTCGGTCTTGACCGAGGTGCCGAGAACCGAGCTCAGCACAGCGGCCAGTTCCTTGGCCGGGCGGTTCTGTATCTGGTAGACGAAGAGCTGGTCCTCGTTGGACTCCGCCAGCCTGTCGAGCTTGTTGATCCAGCTGGCGGCGCGCGCGAGATAGGCCGGGCGCGAGGTGATCACCAGCACCGAATTCAGCCGGTCGTTGGGGATGAACTGGATGAGCTTGGCGCCCGGCCCGTCCTTGGTGCCGAAGATGGAATCGAGTTCCGCGGCGACGGCTTCCGGCTTCGAGGTCTTCAGCGGATGCAGCGCCACCGACATGCCGCGCATCCAGTCGACATCGAACACCGACACCGCCTCGCGGATGGCATTGAGGTCGCTGTCATTGCCGGCGACGGTGATCAGGTTGCGGGTGGAATCGACCCGCAGCACCGAGCCCTGGCGGGTGATCGGCTCGAGAATGGTCTTCATCTCGTCGGCGGCGATATATTGCAGCTGCAGCACCTGCACCTTGACGCCGGGCCCCGAAGGCGACACCGAGGGCACGCTGACCGGCGGTGTGTTGGACATGATCTCGGACAGCGGCACGACCTGGTAGGTGCCGGCGCGCTTGGTGATGCCCGCGCCATTCACCGCAAGTGCTGATTCCAGTATGTCGACCAGTGCATCCTTCGACACCGGCTGCGAGGTCTGCAGCGTCACCGTGCCCTGCACGCGCGGGTCGACGATGTAGTTGAGGTGCAGCGCGTCACCCAGCACCGCCTTGGCCGCATCGGCGATCGGCGCACTGACCAGGTTGAGCTCGAACTGGCCCGAGCCGTCAGTCGTTACCTGGGTGACGGGGGCGCTGGACGAGACGAACTGGCCGGACCCCTGATACTGCGCGCCGTTGAAGCGCTGCCCGGCGCTCGCGGCCGAGGTGACGGTGGATGGTCCGGTGTATCCCGCCCGCAAGGGCGAGTTCTTGGCGTGCAGGCTGTCGATAGTCTCGGTGAAAAAGTCCTTGCCCGGCGTGGAATTGCAGCCGGCAAGTGCAAGCAACAGGCACAATACGACGCGATTGCTTGACCCGATTGACATACACCCGATTCCCCAAGGGCCTTAGTTTAGGACGTCCTGAGGTTGAGTGCTTGGATTGATGGGGGGATTTGGAGTCTATCCACAGGGTTGGTGGTGGGGGGTGGGTGCGACCGGGGGTTGGGTTTCTCCTGCAGAACCGAGAGCGCGTCGGTCAGCGCATTGAGCACCAGCGGGATCGAGTTAATGCTCCACCGCCTGAAAAGCGGTGGCTTCAAGTTACGGCTGAAAGCCAGATCGGTCTGCCTGCGGCGGACCGGGGTGCCTCGCCAGTTAAGGTTGAAGTCGTCATCCGGGCTCTCATCCTCATTGGAACAAAATCGGAAGATTCCGCTGCGTACTCAGTTGAGCCAAGCCAATCAGACGGTCCAAGAGAGGCTCGCCGTCTACATCAAAAAAACAGTCATAAAGGCTGTTCGGCCGAAGCCCAAACATCTGGGCTACTTCTGGTTTCCAACCATCCCCAAGAGGCTCAGGGGGCAGCTTCAAGAAGCTATCGGTGATCAACAATAGCTCCGCTTGCAATAGAGCTGCCTCTTCGGGCGACCATTGTCCGTCACTGTCAGAATGAACCATCAGTGTTGGACACCGCGATCCTGCGACGCCCTGTTCTACGTGCGTCGCAACCTTAGAGCGGAACGTTTCGAAGTCAGCATACGAGCCTACCTCAACCCCATCCAGCTCCTCATCGCCATCAAAGACAGCTAGATATAGTCCCATCAGGTCCTCGTGATTTCAAAATTACGGCGATGCTCTTTAGCCAAGGCCTTCAAATTGGCGCTCAACTTGCATTCTTTTGGAAGGTCTAAAACCAACCGCGTACCTTCCTGCACAGCTCGATAAAGGAGAAGTCTGACCTGATAAGTTGCCCTCATTTCAGAGACGTTTTTGATCAGAAAGATTTTATTATTTATTTCGGCATCGGCGCGCGCGCCCCTCGCAACATGCCACTTCGTCATCATAAATTCCACAGCCCATCCCTTCGCATGCCTATCACTTCTGTCTCGGAACCAAAACACCCCACCGGTTTAGCCAGTTCTGGAAGGTAGGGTTGATGGGCCGCGTCGTCTCGATCGTAAGAGGCATGTTCGTTTTCAGCGATCGATACGTTTGGAGCCTAAGTTGGTAGGTCGAATCCAGCATGCTAAGCCCTCCCTTGATCTCGAAATTTCCAACCTTCATGCCGTCAAAGATCGTTCCCTTTGGCAATCCGCCCCGGCTAAACTTTGCGTCTCCCACAATGACTTTGAACGCCGCGCTGTCGAAATCAGCTTGGTTTGGCCTCCAACCGGCATTGTTCTTGGTAAGACCTAACTGCGCTAGCCGTTCGGCTTCGTGAGTAACCCCCCCCTCGAAGCGAAGCAACACTTGTTGCAGCGGCTGTTGCTCCTACTCCAGCAACCGTGGCTGCTCCTGGTGCAAAAAGGCCTGTTTCAGCGGCAGCCAATTCGGAAAGCACGTGGCCACCTTGCCGCCGCTGACATTGTCAAAAATGGTGCTTTTGCCGCAAGTAGTGGTGTGGCAGCTCCCATTGCCATGTTTGCTATCAATTGGCCACCGCTGACACTTTTAGCCGTATCCGTTGGTGCAGGAGCATTTGCAGGCTCGACACTCATGAAATATGCACCGAGGATCGCAGCAGCCCAAATGAGGGGTGCTATGTGGCCATTATTGTCCCCCCTATTGATCGGATCATTGCATGCGTAAGCATATCTGTTGGTGCCAACGCCTTCCTTAGTCGGATCCCAGTCATCCGGCGAGATGAACCGTCCAAGCACCGGATCCATGTACCTGGCATTGAGATACAGCAGCCCGGTCTCGGCATCGAAGCGCTCGCCGATATAGCCCTTTTGGGTATGGAAGCCGGTGTTGAGGCTTTCGCCGTATATGGCGTAGCTATTGCCTTCGACAGTGTTGCCCGAGATGTCGGTGACCATGCGCACCGAGGCCAGGTGTTCACGGTGGAGAGCCACAATCTGACGACGCTGGCGCTCGATCACACTGCCTTCATCGACAGCATCGTCGACCCGATTGCACGCGACCCCGCGGAACTGGTCGCGACGACCATCATCCACGGCTGCACGTCCGCTAAGGCTCTTCCCGTTAGCCGGACGGAATGCCTCCAGGCATGGCGTTTTCGCCTATTTGACACCTCTCGGCTGTGGGCACATAAATCGCGCCCCAAGCTACGGAGACACCGATGACTGTCGAGCAGACGCTGCCGGACACAGCGCCCGTGGAGGCCCAAGTCAGGCCCGACCTTACGACCTTGATCGTCTATTTCGGCGCGCTGATCGCCATGTTCATGGCAACCATCGACATGCAGATCGTCGTCACCGCCTTGCCCACCATTGCCGGCGAACTCGGCAATCTGCATTTGTTCGGCTGGGTCGGTGCCGCCTACCTGCTCTCGACCGCCGCGGTCTCGCCATTCTACGGCAAGCTCGGCGACATGTATGGCCGCAAGAATGTCGTGCTGACGGCGATCGGCCTGTTCCTGCTGGGCTCGCTGGTCTGCGGCATGGCATGGTCGATGGAGAGCCTCATCGCCGCGCGCGTGCTGCAAGGCATCGGCGGCGGCGGCCTGATGGTCTCGGCCTTCGCCATGATCGGCGAACTGTTTTCGCCGCGCGACCGCGCGAAATATCAGGGCTACAGTTCGGCGGTGTTCGCGCTGTCATCAGTGCTCGGCCCGTTGGCCGGCGGCTACATCACCAGCCTGTTCGGCTGGCGCTGGGTGTTCCTGGTCAATCTGCCGATAGGCATCATCGTGCTGGCGGTGCTGGCCTTCGCCATGCGCAGCCGGTTCAACGAAAAACGGCACCGCATCGACTATCTCGGCGGCGCGCTGCTCGCCATCGGCACAACGGCGGTCGTTTATTGGGGCTATCACGTGCTCGACCCCAGCGGGCCGGACCTGCTCACCTTCGTATTGCCACTCCTCGCGCTGGTCGCCATCACCTTGTTCATCATGGTGGAGCGCCGGGCCGAAGAGCCGATCGTGCCGTTGCGGCTGTTCGGCAATTCGACGGTCAGCATCGTCTCGGGCGTGTCGCTGGTCGCCGGAACGGTGACGCTGGGCATGTTCTTCTATTTCGCCCTCTACATGCAGACGCTGACGGGTCTCAGCCCGGCCGAAGTCGGCTTCCTGTTCCTGCCGGCGTCGCTGACATCGATGGTCATCTCGATCGTCGCCGGGCGGGTAATTGCCGCAACCGGACGCTACAAATGGATGCCGGTGGTCGCCATGGCTATTGGCGGGTTTCTGATGCTGGGCTTTGTCCTCACCAACCAGCACACGCCGATCTGGGTGCTGGCAACGATGATGGCTGTGTTCGGCATCAGCATGGGCCTGCAGTTCCAGGTGCTGATCGTGGCGATCCAGGCGGCGGCACCGCTGCAGGATATCGGCGCGGTGACGTCGCTGATCACCCAGGCGCGGACGCTCGGAGCATCGCTGGGTCTGGCGCTGAACGGCGCGGTGATGATCTGGGCGCTGAACCGGCAGACAGCCGAGCTTCCTGCAGACGCCGCCGCCCTGCTGCCGGGTGGCCTGAACGGGTTGACGCCGCACCTCGCATCGAGCCTGCCGGGCGCGATCCGCGAAGTGGTGCTCGACCATTACTCCAGTGGCTTCAACGTGATGTTCATCTGGGTGGCGGCGCTCTATTTCGTCGCCATGGGGCTGACGCTGCTGCTCGAGGACAAAGAGATCCCGAAGCGGGCCTGAGCCAAAGCTTGTGTCATGCGCTGGGTTTAGGCATTTGGCGATGATCTGAAATCACCGAGGAGGACAGCCATGATCATCGACACTCATCTGCACCTGATCGACCTGTCGGCGCTGCGCTATCCCTGGCTCAGCCGCGAGCCGGCGCTCAACCGCGATTTCCCGCACGCAGAATATGCGATCCAGGCCCGCCGCGCCGGTATCGAGGCCGCGCTGCATATGGAGGTCGACGTCGATGAAGCCGACATCCAGGCCGAGACCAGCCATGTGAAGGCGCAGTCGCTGGAGAAGGGCAGTCTGTTGCGCGGGGCGATCGCCTCCTGCCGCCCGGAGGAGGCCGGCTTCGCCGCCTATCTCGGGCGCCAGCAGGCCGATCCCTTCGTCAAGGGGTTCCGCCGCGTGCTGCATGTCATGCCGGACGAGCTTTCGGACAGCGCGCTGTTTCGCGAAAACATCAAGCGGCTTGCCGGCACCGGCCTGACCTTCGACCTCGTCGTCCTGCCGCATCAGATTCCAAGGGCGGTTGCGCTCGCCGATCTGGCGCCGGATGTGCAGTTCGTGCTCGACCATTGCGGCGTGCCCGACATCAAGGCCAGTGCGGAACATCCGTGGCGCGAGCATATGACCGAGATCGCGCGGCGTCCCAATGTCATCGGCAAGATCTCCGGTGTCGTCGCCTATGCCGATGCCGGCTCATGGACCGTCGAGACCTTGCGCCCCTATGTCGAGCACACGATCGGCATTTTCGGCTGGGACCGCGTCGTGTGGGGCAGCGACTGGCCGGTGTGCACGCTTGGCGGTGGCCTTGCGACCTGGGTGGCGGCGACGCATGCGCTGATTGCGGGAGCCAGCCCTGAGGAGAGGACGAAACTGCTGTCGGGCAATGCCAAGCGGATGTGGAAGCTGTAGCGCGGTCGGACACCGATTGCCTGCAAGCGCGCAGAACGCCATCATAGCGCTACTTCACGCCAATACCTGCCGTCAGGCCGCCATCGATCCTGTAGTCCGCGCCGGTGCAGAAACCGGCCTTCGACGAGCACAGGAAGGCGATGAGTTCCGCCACTTCCTCCGGTTCGCCGATACGGCCGAGCGGATGCGCCGCGCCGAAGCGCTTGTAAGCCTCTTCGACATCGGCATCGCTGCCATTGCCGCCACGCGCGGCCTTCTCCAGGATTGGCGTGCGGATCGAGCCCGGGCTGACCGAATTCACCCGAACGCCTGATGCCGCATAGTCGAGCGCCAGCGAGCGCGTCAGCGTGTGGATGGCCCCTTTGGTCGTGGCATAGGCGGCAACGTTCTGCTGGCAGGCAAAGCCCTGCACCGAGGCGACGTTGACGATGGCGCCGCCTCCGCGCTTGATCATTTCCGGAATGCCGAAATGCGCGGTCAGGTAGATCGAGCCGACATTGACCGTCATCGTTCGGTTCCAGGTTTCCCAGTCGGTGGTCGTCGCCGTGCCATAGGGATGGACGGCGGCTGAATTGACGATGACATCCAGGCCGCCGAACTTCGCGACGCCAGCCGCGACCGCGTCGCGCACCTGGTCGGAGATGGACACATCGGTTTCGATGACCAGCACCGCAGCTCCAGCGCTTTCCAGTTGCGCTTTCATCGCCGCATTGGCGCTGCGGTCGATGCCGCAGGCGATGATTGCGGCGCCACCGGCCGCAAGGCGTCTGGCGGTTGCCAGGCCAATGCCGGTCGTCCCCGTCACCAGGGCGACCTTGCCGTCGAAATCCATCATTTCTAAAAACTCTTCCATTTTCTATCGACTCCCATCGAGGTCCAACAATAAGTTGCCAACCTCTCGCAGAAGGAAAGCCGAAAATGGAACAATGCTGGCGCTGGTATGGGCCCGATGATCCGGTGACGCTCGATCATGTCAAGCAGGCGGGCGCCACCGGCGTGGTCTCGGCGCTCCACCATATCTATGACGGCCGGGCGTGGCCTGAGGCCGAAGTGCTGGAGCGCAAGCGCATTATCCAGGAAGCAGGACTGACCTGGTCGGTCGTCGAGAGCATTCCGGTCCACAATTCCTTCAAGATCGGCGCGCAGGAACGCGAGCGCTATGCCGGCTATTACCGCGATTCGATCCGCGCGCTGGCCAAGGCCGGCATCGCCACGATCTGCTACAATTTCATGCCGGTGGTGGACTGGACCCGCACCGATCTAGCCTGCCGTCTGCCGACGACAGGCTACGCCCTGCGTTTTGATGCCGTTGATTTCGCCGCCTACGATCTGTTCGTGCTGAAGCGCAAGAACGGAGCTGACAGCTACACGCCGGCGCGTATTGCGCAGGCGGAAGCGCGGCTGAAGGAATTGCCGCCCGAGAAGATCGACCAGATCGAGCGCAATCTGATCGCCGGCCTGCCGGCTACAGAGCGCAAGTATGACCGCGACAGTTTTCGCGAGGCGCTTGCGGACTATGACGGGATCGGGCCGAAGGAGTTGCGCGACAACCTCGCGTGGTTCCTGCGCGAGATCATTCCGGTGGCGGAAGAGGAGGGGGTGCGCATGTGTATCCACCCCGACGATCCGCCGTTTTCGCTCTACGGCCTGCCGCGCGTCGTTTCGACCGCCGAGGATGCGCGTTTCATTCTCAATGCCGTCGACAGCCAGGCCAATGGGCTGACGTTCTGCACCGGGTCCTACGGCACGCGCGCCGACAACGACATCGTCGCCATGGTCAAGGAATTCGCCGACCGCATCCACTTCGCCCATCTGCGCAACATCACCATCGAGGATGACGGCTCGTTCTACGAGGCCGAGCATCTCGAGGGCGGCACCGACATGGCGCACGTCATTCTGGTGCTGATGCAGGAAGAGAAACGCCGCCACAGAGAAGGCCGCGCCGACTGGCAAATCCCGATGCGGCCGGACCATGGCCACCTGCTCGCCGACGATATCGGCAAGACAAGGATCAATCCCGGCTACTCGCTGATCGGCCGCCTGAAGGGCCTGGCCGAATTGCGCGGCATCATGCGGGCCGTGGAAACGTTTGGGCTGGCTTGAAGGGGCAACGAACTGCGTTCAATGCCGACGCCGGCTCAGCGTGCGTCGCTGTAGATCCATGCGGCCGGCGCGGACGCAAGACACCTCCGATTGCCAGCTTGACAGAAAGCTGACAATGTATCATATCCGGAAAAGCTGACTATGTATCATATTATCTAGCGCTAGGAGAAAGACCGGCAAAGCCGGCGTCCCAGGGAGGCAATTTTGGGAGAGGCTATCAGCCAGTGGAGCAATTGGTCGGGCTATGTCACGGCCACGCCGCAGGCTTTTGCCGAACCGCAGAGTCTCGATGAGCTGAGTGGTGCCATTCGCAACGCGCCGGGACCAGTTCGATTCGCTGGCACGGGCCATTCCTTCACGCCTCTGGTTAAGAATGACGGGACGATCCTGTCGCTTGATCGCTTCGAGGGCCTGAGGTCGCACGATCCCGAAAGGCTGACAGCACGGGTCGGCGCCGGCACCAAGATCGGCGCGCTGGCAAAGCTGTTGCACGGCGTCGGCCAGGCGCTGCCGAACATGGGCGACATCGACAAGCAGGCGTTCGGCGGGGCGCTGGGCACCGCCACCCACGGCTCGGGCATCACGCTCGGCGCTTACCATACCCAGCTCGAGGCGATGCAGATCGTCGACGGGCGTGGCGCCGTGAAAGAGTTCGACCGTGCCAAGAGCCCCGACATGATCGAAGCCATGGGCGCTTCGCTCGGCGCTTTCGGCGCCGTCACCGAAGTGACGATCCGCAACGTGGCGAGTTACCGGATGCGGCACCGCCGCTGGACGGCGCCGATTGCCGATGTGCTTGCGCAATTCGAAAGCACCATGACGGCGCATCGTTCGGCCGAGTTCTACTATGTGCCGTTTTCCGGCCAGGCGCTGCTGATTGCCAGCGACATCACCGAGGCGCCGGCGACGGTGCGTCCGCCGACGGAAGACGACGATGCGGTGACGACGCTGAGAAAACTGCGCGACTATCTCAGCTGGCTCCCTTGGCTGCGCCGCCGTCTCATCGGCTCGGCCTTCGCCAAGGTGCCGGCCGAGGATTATGTCGAGGAGTGGCTGAAGGTCTTCACCTCCGAGCGCAACGTCAAGTTCAACGAGATGGAATACCACCTGCCGTTCGAGGAAGGGGCGCCCGCACTCAGCGAAATCATTGCGCTGCTCGAGACGCGGTTTCCAGAGGTCTATTTTCCGATGGAGGTGCGCGTCGTCGCGCCCGACAATGTCTGGCTCAGCCCCTTCTACAAGCGCCCAACCTGTTCCATCGCCATCCATCACGGCGTCGAGCGCGATCCGATGGCGTTCTTCAACGCCGCCGAGCCGATCTTCAGGAAGCGCGGCGGCCGCCCGCATTGGGGCAAGATGCACAGCCTGACATCAAGGGAATTGAGCGCGCTCTATCCGCGCTGGAACGATGCGATGGCGGTCCGCCGCGAGATGGACCCGGACAACCGCTTCGTGTCGCCCTATATTGCCAGGCTGCTCGGCGTCGCGGCATGAGCTTGACCGACACCTATTTCGCGGAAATGTCGGGCGCGCTCAGGGCAGCCGGGATCTTTCAGCCTTGCCTGGTGCTCGATCTCGACCGGCTCGATCACAACATCGCTGCGATCAAGGCGAAGTTCGCCACGGGCCTCGATCTGCGCCTCGTCGACAAGTCGCTGCCATGCCTGCCGCTGATCGACCATATCCGCGCGGCGTTTGCGACCGACAGGCTGATGACCTTTCATCTGCCGATCAGCGCCGAGATGCTGAAAGTGTTTCCCCAAGTCGATCTCCTGTTGGGCAAGCCGATGCCGGTTGCCGGCGCCAGGCACGCGCTGACGAAGGGCGTTCTCGCCGGGCTCGGCGAAGCTACGTCGCGCATCGTCTGGCTGATCGATACCGAGGAGCGGCTGGCCGCCTATGGCTCGCTTGCCGCCGAGCTCGACCGCGAGCTGCGCGTCTGCTTCGAGGTCGATGTCGGCCTTCATCGCGGCGGTATCAGCGATCCCGACTCACTGGCCCGGGCAGTTTCCGCGTTGGCGAATTACCCGCGGCTGAAATGCGAAGGCGTCATGGCCTACGAGGCGCATATCGGCCATATCCCCAAACTGCTGGGAGGACCGGCCAAGGCGCGCGTCAAGGCGATCAGCCTGTTTCGCCAGTATGTCGCTTGCCTTGCCGCCGACCAGCGCAAGATCCTCAATCTTGGCGGCAGCAGCACCGCATTGCTCTATGACAGCTGGGTCGGCGCCAATGAATTGTCCATCGGATCGGCTTTTATGCTGCCGACCGATTTCGATGTGCCGAGCCTCAGCCAATTGCGGCCTGCCGCATTCATCGCGACGCCGATCCTGAAGGTGGTCGATGTCCAGGTGCCGGGCCTCGACCAGCGCTCCTGGCTGCTGCAGAAGCTCGGGCTGTTGCCGCGGCGCGGCTGTTTTCTCTATGGCGGAAAATGGATGGCGAAGCCCGTCCATCCCGTGGGGATGAAGACCGACAAGACGTTCGGCTTTTCGACCAATCAGCAATTCATGGCGCTGCCCGACAACGTCAATGTCGGGCCTGACGACTACGCCTTCCTGCGTCCGACCCAGAGCGAATTCGTGCTACAGCAGTTCGGTTCGATCCAGGTCTATTCCGGCGGGAAATTCGTCGAGCAATGGGCCGCACTGCCGTTTTCGTAGAGCAATTCCAGGAAAGTGTGAAGCGGTTCCGTCCGGAGTTGCGTCAAACAAAGAGACCGAAGTGGAGGAGGATAGGATGGTCGCCAAGGCAGTCAAAACTCAGCCCGTGCAGCCTGAATGGGCAGCCGAACTCGACCTCGCCCTCACCGATCTCGACGCCAGGAAGGACGACTGGGCGCAGACCTCGAATGGCGAGCGGATCGCCTTGCTGCGGCAGGTCAAGGATCACATCCGCGAGGTCGCCGAGGCGTGGGTCAAAACCGCGACGCGCAAGAAGGGCATCCCGACCGGCTCGCCGCTGGAAGGCGAAGAATGGCTGGCTGGCCCGGCGGCGCTGATGGATGGCTGCAACCAGTTCATCCACACGCTCAGCCTGATGGAGGGCAAGAAGTTTCTCGACAGACTGCCGGTCCGCACCTTGCCTAGCGGACAGGTGGCGGTAACGGTGGTTCCGAATTCGCTCTGGGACAAGGTGTTGTTCACCGGGCTGAAGGCCGAGATCTGGATGCAGCCCGGCGTGACCAAGGCGAACCTCGCCGCAAACACCGCATCGGCCTATGACGCGCCCCGCACCAGCCGCAAGGGCAAGATCGGCCTCGTGCTCGGCGCCGGCAATGTCGCCTCGATCGCGCCGCTCGACTGCCTGCACAAGCTTTTGGTCGAGCACCAGGTGGTTCTGCTCAAGATGAACCCGGTCAACGACTATCTGATCGATTTCCTGCGGCCGGCGCTGCGGCCGCTGATCGAATTCGGAGCACTGCGCATCGTGCGCGGTGGCGCCGATGTCGGCGCGTATCTGTGCAACCACGATCTCGTCGACGACATCCACATCACCGGTGCCGCCGCCTCGCATGACGCGATCGTCTGGGGGCCTGGCGAGGAGGGCCGCAAGAACAAGGCGGCGGGCACGCCGCGCAACAGCCGGCGTATCACCTCGGAGCTTGGCGGCGTGGCACCCACCATCGTGGTGCCCGGTCCGTGGTCGGATGCCGATATCACCTACCACGCCGAACTGATCGCTACTCAAAAGCTCAACAATTCCGGTTTCAACTGCATCGCCTGCCAAATGCTCGTGTTGCCCGAAGGCTGGGGCAAATCCGATGCGCTTTTGGCAGCACTCGAAAAGGTGATGCAGAAAGCCCCGTCGCGCCCGGCCTATTATCCCGGCGCGACCGAGCGCCTCGCCGCCTTCGAGGCGCACGCCGACACGGCACAAAAATTCGAGCGGCCTGGCGGGCCCGCCTGCGTTGTGGTGCCGTTCCGGCCGGGCACGGACGCCTATCTCGAAAATGCCGAGGTGTTCGCGCCGGCGCTCAGCGTCATGCGGCTGCCGGCGGGCAATGCGGAATCCTATCTGCGCGCCGCTGTCGCCTACGCCAATGAAAAGCTGCACGGCACGCTTGCCGCCAACATCCTCATCCATCCCAGGACGATCGCCGAGATCGGCCGGCAGCGCTTCGAGGAAATCATTGCCGAACTGCGCTATGGCGGCATCGGCATCAATTCCTGGAGCGGCGTTCTGTTCGCGCTGCTGCGCCCGACCTGGGGTGCTTTCCCTGGCCACACGCTCGACGATGTGCAGAGCGGCATCGGCGTCGTCCACAACACCTATTTGTTCGACAGACCGGAGCGCAGCGTGCTCGAAGCGCCGTTCCGCATCATGCCGAAGCCGGCCTGGTTCCTGACCCACAAAAGGGCACACATGGTCGGCCGCCTGATCACCGAGTTCAACTACCAGCCGAGCCTCCTGAAGCTGCCGCGCATCATCTGGAACGCGCTGCGCGGCTAGCAACGAGCATCCGATCTCGAAAACAAAAGCCGGCACAGGAGCTACGACAATGGCTGACGCGGACGCAATCATCGTTGGCGGCGGGCTGGCCGGCCTGGCCGCAGCCGCGGAACTCGGCGATGCCGGCAAGCGCGTGATCATCGTCGAGCAAGAGGGTGGCGGTTTTCTCGGCGGCCAGGCATTCTGGTCGCTCGGCGGCCTGTTTTTGGTCAACACGCCCGAGCAGCGCCGCCTGCGCATCAAGGACAGCCGCGACCTCGCCTGGCAGGATTGGCTGGGTTCTGCCCAGTTCGACCGGCCCGAGGACCATTGGCCAAGGAAAGTGGCGGAAGCCTATGTCGATTTCGCCGCCGGCGAGATGCGGCCGTGGCTCTACGCCATGGGCATGCGCTGGTGGCCGGTGGTCGGCTGGGCCGAGCGCGGCGGCGCGCTGGCCAATGGCCACGGCAATTCAGTGCCGCGCTTCCACCTGACATGGGGCACTGGGCCGGGCGTGGTCGCGCCGTTCGAAAGGCGCGTGCGCGAGCACGTCGCCAAAGGGCTGATCACTTTGAAATTCCGTCATCAGGTCAGCCGGCTGATCAAGACCAACGGCGCGGTCACCGGCGTCGCGGGCGAAATCCTGGAGGCATCCGATGTCGAGCGCGGCAAGCAGTCGAGCCGCACGGCCGTCGGCGATTTCGACCTTTCGGCCGGTGTCGTGATCGTCACCTCCGGCGGCATCGGCGGCAATCATGAGTTGGTTCGCAAGGTCTGGCCGGTCGGGCGGCTGGGGCCAGCGCCGAAGCGTATGGTTGCCGGCGTGCCGCACCATGTGGACGGCCGCATGGTGGCGATCACCCAGGACGCCGGCGGGGGCGTCATCAACGCCGACCGCATGTGGCACTATGTCGAGGGGATCAAGAACTGGAATCCGATCTGGCCGAACCACGGCATCCGCATCCTGTCGGCGCCGTCGCCGCTATGGTTCGATGCTCTGGGACAACGCATGGAGGCGCCGTTCTTCCCGAGCTTCGATTCGCTCGGCACCTTGAAGCGTATCCTGTCGACGGGACACGATTATTCCTGGTTCGTGCTGAGCAAGACGATCGCTTCGAAGGAGTTCGTGCTGTCGGGTTCGGAGCAAAACCTAGACTTTACGGCCAAGGATTGGCGGGCCGTGCTGAAGAACCGGCGCGGCGGCAAGGCGCCACCATCGGTGGCAGCGTTCCTGGAAAAGGGCGAGGACTTCGTCGTCCGCGACAACCTGGCCGACTTGGTCGCCGGCATGAACGCGCTGTCAGGCGACAATCTGCTCGACTACGACCGGCTCAAGGCGCAGATCGTGGCGCGCGATCGCGAGGTCGACCATGCCTATACCAAGGATGCGCAGGTCACAGCCGTCCGCGGCGCCCGCAACTACATTGGCGACAAGATCTTCCGGGTGACCAAGCCGCACAAGATACTCGATCCCAGGCACGGGCCGCTGATCGCGGTGCGCCTCAACATCCTGACGCGCAAAACGCTTGGCGGCCTGCACACCAATCTCAATTCGCAGGTTCTCGACGGCAATGGCGAACCCATTGCCGGGCTCTATGCGGCAGGCGAGGTGGCCGGCGGCGGTGGCGGCGGCTATCACGGCTACAATGCGCTGGAAGGGACATTTCTCGGCAGCTGCATCTTCTCCGGCAGGAACGCAGGCCGGCACGCCGCGGGCAGGTGACGCGGCTGGCGGGCCAAGAAAAGGTCGATGAGAACAGGACATCCGCCATGTTCCATGGATAGCGACTGCTTTCGCGCTTGCGGCAACCCAGGCGGTCAGCGAGTTGCGGCTTGCCGGCGCCGACGGTTCCCATGCGCTGGTGCTCGGCGCTGCGGCCCATCAGAGGCCTGCGTTACGCTGGCGCCACCGCGAAATTGAGCTTGAGGTCCTGAAGGCCTGGCCGCAAGGTCGGCCGAGCTACCACTCGGCGAAGGAGCCGTCCTTGTGACGCCAGACCGGGTTGCGCCAGCGGTGGCCTTCCTTGGCGCGTTCCTTGACGTAGTCCTCGTCGATTTCGACGCCGAGGCCGGGACCATCGGGGATTGCGACATAGCCATCCTCGTAGCGGAAGACGTCCTTGTTGGCGGCATAGTCGAGCAAATCGTTTGCGGCGTTGTAGTGGATGCCGAGGCTCTGTTCCTGGATGAAGCAGTTGTAGCTGACGGCATCGAGCTGCAGGCAGGCGGCGAGCGCGATCGGGCCGAGCGGGCAGTGGGGCGCCACCGCAATGTCATAGGCCTCGGCCATCACTGCGATCTTGCGGCATTCGGTGATGCCGCCGGCATGCGACAGGTCCGGCTGGATGATGTCGACGGCGCCTTGTTCGAACACCGATTTGAAATCCCAGCGGCTGTAAAGACGCTCGCCGAGCGCGATCGGCGTCGAGCCCAGCGCTGCGATCTCCTTCAGCGCCTCGCGATTTTCGCTCAGCACCGGCTCCTCGATGAACATCAGCCGGTAGGGTTCGAGCTCCTTGACCAGCATGCGCGCCATCGGCCGGTGGACGCGGCCGTGGAAATCGACGGCGATGCCAATGTTGGACCCAACGGCCTCGCGCACCATGGCGACGCGTTCGACAGCCGCATCTATTCTGTCATGGCTGTCGACGATCTGCAGTTCCTCGGTGCCATTCATCTTCAGCGCCTGAAAACCGCGCGCCACCACTTCCCTGGCGCCATCAGCCACTTCCGCCGGCCGGTCGCCGCCGATCCAGGAATAGACCTTGATGCTGTCGCGCAGCTTGCCGCCGAGCAGTTCGTGCACAGGCACGCCGAGCGCCTTGCCCTTGATGTCCCACAGCGCCTGGTCGATGCCGGCAATGGCGCTCATCAGGATCGGCCCGCCGCGGTAGAAGCCGCCGCGATGCATCACCGTCCAATGGTCCTCGATCAGGCGCGGGTCCTTGCCGATCAGATAATCGCCAAGTTCCTTGACCGCTGCCTCGACCGTCAGCGCACGGCCTTCGACCACAGGCTCGCCCCAGCCGGTAACGCCGGCATCAGTCTCGATCTTCAGGAACAGCCAGCGCGGCGGGACGATGTAGGTGGTGAGCGAGATGATTTTCATGCTGGTCTCAGTTGTTCTTGAGTTTCTTGGCGCTGACCAGGTCGCGCGCCGCAAGGTCGAGGATCCGGCCTGCCGCCGCACGCGCCGCCGCGGCATCGCGCATGCGCAGCGCCTCGACCACCTCACGGTGCGCCGCCACCGCTTCCATGCGCCGGGCGAGCGAAATGGTCGCCGTTGCTTCGAGCGAGAATTTCAGCCCGGTGTCGATCAGATTGCCGATCTGGCGGAAGATCGGGTTGTGGCTCGCGGCATAGACGATCTGGTGGAAGGTGATGTCCGAGCGCGAGAAGGCGGCGAGATCCTCGCCGGCATTGGCCATGCCGCGCCAGGCGGCTTCGAGATCGGCGATCTCCTGCAGCGTCGCACGAGTCGCCGCCAGTTCAGCTACCAGAGGTTCGATGGCGCGGCGCGTTTCGAGGATGGCGTCGAACAATTTGTCGTCCAGCGCATGCGGCGCGTGCCAGGCCAGCACCTGCGGGTCGATGATGTTCCAGTTGTCCTGTTCACATACAACCGTGCCGATGCGCGGCCGCGACAGCACCAGCCCCTTGGCGGCCAGCACCTTCAGCGCCTCGCGGATGACGGTGCGGCTGACGCCATATTCGACGCCGAGTTCGTTTTCGGTCGGCAGGGACGAGCCGGCGGGATAGCGTCCGGAAAAGATGTCTGAGGCAAGCGCCTTGGTCACATCGGGCATGACGCGCGGGCGGCGGGTGTCGCCTGATGCCTTCTTCGAAGTTTCGGTCACCTCAGCCCTCCTCCAAGGCGGCGAAACCACTGATCTCGCGTCCCCGGCCTTACCGGATGCGGATGATTTGCGCCAGCGATCCCTGGTCAGAGCATGTAGCTCAATTATCATACCAGATCAATTGACGAGTATGATAAAAAGAATTAGAGACTCTGCATCCGGGCTGAGCGCCCGGCCATCGCTGGGAGGTAATCATGCGACTTCTGAAGACCGCGCTCGTCGCGGGCGCCCTTGCCGTGCTGTCCGTCACGACCATCGCAGCATATGCTCAGGACACCAAGATAGGTTTTATCGTCAAACAGCCCGAGGAGCCGTGGTTCCAGGACGAATGGAAGTTCGCCGACCAGGCCGCCAAGGAGAAGGGTTTTACCCTGGTCAAGATCGGCGCCGAGGACGGTGAGAAGCTGATGTCGGCGATCGACAATCTCGGCGCGCAGGGCGCGCAAGGCTTCATCGTCTGCACACCTGATGTGAAACTCGGCCCCGGCATCGTCGCCAAGGCCGCCGCAAACAATCTCAAGCTGATGACCGTTGACGACCGTCTGGTCGGCGCAGACGGCAAGGCGCTGGAAGACGTGCCGCATATGGGCATTTCGGCGACCAAGATCGGCGAGGCCGTCGGCCAGGCGATCGTCGACGAAATGAAGGCGCGCGGCTGGAAGGCCGACGAGGTCGGCGCCATCCGCGTCTCCTATGATCAGTTGCCGACCGCCGTCGACCGGGTCGAAGGCGCCATTTCGGTGCTGAAGGCCAACGGCTTCAAGGCCGAAAACATCTTTGACGCGCCGCAGGCCAAGACCGATACCGAGGCTGCGCTCAATGCGGCGACGGTGGTACTCAACGCCCATGCCGACATCAAGAAGTGGGTCTCCTTCGGCCTCAACGACGAAGCCGTGCTCGGCGCCGTGCGCGCTTCCGAAAGCGTCGGCATCCCGGCCGAAAACGTGATCGGCGTCGGCATTGGCGGCGCGGATTCGGCGATCAACGAGTTCAAGAAGCCGACCGCCACCGGCTTCGTCGGCACGGTGATCATCTCGCCGAAGCGTCACGGCTACGAGACTGCGCTCAACATGTATGACTGGGTCGCCAACAACAAGGAACCCGAGAAGCTCATCCTGACCGCCGGTGCGCTGGCCAAGCGCGACGACTACCAGACGGTCCGCAAGGGTCTCGGCATCGAATAATCCTCCCTGTACAAACAGGCGGCGGCTCACAGTCGCCGCCTGTTTGGCATGGCAAAAGGATAGGCGCCCCATGTCCTTTCTCGACTTCTCGGAAATCACCAAGACCTATCCGGGCGTCAAGGCGCTGTCGGACGTCTCGTTCGGCGTCGACAAGGGCGCCGTGCACGGCCTGATGGGCGAGAACGGCGCCGGCAAATCCACGCTGATCAAGATCCTGTCCGGCGACCAGCATGCCGATGACGGCGAGATCCTCATCGACGGCAAGATGCAAGCCTATGCAACGACGCGAGATGCCTTCGACAATGGCGTCATCGTCATCCACCAGGAACTGCAGCTGGTTCCTGAGCTCACTGTTGCCGAAAACCTCAGCCTCGGCCGCTTCCCCGCCAACGCCGGCATCATCGCCCGTGCCAGGATGCTAGACGATGTTGGCGCCAAGCTGAAATCAGCCGGCATCGACATCGATATCAGCCGCAAGGTCAAGACGCTGTCGATCGGCGAGCGCCAGATGGTCGAGATCGCCAAGGCGATCATGCTCGACGCGCGCGTCATCGCTCTGGACGAGCCGACCTCGTCATTGTCGTCGCGCGAAAGCGAAATCCTGTTTGCCCTGATCGACCGCCTGCGCGGCGAGGGCAAGGTCATCATCTATGTATCGCACCGGCTGGACGAAGTGTTCCGCCTCTGCGACAGCCTGACCGTGCTGCGCGACGGCAAGCTCGCGGCGCACCATGCGTCGCTGAAAGACGTCACGCGCGACCAGGTCGTCGCCGAAATGGTCGGCCGCGAAATCTCCGATGTCTGGGGGTTTCGCCCACGCCCGGCCGGCGATGTCCGGCTGAAGGTCGACGCTGTTTCCGGAGTAAAACTGACGACGCCCGCCAGCTTCGAGGCAAGGGCGGGCGAGATCGTCGGCTTCTTCGGCCTGATCGGCGCGGGGCGCTCGGAACTGATGCGGCTGGTCTTCGGCGCCGACCGGCGCTCAGGCGGCACCATCAGCGTCGACGGCAAGGTCGTTCATGCCACCGATCCCCATGACGCGATCCGCGCCGGCATCGTTTTGTGCTCGGAAGACCGCAAGCATGACGGCATCATCCAGGGCCGCTCGATCGAGGAGAACATCAACATCTCGTCGCGGCGTCATCACACGCGCTTCGGGATCCTGAACCGCGCCAGCGAGATCGCCACCGCCGAGACCTTCATCAAGAAGCTCAAGGTGCGCACGCCGTCGCGCAAGCAGGACATCATCAACCTCTCCGGTGGCAACCAGCAGAAGGTCATTCTCGGCCGCTGGCTGTCGGAGCAGGGCGTGCGCGTGCTTATCGTCGACGAGCCGACACGCGGTATCGATGTTGGCGCCAAAGCGGAAATCTACGAACTGCTCTACCAGCTTGCCGAAGACGGCATGGCGATCGTCGTCGTCTCGTCCGAACTGCCGGAAGTGATGGGCATTTGCGACCGCATCCTGGTGATGTGCGGCGGGCGCATCAGCGCCGAACTCGCCCGCGACCAGTTCGCCGAAAAGGCGATCCTGGCCGCCGCTCTTCCCGATCAGAAAACCCCCGACGCGATCGCATCCTGAGGATCTTTGCCATGACCGATCAGTTGAAGAAGATCCTGCTCGGCGAACAGGGCCTCGTCGTGATCTTCATCGTCGCCTTCGCGCTGGTGTCGCTGCTGGTGCCGAATTTTCTGACCGACCGCAACATGCTCGGCCTGCTGCAATCGGTGGTCACCGTCGGCATCGTCGCCTGCACGATGATGTTCTGCCTCGCCGCGCGCGACTTCGACCTCTCGGTCGGTTCGATCGTTGCTTTCGCCGGCATGGTCGCGGTGATGGCGTCGAACTATACCGGATCGATCATCCTCGGGCTTCTTGCGGCAATCGCCTGCGGCGCCTTCGTCGGCTTCATCAACGGCGTCGTCATCGCCAAGTTCCGCATCAACGCGCTGATCACGACGCTTGCTACCATGCAGATCGTGCGCGGCCTTGCGCTGATCGCATCCGATGGCCGCGCCGTCGGCATCAACAGCCCGGATTTCTACCAACTGGCGCTGTCGAAGCTGTTCGGCATTCCGACGCCGGTCTGGGTCCTGGCCGTGCTGTTCTGCATCTTCGGTTTTGTCCTCAATCGTACCGTGTTCGGCAAGAACACGCTGGCCATCGGCGGTAACCCGGAGGCTTCGCGCCTGGCCGGCGTCAATGTCGACTGGACGCGCATCTGGATCTTTGCGCTGCAAGGCGTGGTTTGCGGCATCGCCGGCATCCTTTTGGCCTCGCGCATCACGTCGGGCCAGCCCAATGCGGCGGTGGGGCTTGAACTCTCGGTCATCTCGGCCTGCGTGCTCGGCGGCGTCTCGCTTGCCGGCGGCCGCGCCACCATGTCGGGCGTCATCGTCGGCGTGCTGATCATGGGCATCGCCGAAAACGCCATGAACCTGCTCAACATCCCAGCCTTCTACCAATACATTGTGCGCGGCGTGATCCTGCTGCTTGCCGTTTTGCTCGACAATCTGCGTTCGTCGGCACTGGGCCGGCGCTGATCCGTCTTCCAGTGGAGTGACAGCCATGGCTGAGCGCCTGTCCGGCAAACGCATCTTCCTCACCGGCGCCGCGCAAGGCATCGGGCTCGCCATCGCCGAGGCCTGCCTGGCCGAAGGGGCAAAACTGTTCCTGGTCGATCGCGACGGCGCGCTGCTGGACAAAACGGTCGCCGGCCTTGCCGCACCGCAGGGCCATGTCGGACATACCGCAGCCGACATCAGCGACGGGGCCGCGATTGCCGCTGCCGTCAGCCGGGCGACCGACGCGATCGGGCCGATCAACGCGCTGATCAACAATGCGGGGATGAATGTGTTCTCGACGCCGCTCGAGGCGACCGAGGAGGAGTGGAATCGCAATTTCGACGTCAACGTCAAGGGCGCCTGGAATTGCAGCAAGGCGGTGCTGCCAGGAATGATCGCAAATGGCGGTGGCGCGATCCTCAACATCGCCTCGACGCACAGCTTCACCATCATCCCTCATACCTTCCCTTATCCCGTGGCCAAGCACGCGCTGCTTGGGCTGACCAAATCGCTGGCGCTGGAATATGCCGGGCAGGGCGTGCGCGTGAACGCGCTGGCGCCCGGTTATGTCGAGACGCAGAAGGCGACCGACTATTGGAACAGTTTTGCCGATTCGGTTGCGGCGCGCGCCAGGACGCTGGCGCTGCATCCCGGCGGCCGCATCGCCTCGGCGCGCGAGATCGCGCTGGCCGCTGTGTTCATGATTTCTGAGGAGTGCCCGTTCATGAACGCGGCGACCCTCGTCGTCGATGGCGGGCTCAGCCAGCTACAGCATCCCGCCTGAACGCTGGAGAGGCTCTATTTCTACGGCGTCGACCGCCGGCTTAATGGCGCAAGCCGTAGCGATCAGAAACGCTCGCGATAGGCGCGCGGGTTGGTGCCCAGCACGCGCAGAAAGCCGCGCCGCATGGTTTCTTCCGAGCCGAAACCGCAGCGGCGGGCCGTCTGGTTGACGGGCTGGCCCCGCTCCAGCATCCGCCGCGCCGCCTCGATCCGGATCTCCTCGATCGCGCGTGCAGGTGTCCGGCCGGTGGCCTCGCGATAGCGCCGCGAGAAGCTGCGCGGGCTCATATTGGCGTGGTCGGCCAACTGCGTGAGCGACAGGTCACCGGCCAGATTTTCGAGGATCCAGCCATGCAGCCGGTCGAAGCGTCCGTCGCCTTGCTGCAGCTTGAGGGTCTGGCTGAATTGCGCCTGGCCACCGGGACGTTTCAGGAAGACCACCAATTCGCGCGCCACGGCAAGCGCCGTGTGCCGGCCAAGGTCGGCCTCGACGAGGGAGAGGGCGAGATCGATCCCCGCCGTTACACCAGCTGATGTCCAGACATTGCCGTCACGAATGAAGATCGGGTCAGGTTCGAGGCGGACCGCGGGAAAGCGGCGGGCGAACTCCGCGCAGCGTCCCCAATGGGTCACCGCGCGACGCCCGTCGAGCAGGCCAGCCGTCGCCAGCAGCATGGCGCCGCTGCAGACGGAAGCGGTTCGCGTGGCATCGCGCGAGCGGCTGGCGATCCACTGGATCAGCACGGGATCGTCGCAGGCCGCGTTGACGCCCCATCCGCCGGGCACGACCAGCGTGTCGATCTTACCTCCGTTCGCCGGCAGCACTGCTGCCTCCAGCACGAGACCGGCCGATGTCCGGATGCGCGGTGAGGCGGCGACGACCACGACCTCGTAAGGAGCCGGTTCGCCGGCCTGCCTTTTGAAATCATTGGCGCTGGCAAAGACCTGCAGCGGTCCGCTGACGTCGAGGAGCTGGATGTCGGGATAGGCAAGTACTTCGATACGGCGCATTGGTTTGGCCCGAAGCGAGGGATGAATGGCAATCGTGCCAAACCATGATGCCGTAGATTGCCGGAAGTCAACCCACGGAGATTTCCATGCCCCTTCGTTTCGGCATCCTCGTATTCCCCGACGTCCAACAACTCGACCTCACCGGCCCATACGAAGTCCTGGCATCGGCCAAGGATGCCGAGGTGGAACTGATCTGGAAGGATCGCAACCCGGTGACGTCATCGACGCGCCTCTCGCTGACGCCAACCGCGACCTTTGACGATTGCCGGCCCCTCGACGTGCTGTGCATTCCTGGCGGGGGCGGGGTCAACGCGCTGCTGGAGGACCAGACAGTCCTCGATTTCGTGTGGGAGCGCGCGGGGCAGGTGCGCTACATCACCTCCGTTTGCAGCGGTGCCCTGGTGCTTGGGGCGGCCGGACTGCTGAGGGGCAAGCGCGCGACCACGCACTGGTATGCGCATGATTTCCTTGAGGAGTTCGGAGCGATCCCGGTCGACGAGCGTATCGTCGAAGACGGCAAGCTCATTACCGCCGGCGGCGTCACTTCGGGGATCGACTTCGGCCTGGCGCTGGTTGCGAGGCTGCTTGGACAGGAGGAGGCCGAGATCGTGCAGCTCTCGCTCGAATACGCCCCGGCTCCTCCCTTCCGGTCCGGCACGCCCGCCGAGGCGTCCCCTGCGGTGCTGGCGCAGGCAAAAAAGCGCCTCTCTGGTTCGAGGCGGGTTCGCGAGGCAATCTTCGCTCGCTGGCGCGAGGCTCGCGCCGCCGCTGCGCCGGCGCGCATCCACGGCTGAAGCAGCAAGGCCGAAGGTGCATCCCCTGGCCCTTCGGCCTTGCTGCGTTTCCACTGTTGACAGGTCCCTTCGTCTGTGCAGAAATTGGTTGGACCATTGAACCACTTCGGTAATAGCCCCGGTGACCGAATTCAGCCTTCCGCCGATCCAGACGACGGCCCGCGACGACGCGGTGCTGAAGGCGTTGGCCGGCTTCGTCATGCGCGAGAAGCTGGAACCCGGTGAGAGGCTGCCGACCGAACGCATCCTCGCTGAGCGTCTGAAGGTCAGCCGCAACACGGTGCGCGAGGCGCTGACGCGCTGGGAAGGGCTTGGCCTGGTCGAGCGCCGGCAGGGCTCGGGCACCTATCTCAAGGCCGCCGTCTCGCTCGACATGCTGCACATGCCGCTGACGCTTGCCGGCGGCAATGATTTCACCGGCCTGATGCGCACGCTGGAAATCCGCCGCGCGCTGGAAGCGGAAGCCGCCGCCCTTTGCGCCATTCGTGCCGACAAGGACGACCTCGCCGAGATCGAGCGCAAGCTCGACATCATGGAGGAAGAGTTTCTCAGCCGCGCCGGCATGTCGTCGGAAGAGGACTGGGAATTCCATCAGGCGATCTACCGCGCCTGCGGCAATCCGCTGTTCGAGCAGATTATCGCCGCCATGCACGAACTGTTCCACCGCTTCTGGGAACATCCGCTCGGCGTGCGCGATTTCGGCCACGCAAGCTTTCCTTACCACCGCACCATGTTCGACTGCATCGCCGCGCACGATCCGGAAGGCGCCCGGGCCGAAGCGCTGAAGCTGATCGCCACGGTCGAGGACGATTTGAAGCGCGGCGCCGCCAACCTCAAACTTTCGGTCCGCACATGAACGAGCACAGCTTCGACCCAGGCATTTCCGGCAGCGACTATCTCGCCGAGGCGGCGACGCTTCTGGCGCATGACGACCCGTTCCCCGGCAATGCGGTGGTGCCGCCGATCTACCAGACCTCCCTGTTTACCTTCGCCAGCTATGCCGACATGGCCGACACCTTTGCCGGGCGCAGGAAACAGCCGATCTATTCGCGCGGCGACAATCCGACGGTGATGGAATTCGAGTCGCGCGTCGCAGCGCTTGAAGGTGCTGAAGCCGCACGTGGTTTTTCGAGCGGCATGGCTGCGATCAGCGCGACGTTGCTGGCTTTCGTCGGCGCAGGCGAACGCATCCTTGCGGTGCGCAATTGCTATGGCGACGCCTACCGACTGTTCGAGCGGCTGTTTCCGCGCCTGCATATCAAGGTCGACTATGTCGACGGCTCCGATCCGGATGCGGTGGCCTCGGCACTTCCCGGTGCGAAACTGCTCTACCTGGAAAGCCCGACCTCGATGATGTTCGAGCTGCAGGATCTCGAACATCTGACGCGGCTGGCGAAAGAGCAGGGCATCGTCACCACAATCGACAATTCCTGGGCGACGCCGGTGTTCCAGAAGCCGATCCTGCACGGCGTCGATCTGGTGCTGCACTCGGCCTCGAAATATCTCGGCGGCCACAGCGATACCGTCGCCGGTGTGGTGGCGGGCTCGGCCGCCCATATCAAGCACATCAACGACCAGACCTACTCGCAGCTTGGCGCAAAGCTGTCGCCCTTCGAGGGCTGGCTGCTGTTGCGCGGCCTGCGCACGCTGCCGCTGAGACTGCCGCATCACATGAAGAGCGGGCTCATCATCGCCGAGCGCTTGAAGGCGCATGACAAGGTCGAGCGGGTCAATCATCCCGCCTATTCCAATCATCCCGGCAAGAAGACACTTGCCGGCTATGCCGGGCTGTTCTCCTTCGAGGTGACGGAGGACGTCGACATTCCCGCTTTCGTCGATGCGCTCAAATTCTTCCGCATCGGCGTCAGCTGGGGCGGGCATGAAAGCCTGGTCGTGCCGGCAAAGGCCTCGCTCGAGCAGACGCCGGGTCTCAATTCGATGGCGCGCTTCGGCGTCAGCCCCCGAACCATCCGCCTCAATGTCGGATTGGAAAGCGTCGAGGACCTTTGGGCCGACATCGGCCAGGCCTTCGACAAAGCAAAAAAATGACTGGGTTCAAAATGGGAGTTCTGAACATGAAAAGACTGAGCATCATGCTTGCCACCGCTGCCGGCCTGGCGATCTCCGCCAGCAGCGCGCTGGCCGATACCACGCTCAAGCTGGTCGAGGTCATCACCAGCCCGCAGCGCACCGAATTCCTGAAGAAGCAGATCGCCGAGTTCGAGGCCGCCAATGCCGGCGTCAAGGTCGAGGTGGTCTCGCTGCCCTGGGGTCAGGCCTTCGAGAAATTCCTGACCATGGTGCAGGCGGGCGATACGCCCGACATCGTCGAGATGCCGGAGCGCTGGATGGGCCTCTACGCCACCAACGGCCAGCTCGAGGATCTCGGGCCGTTCATGGCCAAGTGGGACGACGCCAAGACACTCGGCGATCGGGCCAAGCAGTTCGGCTCGACCGTCAACAATACCCAATTCATGATCCCATACGGCTACTATGTGAATGCGCTGTTCTGGAACAAGAAGCTGTTCAAGGAAGCCGGTCTCGACGGCCCGCCGGCGACGCTCGACGACTTCATCGCCGACTCCAAGAAGATCTCGGCCATTCCGGGCAAGTATGGCTATTGCCTGCGCGGCGGCCCCGGCGCCTTCAACGGCATGCACATGTTCATGAACATCGCCGCCGGCAAGGGCGGCTACTTCAACGAGGACGGCACCTCGACCATCAACGAGGAGGGCTCGGTCAAGGGCCTGCAGATGCTGGCCGACATGTACAAGGACGGGCTGGCGCCCAAGGATGCGGTGAGCTGGGGCTTCAACGAAACCGTCACCGGCTTCTATTCCGGCACCTGCGCGATGCTCAACCAGGATCCGGATGCGCTGATCGGCATTGCCGACAAAATGAGCGCCGACGATTTTGCCGTGGCGCCGCTGCCGGTCGGACCGAGCGGCAAATCCTACCCGACGCTGGGCTATGCCGGCTGGGCGATGTTTGCCAACTCGCAGCACAAGGACGATGCCTGGAAGCTGATGGCGACGCTGTTGTCCCCCAAGGACAATCTGGAATGGGCCAAGGAAGTCGGCGTCGTGCCGATCCACAATGGCGCCGACCAGGATGCCCACTTCAAGACCGAGCAGTTCAAGGGCTGGTTCACCGAACTCAGCGACACTTCCAAATATGAAATGGTGACGCCGCCGACACATCTGGAGAACCTCGGCAATTTCGTCGACCAGGTGGCGATCAAGAATTTCCAGGAAGTGCTGCTCGGCCAGAAGTCGGCCAAGGACGTCGCCGATCAATGGGCCGCGTTCCTGACCAAGGAGCAGCAGGACTGGCTGGCCAAGAACAAGAAGTAGTTCTTCTTCCTTCTCCCGTTTACGGGGAGAAGGTGGCCCGAATGCATGTCGCCCAAAAGTGCGTAGCGGTTTTGGGACAACGACATGCACAGACAGGCCCGGATGAGGGGCAGCGCGAGCACCCCAAGGCTGGCGCCGCCCCTCATCTGCCTGCCGGCATCTTCTCCCCGTGAACGGGGAGAAGGGTGCTGTTGCCGCTGTCGGCACCCACCCATGACTGTTGAGCGCTAATGACCTATGCCGTGTCCGAAATACGATCCGCAGGCCGGCCGCGAAAGAAGCGGCTGACGCATGCGGCCATCGAGCCCTGGCTTTATCTCAGCCCGGCGATCGTTCTGCTGGCCGTGGTGCTGCTGGTGCCGCTGATCATCGGCATCAGCTATTCGTTCCGGAAGTTCTCCGCCTTCAAATCCGAATATGTCGGTCTAGGCCAGTACCAGGCGATGCTGACCGACCAGGTGCTGGGGCAGGCGCTGGTCAACACGCTCTGGTGGACCGTCGCCAGCCTGTTCTTCCAGTTCTTCCTCGGCCTGGGTCTGGCGTTGCTGCTCGACAAACCGTTTGTCGGGCGCAAGTTCGTGCAGGCGGTGGTGTTCCTGCCCTGGGCGGTGCCATCTTTCCTGTCGGGCCTGACCTGGGCGTGGCTGTTCAATCCGATCATCGGACCACTGCCGCATTGGCTCTTCACGCTCGGGCTGAAGGCCGAGCCGACCAATGTGCTGTCCGATCCGGCGACCGCCATGTGGGGGCCGATCATCGCCAACATCTGGTTCGGCATTCCGTTCTTCGCCATCACGCTGCTGGCGGCGCTGAAGTCGATCCCGTCGGAACTGCATGAGGCGGCCGCAATCGACGGCGCTTCGCCTTGGCAGCGCTTCACCAAGGTGACGCTGCCGTTCCTGGCGCCGACCATCGTCATCACCGTCATGCTGCGTACGATCTGGATCGCGACCTTCGCCGATCTGATCTTCGTCATGACCGAGGGCGGGCCGGCCGGCTCGACCAGCACGGTGCCGGTCTACATCTATGTCAGCGCCTTCAAGTCGCTGGACAAGGGCTATGCCTCCGCGGTGGCGGTGCTGCTACTGGTACTGCTCATCGCCTATGCGATCGCGCTGATCGCCATCCGCCGCTTGCTGGTGAGGCACGTCTGATGATTGCCGGACGCTCCACCTCCTCGCGCATCTTCAGCGGCATCGGCCTCTACGCGGCGATTGCCGCCTATATGATCTTTGCGCTGTTTCCGATCTTCTGGACGCTGAAGATTTCGGTAACGCCGGAGCGGCTGCTCTATTCCGAGGGCATCACGCTGTGGCCGTCGCAGACCACCTTCCGCAACTTCATCACTGTCCTGGAAGCCTCTGACTTCCCCCGCTATTTCCTCAACAGCGTTATCGTCTCGGTGTCGACGGCGGCCCTGGTGACAGTCATCGCCACGCTCGCCGGCTACGCCATGTCGCGCTTCACCTTTCGCGGCAAGGCAACGCTGGCGATCATGCTTTTGCTGACGCAAACCTTCCCGCTGGTGATGGTCATTCCGCCGATCTACCGCGTCATGGGCGAGCTTGGCCTGACCAACAGTCTGGTTGGTCTGATCATCATCTACACCGCCTTCAACACCGCCTTCGCCACCTTTCTAATGCAGTCCTTCTTCGACGGCATTCCGAAGGATCTGGAGGAAGCGGCGATGATCGACGGCTGCACGCGGGCGCAGGCGATGCGCAAGGTGATCGTGCCGCTGACCTTGCCCGGCATGGGCGCCACGCTCGGCTTCGTCTTCACCGCCGCCTGGAGCGAATTGCTGTTCGCGCTGATGCTGATCTCCAGCGACGACCAGAAGACCTTTGCCGTCGGCCTGCTCACCTATATCGGCAAGTTCGCCGTGGATTGGGGGCAGATGATGGCGGCGTCGATCCTGGCGCTGATCCCGGTCTGCATCTTCTTCGCCTTCCTGCAACGCTATCTCGTCACCGGCCTCACCGCCGGCGCGGTCAAAGGATAATCGATGGCTTCCGTCACGCTGCAAAACGTCGAGAAGGATTACGGTTCGCTGCGCATCCTGCACGGCGTCGACCTCGAGATCGCCGATGGCGAGTTCGTCGTGCTGGTCGGCCCGTCCGGCTGCGGCAAGTCGACCCTTTTGCGCATGATTGCCGGGCTGGAGGAGGTGTCGGGCGGCGAGATCCATATCGGCGATCGGCTGGTCAACGATGTCGCGCCGAAGGACCGCGATATTGCCATGGTGTTCCAGTCCTACGCGCTCTATCCGCACATGGATGTGTCGTCGAATATGGGTTTCAGCCTGCTTTTGAAGAAGGCGGAGAAGACGACGATCGACGGCAGGGTAGGGGCGGCGGCCAAGCGCCTCGGCCTCGACAGTTTCCTCGGCCGTCTGCCCAGGCAACTGTCCGGCGGCCAGCGCCAGCGCGTCGCCATGGGCCGCGCCATCGTGCGCGATCCCAAAGTGTTTCTGTTCGACGAGCCGCTCAGCAATCTCGACGCCAAATTGCGCGTGCATATGCGCGCCGAGATCAAGGCGCTGCACCAGCAGCTCAAGACCACATCGGTCTATGTCACCCACGACCAGATCGAAGCCATGACTATGGCCGACCGCATCGTCGTCATGCATGACGGCTATGTGCAGCAGGTCGGCCATCCGCTCGAACTCTACGATCGGCCGATCAATACTTTTGTGGCCGGCTTCATCGGCTCGCCCGGCATGAATTTCTTTCCGGCGACAGTGGCCAAGGGCGGCAAGGTGGACGCGGTGCTGGCCGACGGCCAGAAGCTGCGGTTGCCTGATGGCTTGCCGTTGAAGGATGGCGATGTGCTTACTGTCGGGCTACGGCCGGAGCACATCCAGCTTGCCGACGATGGTCCGCTCAAGGCAGAGGTCGAGGTGGTCGAGCCGCTCGGCCTGTCGACGCAGTTCTATGTCCGGCTCGCCAACCAGCTGGTTTGTGTCTTCGTCATGGGACGCAGCACTATCCGGCCGGGCGACACGGTAAGACTGTCTGCCGATCCGGCGGCGCTGCATCTGTTCGATCCCGCAAGTGGCAATCGCATCGGGTGATGGCGGCCATCCGGCCTGTTTTCCGAGCATGATCTCTTCCGGAAACCGGTATCCACTTTTCGAGATCATGCTCTACTGAAGGCTGCCCAGGCTGGCATACATGCCGGTGGTGCGGAACTGCGTCGGGTTGATGCCGTAGAGCCGGCGGAAGACTTTCGAGAAATAGTTGGCGTCCTCGAAGCCGCACAGGATGGCGACCTCCTTGACTGGCAGGAAATCGGCTTTGGTTAGCAGCTTCGCCGCCCGCTGCAGCCGCTGCTGCAGCACGAACTCGGCCGGCGGAACGCCTTCGCTCTCGGCGAAGCAGCGCGAGAAATGGGCGCGGCTAAGGCCGCTGATCTGGACGAGCTCGGCCACGGGCAAGGGCTTGTCGAGATTGGCGTTGATATGATCGATGACCGGCTGCATGACGCTCTGTTTCTCAGTGAAGGCGTGCGAGCCGAAGACATCGTCGTAAAGCGCCATCGCCGCCTCATAGGCGATTGCCGAAGCAGCGCCAGGCGAAGCGCCGCCCTTGATCAGGCGCAGGCTGCAATCGGCGAGATGATCGATCGTCTCCGGCTGCAGCCGAAACACCGGGCCGGAGACGCTGAGTATGGATTTGTGGACGCGCAGCGCCTCCTCGCCATTCATCGAGATCCAGAAATATTCCCAGCGGTCGCCCTTCTCCAGCCAGTAGCGATGGTTGTGCGGCACCAGCACCAGCAGCGTGTCGTTGGCCTGCAGGCGGTAGTTGCGGTTCTCGTAGCGCAGCTGGCCGGTGCCGCTGATCGTGTGCTGCAGCACGGTGAACGGTGTCTGGCCGCGCTTGCGCCCATCCCAGTCATAGGTCACGCCCTCGCGTACTTCATAGCCGGTGCTGGTTGGCATGGCATGCAGGCGTTGGCGGCCGCGCGGCAGCGAGATGGTGCGCATCAACTGTCCGTTGGCGATCAGATCATGCAGCACAAAATTACCCTCGAAAGCATAATCGTTCTCTGGCCGCGCCCTGGAATAACGGCATAATCCAAATCCTGAGAACGCGAAAGACCCGCGGTCGAGGAGCGGGCGGGGAGGAGAACGAGCCGGAATTCCGGCTCGAATGGGATGCGCGCCGAGGCGAGCCGCCATTCCCTTTCTGTTGCTCCTTACCCGGCATTCGAATGCATCGAGGTGAGGTGATGAGTTTCAAAATCGCTATTATCGGCGCCGGCAGCGTCGGCTTCACCAAGAAGCTGTTCACCGATATTTTGTGCGTCCCGGAATTCAGCGACATCGAATTCGCGCTGACCGATCTCAGCGAACACAATCTGCAAATGATCAAGGCGATCCTCGACCGCATCGTCGAGGCCAACAAGCTGCCGACCAGGGTGACGGCGACGACCGACCGCCGCAAGGCGCTGGAAGGCGCGCGCTACGTCATCAGCTGCGTGCGGGTGGGCGGGCTCGAAGCCTATGCCGACGATATCCGCATTCCCTTGAAATACGGCATCGACCAGTGCGTCGGTGACACGATTTGCGCCGGGGGCATCCTCTACGGCCAGCGCAACATCCCGGTCATCCTCGACTTCTGCAAGGATATATTGGAGGTCGCCGAGCCAGGCGCCAAATTCCTCAACTATGCCAACCCGATGGCGATGAACACCTGGGCGGCGATCGAATATGGCAAGGTCGATACGGTCGGCCTCTGCCACGGTGTCCAGCACGGCGCCGAACAGATCGCCGAAGTGCTCGGCGCCAAGTCGCACAGCGAACTCGATTATGTCTGCTCCGGTATCAACCACCAAACCTGGTTCATCGATTTGCGGCTCAACGGCCGCAAGATCGGCAAGGACGAACTGGTGGCTGCCTTCGAGGCGCATCCGGTCTATTCGCAGCAGGAAAAGCTGCGCATCGACGTGCTGAAGCGCTTCGGCGTCTACTCCACCGAAAGCAACGGTCATCTCTCCGAATATCTGCCCTGGTATCGCAAGCGGCCGGACGAAATCACCCGCTGGATCGACATGTCCGATTGGATCCATGGCGAGACCGGCGGCTATCTTCGCTACTCCACGGAAACCCGCAACTGGTTCGAGACGGAATATCCGCAATTCCTCGAAGCGGCGTCGAAGCCGCTCGACGTATCGAAGCGCTCGAACGAGCATGCCAGCCATATTCTCGAAGCGCTGGAGACGAACCGCGTCTATCGCGGCCACTTCAACGTCAAGAACACCGGCATCATCACCAATCTGCCGCAGGACGCGATCATCGAATCGCCCGGTTTCGTCGATCGCTTCGGCATCAACATGGCGTCAGGCATCACGCTGCCGGAAGCCTGCGCGGCCACCTGCATGGCTTCGATCAACGTTCAGCGGATGTCGGTGCATGCGGCTGTTACGGGCGACATTGACCTGCTCAAGCTCGCGGTGCTGCACGATCCGCTGGTGGGTGCGGTGTCGACGCCGGAAGAGGTCTGGCAGATGGTCGACGAGATGGTCGTCGCCCAGGCGCGTTGGCTACCGCAATACGCCGATGCCGTGCCGGCCGCCAAGGAGCGGCTTTCGAAATCGATGGTGAAAACCCGCGACTGGGCGGGTGCGGCGCGGCGCAAAGTGCGCTCGATCGAGGAACTGCGCGCCGAAAAAACGGCCCTGAAACAGGCCGGCTGAGAATGCTGGCAGGCGGACAGCGGGAGGCCGGTTCGCCAATCAGCCGTCATGAATAGATGCGGGCAGCAGCAGACGTCGAAACATCTGGGAGGAACACAATGAGGAACTTTCGTGGAATTGGCATTCTCGCCGGGCGAAGAATTGGCATTCTCGCCGGGCTGGCGCTGAGCGTCTCGGCATTGGCGCTTGGCAGTGCATACGCGTCCGAGCCGACCACGCCGCCGGCGCCGGCGGCGTTTCCCGCCGAGGGCAAAATCAAATACGTCGCCCGCGATTCCATCCTGGAGTTCAAGGCGCTGCCCGAATATCACGAGCCCGAGTGGGTCACCGAGAAATACGTCAAGACTGGCAAGCTGCCGCCGGTCAAGGATCGCCTGCCGAAGGAGCCGCTGGTGTTCAAGACCGGCAACATGCCGGACGGCATCGGCGTTTATGGCGACACCATGCGCCACGTCATTGGCGGCCGGCCGGAAGGCTGGAATTATGGCGCCGGCCAGACCCAAGGATGGGGCGGCATCGACATCGGCCTTTCGGAATGCCTGACGCGCACCGCGCCTTTGTTCCAGGTCGAGGCCAAGGACACCGAGCCGCTGCCCAACCTCGCCAGGAGCTGGGACTGGTCGAAGGATGGCCACACGCTGACCATGCACCTGGTCGAAGGCGCCAAATGGTCTGACGGCGTTGCCTTCAATGCCGACGATGTCATGTTCTACTGGGACGATGAGGTCGTCGACCCCAATGTCTCGCCGTTGAACGGCGCCACAGCGGAAACCTTCGGTGTCGGCACGACGCTGAAGAAGGTCGACGACTACACCGTCGAGTGGACCTTCAAGGACGCTTTCCCCAAACAGTATCTCTACGCCATGGCCTACGGCACCTTCTGCCCCGGCCCGGCGCATATCCTGAAGCCGCAGCATCCGAAGTACTCGAAGAATACCTACGAGCAGTTCAAGAACGCGTTCCCGCCGGAATATATGAACATTCCGGTGATGGGTGCCTGGGTGCCGGTGGAGTATAGGCCCGACGACATCATCGTCTTGCGCCGCAATCCCTACTACTGGAAGGTCGACGAGAAGGGCAACCAGCTGCCCTATCTCAACGAACTGCACTACAAGCTGTCGACCTGGGCCGACCGCGACGTGCAGGCGGTGGCAGGGGCCGCCGACTTCTCCAACCTCGAGCAGCCGGAGAATTTCGTCGCTTCGCTGAAGCGAGCGGCGGACAAGGACGCGCCGGCCCGGCTCGCCTTTGGCCCGCGCCTGATCGGCTACAATCTGCGCATGAACTTTTCCGCCAATGGCTGGGGCAATCCCGACGAACGCGGCCAGGCGATCCGCGAGCTCAATCGCAATGAGGACTTCCGCAAGGGCATCACCATGGCGCTCGACCGCAAGGCGCTCGGCGACTCGCTGGTCAAGGGGCCGTTCACCGCCATCTACCCCGGTGGCTTTTCCTCGGGCACCAGCTTCTATGACCGCAACTCGACCGTCTACTATCCCTTCGACATCGAGGGCGCCAAGGCGGAACTGGCCAAGGCTGGTCTCAAGGATACGGATGGCGACGGCTTCGTGAACTTCCCGGCCGGGACCGCCGGCGGCAAGAATGTCGAGATCGTGATGCTGGTCAACAATGACTACGGCACAGACAAGAGCCTCGCCGAAGGCGTCGTCGGCCAGATGGAAAAGCTTGGCATCAGGGTCGTGCTCAACGGCCTCAACGGCACCCAGCGTGATGCCTCGCAATATTCCGGCCGCTTCGACTGGCTGATCAGGCGCAACGAGCAGGAGCTGACTTCCGTCGTGCAGAATACCGTGCAACTCGCGCCCGTCGGACCCAAGACCAGCTGGGATCACCGCGCGCCCGAAAGCGGCGTGGTCGACCTGATGCCGTTCGAAAAGGAGCTTGTCGACATCGTCAACAAGTTCGTCTCCTCGTCAGACAATGACGAGCGCGCCAGCCTGATGAAGACGTTCCAGAAGATCTCGACGGAGCATGTCTACAATATCGGACTGACCGAATATCCCGGCGCCCTGATCATCAACAAGCGCTTCTCCAACATCCCGCAGGGAACGCCGATCTTCATGTTCAACTGGGCCGAGGATTCGATCGTGCGCGAACGCGTCTTCGTCGCCGCCGACAAGCAGCAGAAATACGAACTCTTTCCCGACCAGCTTCCCGGCAAGCCCGGCGACAAGGGTCCGACGAACTGAGTTTCCTCCCCTGGCTGACGCCCGGCCGCGCTGCGCGCGCGGCCGGGACGGAGTAAGGTCAGCGGCAACAGATTAGATCCAAGGAGGAGAAACGGTCCGATGCTGCGATTCCTGGCCATGCGCATAGCATCGGCGGTGCCGGTCATGGTCATCCTGAGCCTGGTCACCTTTGCCATCATCCAGGCGCCGCCGGGCGACTATGCCGACTATATCCGTTCGCAGCTCATCAACCAGGGCGGGGCGTCTTTTGCCGAAGCCGACGCGCAGGCGCAGGCCTATCGGGTCGAGCACGGCCTCGATAAACCGCTGCCCGTCCAGTACCTGAACTGGGTCGCCGGCATCATCACCCGCGGCGATTTCGGCTACAGCCTCTATTACAACAAGCCGGTCGCCGCAGTGGTCGGCGAGCGGCTGCCGCGCACGCTGCTGCTGGCATTGGTCTGCCATCTGCTGGCGTCGGTGCTCGGCATCACCTTCGGCATCTGGGCGGCGACCAGGCAATACACATGGATCGACTCGGTGCTGTCGGCCATCTCCTTCCTCGGCATGACGGTGCCGCGCTTCCTGATGGCGCTGATCATCGTCTATCTCCTGGTCTTCCAGTTCAACGTGTCGGAGATCGGCAGCTTCTTCTCGCCGCAATATGGCGGCGCGCCGTGGTCGTGGGCGAAATTCGCCGACCTCGTCAAGCATGTCTGGCCGGTGGTGGCGATCGCCACCTTCGGCGGGCTCGCCTACAATATGCGCGTCATGCGCGGCAATCTGCTCGATACGCTGAACGCGCAATATGTCGAGACGGCCAAGGCCAAGGGCCTGACCGGCAGCGCCGTCGTCATGCGCCATGCCGTGCCCAACGCACTGCACCCGCTCATCATGTATCAGGGCGTGGTGCTGCCCTACATGCTGACCGGCGAGATCGAGACGGCGATCATCTTTGCGCTGCCGACGGTCGGGCCCGCCATCGTCGGCTCGATGGCGGTCGGCGACGTTTATGTCACGGCGACCTTCATGATGGTGCTGTCGGCAACGCTGATCGTCGGCAACATCATCGCCGACATGCTGCTCGCGCTGCTCGATCCGCGCGTACGCCAGTTCAGGGAGAGCTAGATGCTGGCGCGCGACCCATCCCCGCCGCCGCCCCCGGCTGAAGCAACCGCGATTGCGACCCCACGCGGCAATGAGAGCTATATGGCGCTGGTCTGGCGCCGGCTGAGGCGCTCCTGGACCGGCATGGCCGGGCTGATCCTGGTCGTGCTTCTGGTGCTGATGGCGCTGTTCGCCGATTTCTTCGCGCCGATGGACCCCAAGGTGACCGATGTCGCTTTCGCCCCGCCGCAAGTGATGAGTTTTCACGACAGAGACGGGAATTTCGTGCTCCAGCCGCGGGTCTATGCGCTGGCGGATTCTGCAGACCTCGACCCGGTCACCTTCCAGCCGGTCGTCGGGCCGGATTACGAGCATCCGCGCCTGCTCGGCTTCTTCGTCAAGGGCGCCGACTACCGGCTGCTTGGCCTGATCCCCGCCAACCGGCATTTCTTCGCTTCGGCCGACGGCCAGCCGGTGCATTTTCTCGGCACCGACAAATTCGGCCGCGATGTGTTGTCGCGCGCCATCCAGGGCTCGCGCGTCTCGCTGATGATCGCGCTGACGGTGGTGTTCATCATCACCGTCATCGGCACCACGGTCGGCATGGTCTCGGGCTATTTCGGCGGCCGCTTCGACGTCTGGATGCAGCGCTTTGTCGAGCTGGTGCTCGCCTTCCCGCAATTGCCGCTCTATCTTGCGCTGACGACGCTGATCCCGGTGACCGCGCCGACCAACGTCTTCCTCGCCTTCGTCATCATCGTCATGTCGGCGCTGGGCTGGGCGCAGATGTCGCGCGAGGTGCGCGGCAAGACGCTGGCGCTGGCGCGGATCGACTATGTGCGCGCTGCCATGGCGGTTGGCGCCACCGACATGCGTATCATCATGCAGCACATTTTCCCCAATGTGATGAGCCACGTCATCGTCGCCGTGACGATCGCGATCCCGACGGTGGTACTGCTCGAAGCCTTTCTCGGCTTCCTCGGCTTCGCCGTGAAACCGCCGCTGATCTCATGGGGGCTGATGCTGCAGGACACGGCTACCTATTCGGTCATCGGCACCTATCCGTGGATCCTGTCGCCGGTCGGCTTCGTGCTGATCACCGTCTTTGCCTTCAACGCGCTGGGCGACGGCCTGCGCGATGCCGTCGATCCCTATTGAGGTGGCCGGGATGACCGTAGCGCTCGCAGCCACCTTCGCACCAGCCGTCCGGCTCGACCATGCCGGCCGCCACGACCAACCCATCATCGATGCCCGCAACATCGAGGTCGCCTTCAAGGTCGAGCACGGCGTCGTCGACGCGGTGAAGGATGTCTCGTTCCAGCTCTATCGCGGGGAGACGATCGCCATCGTCGGCGAGTCCGGTTCCGGCAAGTCGGTGACGGCGCGCGCCGTCATGGGGCTCTTGTCAAAGCGGGCCACCGTGTCGCCGAACTCCACCATCGACTATTGCGGGCAGGACATACTGAAATTCCCCGAGAGCGCTCGGCGCAAATTGCGCGGCAATCGCATTTCGATGATTTTCCAGGAGCCGATGAGCTCGCTCAACCCGATCTATACGGTCGGCAGTCAGATCGTCGAGGCGATCAGGGTGCATCGAAAGGTCAGCCGCAAGCAAGCCTGGGCGCGGGCGCTCGAGCTTTTGCGGCATGTCCAGATCCCCGAGCCGGAAGCACGCATCAAGCAGTATCCGCACCAGATGTCGGGCGGGCAGCGCCAGCGCGTTATGATCGCCATGGCGCTCGCCAACGACCCCGATGTGCTGATTGCCGACGAGCCGACGACGGCGCTCGACGTCACGGTGCAGGCGCAGATCCTCAATTTGATCCGCAATCTGCAAAAAGAACTCAGGATGGCGGTCATCCTGATCACCCACGACCTCACCGTGGTGCGGAAATTCTCGGACTATGTCTATGTCATGCAGCATGGCGAGATGTGCGAGCACAACGTTACCGAGCGGCTGTTCGCCGACCCGCAGCATGCCTATACCAAGCGGCTGCTCGCTTCAGAGCCGCACGGCAAGCCGCAGCCGCTGCCGGAAAACAGCGGCACCATCCTCGAGGCCCGCAATATGCGCGTCTGCTTCATGCTGCGCCATGGCAGCTTCCTGAAGCCGGACTGGCGCGAGCTCGTCGCCGTCGACGATCTCGGCCTGAAGCTTTGCCGCCACGAGACACTGGGGCTGGTCGGCGAATCCGGCTCCGGCAAGACCACCTTCGGTCTCGCCTTGCTCAAGCTCACCGAGGCCAAGCGCGGCGAGGTCAGCTTCGACGGCCAGCCGATCCACGGCCTGTCTCGCGCCGGGATGCGGCCGCTGCGCTCGCGCATGCAGGTCGTTTTTCAGGATCCGTTCTCGTCGCTTAACCCGCGTATGACGATCGGCCAGATCATCGAGGAAGGGCTGGTCGTCAACAGGATCGGCGCGACACGGCGCGAGCGGGTCGGTCGGGTTCGCGACGCCCTGGTCAGCGCCGGCATGCCCGGCGATATCCTGTCGCGGTTCCCGCACGAATTTTCCGGCGGCCAGCGGCAGCGCATCGCCATTGCCCGAGCCATCGCGCTGGAGCCCGAATTCATCCTGCTCGATGAACCGACATCGGCGCTCGACCTTTCGGTGCAGGCGCAGATCATCGACCTGTTGCGCAAGCTGCAGGACGAACGCGGCCTTAGCTATCTCTTCATTTCGCACGACCTCAAGGTGGTGCGCGCGCTCTGCCATCGCGTCATCGTCATGCAGAACGGCAAGATCGTCGAACAGGGGCCCGTCGACGAGGTCCTCACCCATCCCAAGACCGCCTACACCGAACGGCTCGTCAGGGCCGCTTTCGACGTGGCGTAGCAAAGTGCCGGAGGTTTAATAGTGGCAAGACATCCCAGGATCACCTTCATTGGCGCGGGTTCGACCGTGTTCATGAAGAACATTGTCGGCGACGTGCTGCAGCGCCCATCGCTGTCAGGCGCGACGATCGCGCTGATGGACATCAATCCGCAGCGGCTGGAAGAGAGCGCCATCGTCGTCAACAAGCTGATCGCGACGCTGGGCGTGAAGGCGAAGGCCGAGACCTATTCCGACCAACGCAAGGCGCTCGCCGGCGCCGACTTCGTCGTCGTCGCCTTCCAGATCGGCGGCTTTGAGCCCTGCACCGTCACCGATTTCGAGGTGCCGAAGAAATACGGCCTGCGCCAGACCATTGCCGACACGCTCGGCGTCGGCGGCATCATGCGCGGCCTCCGGACCGTGCCGCATCTGTGGAAGATCTGCGAGGACATGCTGGCCGTCTGCCCCGACGCGATCATGCTGCAATACGTCAACCCGATGGCGATCAACACCTGGGCGATTTCAGAGAAATTTCCTGACATCAAACAGGTCGGCCTCTGCCATTCGGTGCAAGGCACAGCGATGGAACTGGCGCACGATCTCGACATTCCCTACGACGAGATACGCTACCGCTCGGCCGGCATCAACCACATGGCCTTCTACCTGAAGTTCGAGCACCTGCAGCCGGATGGCTCTTACCGCAACCTCTATCCGGACCTGGTCCGCGCCTATCGCGAGGGCAGGGCGCCGAAGCCGGGCTGGAACCCGCGGTGCCCCAACAAGGTGCGCTACGAGACGCTGACGCGTCTCGGCTATTTCGTCACCGAAAGCTCCGAGCATTTCGCCGAATACACGCCCTATTTCATCAAGGAAGGCCGCCCCGACCTGATCGAGAAGTTCGGCATTCCGCTCGACGAATATCCCAAGCGCTGCATCGAACAGATCGAGCGCTGGAAGGGCCAGGCCGAAGCCTATCGCTCGGCCGACCGCGTCGAGGTCGAGCAATCGAAGGAATACGCGTCCTCGATCATGAACTCGGTGTGGACCGGGGAGCCTTCGGTGATCTACGGCAATGTCCGCAACAATGGCTGCATCACCTCGCTGCCGGACAATTGCGCCGCCGAGGTGCCGTGTCTGGTGGACGCCTCCGGCATCCAGCCGACCTATATTGGCGAGCTGCCGCCGCAACTCACCGCGTTGATACGCACCAACATCAATGTGCAGGAACTGACGGTGCAGGCGTTGATGACCGAAAACCGCGAGCACATCTACCACGCGGCGATGATGGACCCGCATACGGCGGCCGAACTCGATCTCGACCAGATCTGGGCGCTGGTCGATGAGTTGCTGGCGACACATGGCGACTGGCTGCCGACCTGGGCGCGTGGGAGCGCCAAGGTCCGGGCCGCCTGAGCGCTGCTGCGGCGGTATCTACTCCACCGTCAGGCCTCCGGTGGCGCCGGCAACCGGTGGCGCAGTTCCTCGACCAGGACGCGCTCGTTCTCCGAATAGTCGATCGGAACGACGACGAGATGGACGCCACCGCAGGCAAAGGCCTGTTCAAGCGTCGATTGTATTTCTGAGACGGCGCCGACCCTGGTTCCCTTGGCGCCATAGGCCTCGGCATAGCGGACGAAATCGGGATTGCCGAAGGTCATGCCGAAATCGGGGAACCGGTCGACCGCCTGCTTCCAGCGGATCATGCCGAAAGCATTGTCCTCGATGATCAGCACGACCAAATTGAGCTTCAGCCTGACGGCGGTTTCCAGTTCCTGGCTGTTCATCATGAAGCCGCCATCGCCGCAGATCGCCATGACGCGGCGTGCGGGATAGAGCATCGCGGCCGTCATCGCCGACGGCAGGCCGGCGCCCATCGTGGCCAGGGCGTTGTCGAGCAGCAAAGTGTTGGCGACGCGCGTGCGGTAGTTGCGCGCAAACCAGATCTTGTACATGCCGTTGTCGAGCGCCAGGATGCCATCGGCCGGCATCACCGCGCGCACATCGTGCACCAAGCGCTGCGGCGTGAAACGGTCTTCGGTGGCGCGGGCGGCAATGCGGCTCAAAATCCCTTCGCGCAGCGGCAGTAGCGCCTGCGCGTTGGGGATCTTGCCCTCGATCCGGTCGGCAAGCAGCCTGAGCGAAGCGCCGATGTCGCCGACCACTTCGGTCTGCGGGAAATAGACCTGCTCGACATTGGCCGGCTGGTAACCGACATGGATCACCTTCGGTCCCTTGTCGCCCATAATGAAGGGCGGCTTCTCGATCGTGTCGTGGCCGATGGTGATGATGAGGTCGGCCTGTTCGATGGCCTCATGGACATAGTCGCGCTCGGAGAGCGCGGCGGTGCCCATGTAGAGTTCGGTGCCGCCGGGCACCGTGCCCTTGCCCATCTGCGTGGTGAAATAGGGAATGCCGGTCCTGATCACGAACTGGGCGAGGTCGGACGTCGAGCGCGGCCGCGATGCGGCGGCGCCCAGCATTGCCAGAGGACGCTGCGCCTTGATGATCATCTCGGCGGCGCGGTCGAGCGCAAGCGGGCTGGCCAGCGGAAGCTCGACCGGAGGCGGCGGGATCAGCGCGACATCGTCGCACTCCTCGGCCGCGATGTCTTCGGGCAGTTCCAGATGCACCGGTCCCGGACGCTCCTCTTCGGCAATCCGAAACGCTTCGCGCACCACGGCGGGAATGGTCTTCGCCGAGATGATCTGGCGTGACAGCTTGGTCAGCGGCTTCATCGCGGCGACGATGTCGACGATCTGGAAGCGGGCCTGGCGCGACGACCGGATGCCCTTCTGCCCGGTGATCATGATCATCGGCATGGCGCCCAGCAGCGCATAGGCGGCACCCGTCGTCAGGTTCAGGGCGCCGGGCCCGAGCGTGGTGATGCAGACGCCCGGCTTGCCGGTGAGCCTGCCATGGGTGGCGGCCATGAACGCCGCCGCCTGCTCATGACGGGTGAGGATGAGCTGGATCGAGGATTTGCGGATGGATTCGACGACGTCCAAGTTTTCTTCGCCGGGAATGCCGAAGATGCGATCGACGCCCTCATTCTCGAGGGCGGCAACAAGCAGGTCAGAACCTTTGGGCACGAAGCATCTCCTGGGCAAAGCGGCGGCGAACCGCGTCGGGATATGATCAGACATAGTGCTGGCAAAGTCCTACCGCGAGGCCCGGCCGCCGCCAATATCGCTCTGCTCTTGCAGACGGTTCTGTTTCTCGCGGCCTGAGTGAGCGCATCGGCCAAACGGAAAAAAATTCCCCGGCAATGGCGCTGGAGCGCCTATCCTTGCTTCTTGCGGCAGGCGCAAGCCTGTAAACATGCGGTATGAGGCGGGCCTGCCCGCCGCGCAAGAGGTGCCAGAATATGCCCAATCCAACCGTCGTCGGGTTTTCCGGCAATTTCACCAGGCCGTCCAAGACGCGTGGCTTCGTCGACCAGGTTGTCAGGGATATTGCGCGCCAGCATGGCCTGTCGGCGAGCACCTATGACATCGAAGACCTCGGCCCGTCGCTCGGCGCTGCCAAATGGGCGCGCGATCTCGACGGCCAGGCCCGGGCAGTCTTCGACAGCGTCGTCAATGCTGATGTGCTGGTGGTGGGGTCGCCGACCTACAAGGGCAGCTACACCGGCCTGTTCAAGCACTTCTTCGATCTGTTCGATCCCGCCGCCTTGCGCGGCAAGCCGGTGGTGCTGCTTGCCACCGGCGGCAACGATCGCCACGCGTTGATCGTCGAGCACCAGTTGCGGCCGCTGTTCGGCTTTTTCGAGGCGCTGACGCTGCCGACAGGGGTCTATGCCACGGACAAGGACTTTTCCGACGGCGTGCTGCGGGCCGAACCCATCCTGAAGCGCGTCGAGCAGGTTGTCGGCGAGGTCGGGCTGGTGCTGGCCAATCGCTCGGCAGCCGGCGTTGCTGCCGGATAGAGCGAGGCGAGCAGGCCGCCTCCGGCTTTGCTCGGGAGTGAATAAAAAGGACCGCCACCGACGCGAATCGTGACGAGCCTCCTTGGAGTAGGCCAAGCCTCCCACAGCCCGACTGCCTTCAAAATCAATACCCCGCCGGCTAGGCCTGGCGGGGCATCGATAGTAGGGTCTGGATCGAATGGGAGCGATCCGGCTGAAAAACGCCAATACCGGTCAAAGGTTCCCGGTCATCCTGAGCGGCGATGACAAAGGGTTTAGCCCAACTGCGAAATCCATCTCAGGCGGATTTCTCGCGACAGCTAGTTCCTGTCCGCCGGCTTCGAACGCATCCTTGACACCGTCTCGCGCTCGGCGCGCTTGGAGCGCAGAGGCGGCAGGCCGCGGTCGATCAGGTCCATGTCCTCCAGCACCATGTCGCCCATGCGCTTGAAGGCGATGTCAAGCGCACCGGCGCGGTGGGCGGAGCGCAGGAAGCCGGGGATCGTGCGGACCGGATGGTCCTGCGCCAGCGGCTCTTCAGGGAAGACATCGCTGGCGGCGACGATGTGGCCGCTTTTCACCGCCGCCATCAGGGCAGGGAAGTCGACGACGCCGGCGCGGCTGAGCAGGATGAAGGCGGCGCCCTTGCGCATACTTGCAAAGGCCTCAGCGCCGAGGAAACCCTGGTTCTCCGAGGTCACCGAAGCGACGACGAAGACGAAATCGCTTGATGTCAGCACCTCGTCCAGCGAGGCCGGCTTCACCCCATTGTCGATCAGGATCGACGGCGGCAGCCAAGGGTCGAAGACCTTGGTGCGGGTGCGAAAACCCGACAGCAGTCGGTTGAGCGCACGGCCGAGATCGCCGAAGCCGATGATGCCGACATCGGCGCCGGACAGAAGCCGCGCCGTCAAATTGCCGTCACCGCCCCACAGCTCCTCGCCTTTGCGGAAGGCGAGGTCGGCATCGACGATGTTGCGGGCGAGGTTGAGCGCCATGGCGAGGCCAAGCTCGGCCACCGGCTCGGCGAAGACGAGGCCGGTGGTGACGACATGGATGCCGCGCGCAAACAGCGTCTCATAGGGCATGTTGTTGATGAGGTTGGTCTCGACATTGAAGACGCAACGCAGCGCCTGCATCTGGTCCAAGGTCTCGGGCGAGATCGGCGGCTGGCCGATAATATAGCGGGCTTCGGCCAGCACGTCGGCGGGCAAGTTCGCCACGCCCTCGGCCGTCGTCTCGACGACGCGGTAATGCGCCTTGAGGCGCGCCAGCTGCGGTGGGGTGAAGATCAGGTCGAGCGTGCGTGGTTCCGGCGCGCTGATGACCAGCGGCAGGGCTTTGTTTGGCATAACGACTCCTCCCCGGCGCGATGCGTATCGCGTATTCTTGCTTTGCACTTGTGGTAGTCCCCAAAACCGCTTGCCGCCTTCCGGCGGCATGTGCTTGAGGGGTAAAATACCCACCATTAAACGATTTACAACTCCGGGAGGGGCCGCCGATCGCGCGGCTCGAGCCTTGCCGGGTTTTGATGCGGGAATCCGTTGGCTCGCCAGGCAACCGGCCCTGAGGGCTCCTTCCCTTCTCCCCCTGTCGGAGAAGGTGCAGTCAAAACGGATAGTGCTGCCCCGGATCCTCGATGGTTAGCCAGCGCAGGTCGGTGAACTCGGCAATCGAGGCCTTGCCGCCGAAGCGGCCGTAGCCTGAACCCTTGACGCCGCCGAACGGCATTTGCGCCTCGTCGCCGACGGTCGGGCCGTTGATGTGGCAGATGCCAGCTTCGATGCGCGCGGCAACCGCCATGGCACGGCGGATGTCGCGGCTGAACACGGCTGAAGACAGGCCGTATTCGGTATCGTTGGCGACACGTACCGCTTCGTCCTCGCCCTTGACGCGGATCACCGGCTTGACCGGGCCGAAGGATTCTTCCGAATAGACGCGCATCGCCGGCGTCACGTGGTCGAGCAATGTCGCCTCGACTACGGTTCCGGTGCGCTTGCCGCCGGCCACAAGCCTGGCGCCCTTGGCGACGGCGTCGGCAACCAGTTCTTCCATCTTGTCGGCGGCTTGGCCGCTGATCAGCGAACCGAGCACGACATGGCCGCGCGGGTCGCCGGCAGGCAGCTGCGCGGCGCGGGCGGCGAGCTTGGCGACGAATTCGTCGGCGACCTTTTCATCGACGACCAGACGCTCGGTCGACATGCAGATCTGGCCCTGATGCATGTAGGCGCCGAAGGTCGCCGCATTGACCGCGGCGTCGATGTCGGCATCGTCGAGCACGACCAGCGGCGCCTTGCCGCCGAGTTCGAGCAGCGCCGGCTTTAAGTGACGGCCGGCGAGTTCGGCAATGATCCTGCCGACCTTGGTCGAGCCGGTGAAGTTGACACGCCTTACGGCGGGGTGCGCGACCAGTGCCTCGGCGATTGTCGCTGCGTCCTTGGGATCATTGGTGACGACATTGATGACGCCCTTGGGCAGGCCGGCCTCGACCAGCACCTGCCCGATCAGCCGGTGTGTGCCTGGGCACATTTCCGAAGCTTTCAGCACAACCGTGTTGCCGCAGGCGATCGGCATGGCGATGGCACGAGTACCGAGGATGACCGGTGCATTCCACGGCGCGATGCCGAGGCAGACGCCGGCCGGCTGGCGGATCGCCATGGCCAGCGTGCCGGGCTTGTCGGAGGGAATGACCTCGCCCGAAATCTGCGTCGTCATGGCGGCTGCCTCGCGCAGCATTTTGGCGGCGAGCATGACGTTGAAGCCGGCCCAGGGGCCGGTCGCGCCGGTTTCTTCCATCATCAATTTGGTGAATTCGCCGACCTTGGAGTCCATGACATCGGCCGCCTTGGACAGCAAAGCGCGGCGCTCGCCCGGGCCGGTCTTCGACCACGTCTTGAAAGCGGCAGCAGCGGCTTCGACCGCGGCATTGGCGTCGGCGATGCTGGCTGCGGCAGCGCGGGTCGCCAGCTTGCCGGTGAACGGGTCCATGCGCTCGTAAGAGGCTGAGCCGGAGGCATCCCTTTTGTCGCCGTCGATCAGAAGTCCGATGTCCATTGTTCTCTCCCTCGCTCGCCGTGGAGCGTCTTTTCTATCTATTATCGACCACGATCTGATCCGAACACCGGCTCCCACTTTTCGGGATCATGGTCTAGAAGCCGAGCACCTCGGCATTGATCGATGCTTCAAGCCCACCGTCAACCGGCACATTGACGCCGTTGACCCAGCGTGCGCCGTCCGAGCACAGGAACAGCACGACAGGCGCGATGTCGCCCGAGGTTCCGGCGCGCCCGACCCTGGCGATGTCGCTGTCCACGCGGGCGTCACCCAGCACATTGCGGAACTGTTTGAGGATCGGCGTCTCGACCGGGCCGGGGCTCACTGCATTGACGCGGATGCCGCGGCTCCTGAACAGGTCCTGATGTGCGGCGCGCTGCGTCCACAACAGCAGCAGCTCCTTGGAAACGGGATAGCCTTCCTCGTTCTTCACCTGATGGTCGGCGATCATCTTCGCCACATCGGGAAAGCCTTCGATGCCGACCATCGATGCCGCGCGGTTGAGATTGGCGCGCCAGCCATAGCCGGCGATCGAGGCGACGTTGACTACGGTGCCGCCTTCACGAAGTCTTGGTGCGAGGCCTTCCGAGAGCGCGCGCAGGCCGTAGAAGTTGACGGCCAGTGTCGACACCGCACCGGTGTTGCCGGGGAGGCCGGCGACATTGCAGAGCGCATCGATGCGCTGCGGCAGGCGCCCGAGGAGATCGTCGACGCCGGCCTTGGATGAGATGTCAGCCTTGACGAAACTGCCGGCCGATGCTGCCGGTTCACGCATATCGACGCCGATCACGTCAGCGCCCAGTTGGCCGGCAAGTTCGGCCGTGCGAGCGCCGATACCAGAGGCGACACCGGTGATGAGGATGGTCTTGCCGAACAGCATGGTCACGCCTTTTCACTATGCGTTGCGGCCTGTTGCGGCGAAGGCGTCGCGTCACTATCGCCGGCGTTTGCCGGCAGCCTGACCCGGTAGCCGACCGGCAGCAGGCGCAGGCCAAAGCGCTCCTCCAGCGTTCCCCACAGGCCGCGCGGCAGGAACAGCGAGAACAGCACCGCCGTGGCGCCGAGGCCGATCAGATACCAGACGCCGGTGCCGCCGAACCAGGTCTCGATGAGGAAGAACAGCAGCGCACCCAGAATGGCGCCCTCGAAGGTGCCGATGCCGCCGACCAGCACCATGAAGATCATGTAGGCGGTCCACTGGACGTTGAAGTAGGTTTTCGGCTGGAAGGTGATCGACGTGGCCAACCACAGCGCGCCGGCCATGCCGATGCCGAAGGCGGCGAGCACGAAGAGCAGCCGCTTGGTTCCAGTGACGCGCACGCCGACCGATGCCGCGGCCTCCTCATTGTCCCTGATGGCGCGGATGGCCGCACCCGTGCTGCCACGCAGCAGGCTAAACAGGGTGGCGAGCAGCGCCGTCATCGCGGCCAACGCCAGCCAGTAGATCGTCGCCCGCCTGACGCCGGCGTCATAGACGTTGAGCGAGATCAGCGACGTCCCGGTTTCGCCTTGCACCAGCCGGTCGAGATTGACCAGCAGATGGGTGAGCGCGGCGATCACCCACATGCCGATGGCGAACTCGCCGTTCTTAAGCTTCAGCATGAACAGCGACATCGGCCAGGAGATCGCGCCGACGATGATCGCCGAAACGAACAGCGAGGCGAACGGGTTGAGGCCGGCATCGGCCAGACGGATGGCGAAATAGGCGCCGAGGCCGAAGAACACCTGCTGTCCAACCGAAACCAGCCCGCCGAAGCCGGCCAGCGCGTTCCACATCGCTGCCAGGATCACATAGATGAACAAGGCGGTAAGGCGGTCGACGGCGCCGGCCGACAGGAAGTGCGGCGCGATGCCAAGCAGCGCGATGATGACGACGACCGCAATCGCCGAGATGCGCGAGGCGGAGGTGCCGCGCTCGATGACGGGGTCGTTTAAAACCGCGCTCATGATGCTTTCCTCGCGGGCAGGCGCAGCAGGCCGCGCAGGCCAAGGCCGGAGGTGGAGAGCCGGATGAACAGCACGATCAGGAAGGCGACATGGCCGCCGATCAGAAAACCTTGCGGATGGATCTGCGCGCCGAGCGTCTGGGCGAGCGCCAGAACGATGCCGCCGACCAGCGTGCCCCATAGCGAACCGGCGCCGCCGATCACCGCCGCCTCGAAGGCGAACAGCAATTGAGGTGCGCCGGTATAGGGATCGAAGGTGGCGCGCATGGCGAGGAAGGCGCCGGCCAGCCCAACGGTGACCATGGCGATGGCGGCGGCGAGGGCATTGGCGCGGCGCGCATCGACGCCGACGAGACCGGCCGTGTCGGGATCTTCCGACGTGGCGCGGATCGAGCGGCCAAGCCTGGTGCGGGTGAGGAACAGCTGCAGTCCGCCAAGCAAGATGACGGCGGCGGCGAACATGATCACGGCAAGCTTGCCGACATAGATGCTGCCCGGCCATTCCCAGGAATCGTAGGAGAGGCTGCCGATATAGGGCGCCAGCGAACGTGTGTCGGCGCCGAACTGCTCGAACAGCGCATTGTCGATGACGATGGCGAGGCCGAACGTGGTCAGGATCGGCAGGAGCGCGCCGCCGCGGGCGCTGCGCTCGAGCAGGAAGCGCTGCAGCGCCCAGCCGATGGCCGCCATCAGCGGCAGCACGATGAGCACGCCGACGAAGGGCGAGATATGGAATTGCGAGGCGAGCCACCACAGCGCGTAGGCGGAAAACACGGCCAGGCTGCCATGCGCGAGGTTGATTATGCGCATCACCGAAAACATGAAGGAGAGGCCGCAGGCGATCAGCGCGTAGTAGCCGCCGAGCAGGATGCCCTGGACGATCTGGTTGCTCATGCCGGCACACTCCCGGCGCTTTTTCTGTGCAGACCAAAATAGGCTTTCGTCACTTCATCGCGGGACATGCCCTTGCTCGGGCCTTCCAGCGCGACGCGTCCTTCGAGCATGCAGATGACCTTGTCCGAGACCGAGAGCGCGCGATTGAGGTCCTGTTCGACCAGGATGATCGTCGTGCCGGAGCTGATCAGGCCTTGCAGCGAAGCGTATACGCGGTCGACCACCAGCGGCGACAGGCCGAGCGAGACCTCGTCGAGCAGCAGCAGTTCGGGATTGCTCATCAAAGCGCGGCCGATGGCGGTGGCCTGCTGCTCGCCACCGGAGAGATGCCCGGTCTTGGCATGGCGGCGCGGCTTCAGATTGGGGAACGTGTCGAGCACTCGTTCCACGCTCCAGTCGCCGGGACGGCCGGCGGTCTTGCCAAGCAGGAGGTTCTCCTCGACCGTCATTTGCACGAACAGTTTTCGCCCTTCCGGCACCAGCGCGACGCCCATGCCGACGCGCTTGTGCGAGGGAACGCCGGTGATATCGGCGCCATTCAGCAGCACGCGGCCGGCCGTCGGCTCATGGGCGCCGGCGATCGCCCGCAGCAGCGTCGTCTTGCCGGCGCCGTTGGCGCCGACCAGCGCCAGCGTTTCGCCGCGCTCGATCGTAAAGCTCACACCGCGCACCGCCTGCAACAGGCCATGGCGGACGACCAGATTCTCGATTGCGAGCAGGCTCATTTCGGGCCTCCGCCGAGATAGGCGCGCACGACTTCCGGGTCGGCCATCACCGCTTGCGGCTCGCCATCGGCGATGATCTTGCCGGCGTCCATACAGATCAGCCGCTCTGCCACCTGCAGCAGGATGTGGACGATGTGCTCGATCCAGACGATGCCGATCTTGCGGCGGCGCAATTCCTTGATGGTATCGACAAGTTCGCTCGCCTCGCCATCGGTCAGTCCGCCGCCGATCTCGTCGAGCAGAAGCAGCGTAGGCCTTGCCGCGAGCGCGCGGGCAAGTTCCAGCCGCTTGCGGTCGAGCAGGCCGAGCGTTTCGGCGCGCCGGTTGGCCACGCCCATCATGCCGCACAGTTTCAGCGACTCCAGCGCCTCTTCATAGGCCTCGTCGCGGGCGAGACCGGCGCCATGCGACGCGGCAACAAAAACGTTCTCGAACGTGGTCATGCCGCCGAACGGCTTGGGCACCTGGTGCGTGCGCACCAGGCCGAGACGACAGCGCGCTGTAGCCGGCATCGCGGTCACATCGCCACCCTTGAAGGCGACCGTGCCGGCGCTCGGCGGGAATGCGCCTGATAAGATGCTGAGCAGCGTCGTCTTGCCGGCGCCGTTCGGGCCGACGATGCCGACGGCCTCATCGGCATTCATGGCGAAGTCGACATCGTCGAGCACCACCAGCGCGCCGAAGCGTTTCTGGATGCCGGCAGCGCGGAGGATCGCGGCGTTTGCTGAACCGTTCACGATGCGATCCCCGTAGCCGTCCGTCAGCCGTTATACGGCTGGAGCTTGGCCTCGACCGGAACCTTCGGGTCGGTGGCGTTCTCGGTCACGACGTAGTCGAGCGGGAATTTGCCGCCTTCCTTGGCCGCCACCCATTGGGTGCCGATGATCGGGCCGGGAGAGACATTGGCGACCGGGCCGCTGGTGAAGTCGACCTTGCCGATCATGGTCTCGGTGTTGAGCGCGCTCAGCGCCTTGGCGACGGCCGCCTTGTCCTTGGCGTCGGTGCTTGCCTTCAGCGCCTCGAAGCCGGCGTCGAGCAGCGACATCGAGGCGCCGAGCTGCTGCGTCCACTGCTTGCCGCTGGCGGCCTCATAACCGTCGGCCAGTTCGATTCCCGAAACGCCGGTCAGCGGCGACTTGTAGGGAAAGGCCTTGTGCCAGTAAGCGGCGCTCGAAATCTTGTTGCCGAGATCGCCCAGCGCCTCGATGTCGGACGGGAACAATCCGGTCTTGGCGACCTGGCAGATCTTGATCTGCTTGATCAGGCCTTGCTGTGCAGCCTGACGCCAGAAGGCGGCGAAGTCCGGCGGGATCGGGAAGGAGTTGAAGATCTCGACGCCTTCCTGCTTGAACAGCGCGATCTGCGAGGAATAGTCGGTGGTGCCGGTCTCGTAGGCGCCGGGATCGACGATGGTGAAACCCTGCTTTGCCAGCAACGGCGCCAGATGGGTGCGGATGGCATTGCCGTCTGCGTCGTTGGGATACATGACGCCGACCTTCTTGTTGGTCTCGATCAGGTTCCATTGCGAGATGTAGGTCCGGAAGAACTCGTCGACGCCGAAGCCGAAATGATAGGTCCATTTGAACGGCGAGGGTTCGCCGGGCTTGGCGCCGCGGCCGAAATACCAGGCCTCCCACGGCATGACGGTGGAGAGGCAAGGCACGCCGGCGGCTTCGCAGGCGTCGGCGACCGGGTTGATCACCTCCGGCGTCGACACCGCCAGCATCAGGTCGACGGCCTGGTTGTTGATGAGGTCCTTGGCGAGCTGGCCGGCGCGCGACGGGTCGGATTGCGTGTCCTGGTCGATGATCTCGACACTGTATTTCTTGCCGCCGATGTCGAGGCCGTTGGCGAGCGCCTTGCGGGCGAGATCGAGCACATAGCCGTCGGTCTGGCCGAAGCCGGCGAGCGGCCCGGTGCGCGGGCTGACAAAGCCGACCTTCAGCGTGTCGGCGGCCTGCGCGAATGCCTGGCCGCGGCTGAGCGCAAGTGCCGCGCCGCCGGCGAGCGATGTGGCGATGAACTGGCGCCGCGAGACGCCGGATTTGCTTGAGGTCATGCTGGTATTCCTCCCTTTCCTGACGGCACCTGGAGGTCACCGCCGGCCTGCTCAAAATCGATGCCGCCCGTTCTTAAGATCGGAGATCGCCCCGGCAGGCCTTGAGGCGGCAGCGGAACGCCGCCAATGCCGATAACGGCACGATTTCGATCCTCCCATCGTCACAGTGCCCTAGGTGTTTGGTTTGGTAAAATGATATTTTGCGGTGTTTCGTTAACCAACAGGTTATGGAAATACGGCTGAAGGCCCGCTCTGCGCCAGATTGGCGAAAGGTGCTCAGGCGTTCTGGCTGGCCGCCTCGCGAATGGTCTGCAGCAGGATGGTGAAGGCCGGCGAAGGCGCAGTGTCGGTCCGCATCGTCAGGCCGACCGGCCCTTTGGTTTCCTCGGTGTTGACGGGCAAGGCGACGAAGGCGCCGCTGGAGAGTTCGTTGGCGACGACGCCTGTCGATATGATCCAGACCGCATTGCTTTGGCGCAGGAAGGCACGGCCGAAGGAATCCGAGACGGTCTCGATCTCGGTCGCAGGCGCCGTCATGCCGTTGGTGATGAACAGGCGGTCGACGAAGGGGCGGATGACCGACTCCCGCGTCGGCATCAGCACCGGGAATTCATCGAGCCGGGCGAAGATGTCCTGGCCCGGCTGCAGCAGCGGATGGCCGGCCCTCACCACGAACAGCACCGGTTCGGAATAGAGATGCTCGAAGAAGAAGCCGGTCATGTTTTCCGGCGCCGCAAGCCGGCCGACGACGAGATCGAGCGCACCGACGCGCAACTGTTCCAGCAGGACCGCGTTCTCGCCGGTGACGATCTTGATCGCAGCACCGGTATTTTCACTCAGGAACAGGCTTATGGCGCGTGGCATCACCTTGGCCGACACTGTCGGGAGCGCGCCGATGCGGATCGGATGCCGGTTGATGGCGCCGTCCTGGCGGACGGAATCGACGCCGCGCTTCAGTGCCGTGATCGCCGTGCCGGCATGGCCGAGAAAGATTTCGCCAAGCCGTGTCACCCTGATGCCGCGGCCGTCGCGTTCGACGACAGCGATGCCAAGCGCCTCCTCCAATTCGCGCAACGTCTTGGTCACGGCCGGTGGGCTGACATGGAGAAAGTCGGCCGCCCTCGCCACGCTGCCTTGCCGCGCTACCTCAAGGAATGCCTGCAGGTGACGGAACCTTATGCGGCTTTCGGACATGTTCTCATAACCTAGCAGTTAATGAAACGGCGTAAAATATCATTTTACCAAACCAAATGCCTTGTGCAATGTGAACACGGAGGATCGAAATCGTGCCATTCGTCAACATTGGCGGCATCACGCTGCACCATCGCCATATCAAGGCGAAGGGAAATGCGCGGCCGATCGTGTTCATCAATTCGCTGGGCACCGACTTCCGCGTCTGGGACGAGGTGTTGTCCGAACTGGGTGGCGAAATGCCTGTGTTGGTCTACGACAAGCGCGGCCATGGCCTGTCCGACATTGGTGGCGTCAGCTCGATCGACGAGCATGTCGATGATCTGTCGGGCCTGATCGATCATTTCGAACTGAACAATGCGGTGCTGTGCGGCCTGTCGGTGGGCGGCCTGATTGCGCAAGGGTTTTATGCCCGGCGCCCCGAAATCGTCGACGGCCTCATCCTGTGCGACACCGCCCACAAGATCGGCACGGCCGACAGCTGGAACACCCGCATCGAAACGGTCGAAAGCAAAGGTATCCAGGCCATCGCCGATGCCGTGCTCAAAATGTGGTTTACGCCTGCCTTCCACGCGGACCGTGTCGCCGAGCTCGACGGCTACTGGAACATGATGACCCGGCAAGCCGTCGCCGGCTATGTCGGCACCTGCGCCGCGGTGCGCGATGCCGATTTCACCGAGGCCGCGCAGGGGATCGCGGTACCCACGCTTTGCGTCGTTGGCGACCAGGACGGCTCGACGCCGCCGGATCTCGTCCGCTGGCTGGCCGATCTGATCCCAGGCGCACATTTCGAAATCATTCGTGACGCCGCGCACATCCCTTGCGTCGAACAGCCCAAGGCGCTGACCACCCTGATCCGCGATTTCGTCGCGGCGCTTCCCCTGAGAAAGCAGACCCATGGATGAACTGCCCAAAAACGAAACCAGATATCAGACCGGGCTGACCGTCAGGCGCTCGGTGCTCGGCGACCCGCATGTTGATCGCAGCGAGGATGCCGTCACCGATTTCGACCGGCCGTTCCAGGAGCTGATCACCGAGGCAGCCTGGGGCACTGTGTGGGCGCGTCCGGGCTTCAGCAGGCGCGAACGCTCGATCGTGACGCTGGCACTGCTGGCCGCCCTTGGCCATGATGAAGAGGTCGCCATGCATGTGCGCGCCACCGCCAACACCGGTGCGTCGCGCGACGATATCTGCGAAGCGTTCCTGCATGTCGCGATCTATGCCGGCGTGCCGGCCGCCAACCGCGCCTTCAGGATCGCCAAGGAGGTGTTTTCGGAAATGGACGGAAGCAGGGCTGGCCATGCCAGCTGATGCCGGCTCGAACCGCAGGCCCGAGAGCGGAGCCTTCTTCCAGCGCGACCGTGGCTGGCATCCGCCGGCGCTGACGCCCGACTACAAGACGTCGGTGTTGCGCTCGCCGCAAAAGGCGCTGCTGGCCTTCGACAACACGGCGTCCGAAATCACCGGTCCGGTGTTCGGCCACGCCATGCTCGGCGAACTCGACAATGACCTGATCCACAACTTCGCCAAGCCCGGCGAGAGCGCAATCGGCGAGCGTATCATCGTCTATGGCCGCGTGCTCGACGAGCGCGGCCAGGGCGTCTCCGGCGCGCTGCTCGAATTCTGGCAGGCCAATTCAGGCGGCCGTTACCGCCACAAGAAGGACGGCTATCTCGCGCCGCTCGATCCGAATTTCGGCGGCTGCGGCCGCACCATCACCGATGCCGATGGCGGCTATGCCTTTCGCACGGTGAAGCCCGGTCCCTATCCCTGGCCGAACGGGCCCAATGACTGGCGGCCATCGCACATCCATTTCTCGGTGTTCGGCCACGGCTTCGCACAGCGGCTGATCACGCAGATGTATTTCGAGGGCGACCCGCTGATCTGGCGGTGCCCGATCGTGCGCGGTATCCGTGACAAGGCGGCCGTTGAGACGCTGGTCGCGGCGCTCGACATGCAGGCGACGATCCCGTTCGACGCGCGCGCCTACAAGTTCGACATCGTGCTGCGCGGGCGCCGCGCCGCGCTGTTCGAAAACCGGCCGGAGGGCAATTGATGGCGCAATCGCTGACCCGGCTGAAGGAGAGCCCGTCGCAGACCGCCGGGCCCTACGTGCATATCGGGCTGACGCCGAATTTCGGTGGTATCGGCGGCGTCTATCCGACAGACCTCGGCGCGACGATGCTCAACGACAAGACCAAGGGCGAGCGCATCGGTTTGCGCATCCGCGTGCTCGACGGCACCGGCACGCCGCTCAGGGATGCCTTGATCGAAATCTGGCAAGCGGATGCCAATGGCTTCTACAATTCGCCGGCCGAATTGCGCGGCGATGCCGATCCGGATTTTCAGGGCTGGGGCCGTCAGCCGACCGACATGGAAACCGGCCTGTGCAGTTTTCAGACGATCAAGCCGGGACGCGTGCCGTATGGCGACGGCCGGCTGATGGCGCCGCATATCAGCCTGTGGATCGTCGCCCGCGGCATCAATATCGGCCTCCACACGCGGCTCTATTTCTCCGACGAGGCCAAGGCCAATGCCGAGGATCCGATCCTGGCCCGCATCGAGCACAAGGTGCGCGTGCCGACGCTGATCGCCGAGCGGCAAGGCGACAACTATATTTTCGACGTCCATCTCCAAGGGGAGAAGGAAACGGTCTTCTTCGACAGCTGACGGTCAGGAAACCAATGACATGACCGTATCGCCCTTCGACCATCCGCTGCTCTCCGGCCTGCTCGGCGACGAGGAGGCGGCTCGGCATTTTTCGGTGGATGCGGAAATCGCCGCCATGCTCGATTTCGAGCGCGCGCTGGCGCAAGCGGAAGCCGAAAGCGGGACTATCGGCACGGATGCCGCCGCGGCGATTGTACCTGTCCTGTTGTCATACAAGCCGGACACCGCGCGGCTGCGGGCCGGTGTGGCGAAGGATGGCGTGATCGTGCCCGAACTGGTGCGCCAGTTGAAGGCAGCGGTCGGGGCGCCGCACGACGCCGGCGTGCATTTCGGCGCAACCAGCCAGGACGTCATCGACACTGGCCTGGTGCTTCGGCTGCGCCGGCTCATTGAACATCTCGACCTGCTGCTGACTGAAAACATTCTGCGGCTGGTGGGGCTGGAAGAACGTTTTGGCAGCCGTGCATTGACAGCGATGACGCGCATGCAGCCGGCGATCCCAATTCAGGCGTCGGACCGCGTGGCGGTGTGGCGCACGCCGCTGCAACGGCATCAGCAGAGACTGTCGGAGCAATCCAAGCGTCTGATCGTGGTGCAGTTTGGCGGCGCCGCCGGCACGCTGGAGAAGCTGGGCGACAAAGGACCTGCCGTGCGCGCGGCCCTTGCCGCAAAGCTCGGCCTTGGCGACGCGCCGCAATGGCACAGCCAGCGGGATGCGCTGGCCGAATTCGCCGGGCTACTATCGCTCATCACCGGCAGCCTCGGCAAGTTCGGCCAGGACATTGCGCTGATGGCGCAAGATGGAACCGACATCAAGCTGTCCGGCGGCGGCGGCTCGTCGGCCATGCCGCACAAGCAGAACCCGGTGAAGGCGGAAGTGCTGGTGACGCTGGCGCGCTTCAACGCCACCCAGCTTTCCGGCATGCATCAGGCGCTGGTGCATGAGCAGGAGCGCTCCGGTGCTGCCTGGACGCTGGAATGGCTGCTCTTGCCGCAGATGGCGGTTGCGACGGCGGCTGCGCTACGGCTCGCCGCCGAACTCGCCGGACAGATCGAAAGCCTGGGACACTGATGCGCACCCGGATTGTCATTGTCGGCTCCGGACCGTCCGGGCTGCTGCTTGGCCAGCTTCTCGGCACCATTGGCGTCGAGACGGTGATCCTCGAACGTTCGAGCCGGGAGCATGTGCTTGGCCGGGTGCGGGCAGGGGTGCTCGAACAAGGCACCGTCGAGTTGCTCGAAGAGGCGGGCGCAGCTGCAAGGCTGCATGCCGAGGGCCTGCTGCATGCCGGCATCTCGCTTGCCTTCGGCGGCAGCCTGCATCGGCTCGATCTCACAGCGCTGACCGGCGGAAAACACGTCACCGTCTATGGCCAGACCGAGGTGACACACGACCTGATGGACAAGCGCGAGGCGGCGGGGCTGACCACCGTCTATGAGGCGGCCAACGTCGCGCTGCATGGTTTCGATGGCGAAGCGCCCTACGTCACCTACGACAAGGACGGCGTCAGCCATTGCATCGACTGCGACTTCATCGCCGGCTGCGACGGCTATCACGGCGCTAGCCGCAAATCGGCGCCTGGGCGGGCGCTGAAAACCTTCGAGCGAACCTATCCCTTCGGCTGGCTCGGCGTGCTGGCCGAAGTGCCGCCGGCCGATCACGAACTGGTCTACGCCAACCATGAGCGGGGCTTTGCGCTGTGCTCGATGCGGTCGACGCATCGCAGCCGCTACTATGTGCAGGTTCCGGTTGATGAGAGCGTCGAGGCCTGGAGCGACGACCGCTTCTGGGATGAGTTGCGCCGTCGCCTGCCCGAGCAGACTGCCGCCGCCGTTGTTACCGGGCCGTCCTTCGAAAAGTCGATCGCGCCGCTGCGCTCCTTCGTTGCCGAGCCGATGCGCTTCGGCCGGCTGTTCCTGGTCGGCGACGCCGCCCATATCGTGCCCCCGACCGGCGCCAAAGGGCTCAACCTCGCTGCCAGCGACGTGCGCTATCTCTTTGCCGGACTTCGCGAATTCTATGTGGACAAATCGCAGGCCGGGCTTGACGCCTATTCGGCCAAGGCGCTGGCGCGGGTCTGGAAGGCGGTACGCTTCTCCTGGTGGATGACGACGATGTTGCACCGCTTTCCTGATACGGGCGAGTTCGGCCAACGCATCCAGGAAGCCGAGCTCGACTATCTCGTGCATTCGCAAGCGGCGTCGACCGCGCTGGCTGAAAACTATGTCGGTTTGCCCTATTAAGGGCGGTGCAAACTCAAACCCGTTCGAGCGCCACCGCGATGCCCTGGCCGACGCCGATGCACATGGTGGCCAGCGCATAGCGGGCGCTGCGCTCGCGCAGTTCCAGTGCCGCGGTGCCAGTGATACGCGCGCCCGACATGCCCAAGGGATGACCAAGCGCGATGGCGCCGCCATTCGGATTGACGTGCTCCGCATTCTCGGAGATGCCGAGTTGACGGAGCACGGCGATCCCTTGGGAGGCGAAGGCTTCGTTGAGTTCGATGACATCGAATTGGTGCGGTGTCAGGCCGAGGCGGGCGCAGAGCTTTTGTGTCGCCGGGGCAGGGCCGATGCCCATGATGCGTGGCGCCACGCCGGCAGCAGCGCCGCCGAGGACGCGGGCGATCGGCGTCAGGCCGTATTTTTTCACAGCCGCTTCGGAGGCGATGATCAGCGCTGCCGCGCCGTCATTGACGCCGGACGCGTTGCCGGCGGTGACGGTGCCGCCCTGGCGGAACGGCGTCGGCAATTTGGCCAGCGACTCGACCGTGGTGCCGGCGCGGGGATGCTCATCCTTCGATACGATAATCGCATCGCCCTTTTTCTGTGGGACCGTCACCGGGGTGATCTCCTTCGCCAGCCGGCCATTGGCCTGTGCCGCGACGGCCTTGTCCTGGCTGCGCACGGCAAAGGCGTCCTGGTCGGCGCGCGACACTGAAAAATCCTCGGCGACGTTCTCGCCGGTCTCCGGCATGGAATCGACGCCATAGTGTTTCTTCATCAGCGGGTTGATGAAGCGCCAGCCAATCGTGGTGTCGTGGATCTCGGCGTGGCGCGAAAAGGCTGTCTCGGCCTTGGGCATGACGAAGGGGGCGCGGCTCATCGATTCGACGCCGCCGGCGATCATCAACTCGGCTTCGCCCGCCTTGATGGCGCGGGCGGCAATGGTGAGCGCATCCATGCCGGAACCGCAGAGGCGATTGACGGTCGAGCCTGAAATTTCCTTCGGCAGTTCGGCCAGGAGCAGCGACATGCGGGCTACATTGCGGTTGTCCTCGCCGGCCTGATTGGCGCAGCCATAGACGACGTCGTCGACAGCCTGCCAGTCGATGCCGGCATTGCGCTCGACCAGCGCCTTCAGCGGGATGGCGCCAAGATCGTCGGCCCGCACCGACGACAGCGAGCCGCCGAATCGGCCGATCGGGGTGCGGATGTAATCGCAGATGAATGCCTCGGTCATGTCATGCGGCCTTTTCTTTACCGCTTCCCTCATGCGCCGCCTTGGTGCGGGCCTGCAGGTCGCGCAATGTCGTCAGCTCGAGTTCCGTCGGCGCCGGCGTTTCGTCAAGCGCCTCGGCGAACTTTACGATCCAGCCACAGCTGTCCTGCACCTGCTGCCGCGTTGCGCCGGGATGCAACGACACCACGGTGAATTCCTTGCTCACCGGATCTGGCTTCCAGATGGCAAGGTCGGTGATCAGCAGCGTCGGCCCTGATGTCTCGATGCCGAGGCGCTGGCGATGGTCGCCGCCATCGCCATGGCCGAAGGAGGTGAAGAAGTCGATCTTCTCGACCATGCCGCGCTTGGACTGCGCCATGGTGATGTAGATCTCCTTCGACGAGGTGGCGATCTCCGGCGCGCCGCCGCCGCCGGGCAGGCGGGTCTTGGGATGCGCATAGTCGCCGATGATGGTGGTGTTGATGTTGCCGAACTTGTCGAACTGGGCGGCACCGAGGAAACCGATCGAAATGCGGCCGCCCTGCAGCCAGTAACGAAACATCTCCGGCACCGAGACGGTCGTGACGGCGGTGTCGCAAAGTTCGCCGTCACCGATCGACAGCGGCAAAACATCGGGCGCGGTGCCGATGGTGCCGCTTTCATAGATCAGCGTGATGTCGGGCGCATGCGTCAGTCGCGCGACGTTGCAGGCGGCTGACGGCGCGCCAATGCCGACGAAGCAGACATCGTCGTTTTTCAGGGCTCGGCTGGCGGCAATCGTCATCATCTCATTGGGAGTAAAGCCGCTCATCCCGCGCTCCTCAGATGCTTTACGCGGCCGGCGAAATCGTCCGCCGTGCGATCGAGGACATTGGCCTGCATCCAGGTCTGGAATTTTTCACGGTCGGCGGCGATGTCGTCCCATTCGAGATAGGCGGCGTTGTCCCTGGCATAGTAGCCGTGCGCGTAGGAGGGATGCGAACCGCCTGATACCACCGAGATCGCAGCGATGGTCCAGCGCGGCAGCACGGTGAGGTTGGGATGCAGGTCGTCGAAATTGTCGACGACTTCCTCTACCGTCACCACGGCGCGCTTGGCCGCGAGCACCGCTTCCTTCTGGATGCCGATAATGCCTTCGACCAGAACATTGCCTTTTTTGTCGGTCTTCTGAGCGTGGATGAAGGTCACGTCCGGGCGGATGGAAGGAACGGCGGCAAGCACCTCGCCGGTGAACGGGCAGGTGACCGAGCGGATGTTGGGATTGACTGCCGCCAGCCCGGCGCCGCGATAGCCGCGGAACACCGCGCAAGGCAGGCCGGCAGCTCCCGCCTCGTAGGCGTTGGCCATGCCGGCATGGCTGTGCTCCTCGATCTCGATCGACCGGGGGAAGCCGTTCTCGATGGCGTCGCGGGCGCGGCGCAGCAGGCCGACGCCGGGATTGCCGACATAGGAGAAGATGATCTTCTTGGCCATGCCCATGCCGATCATCTGGTCGTAGATCAGGTCGGGGGTCATGCGGATGAGCGTCAGGTCGCGAAAGCCCTGGCGGATGGCCTCATGCGCCGCCGCCGTCGGGATCAGATGCGTGAAGCCTTCGAAGGCGACCGTATCGCCATCATGCAGGTTCTCAGCCACGGCCTGTTTGAGCGGCAGGAAATTGACCATCGCCAAGAACTCCGAAGTTCAAAAAGTTCGTATTGCGAACATTTGTTTTGTATGAGATATTTTTACATCGCGCCGCCGAAACGAGTCAAGGCGGCGCATTGTCTTGCGGAGGCCGCATGGAGGACAAGGCAAAGACGCGCGACCATGTCGGCTCGCTGGAGCGCGGCCTTGCAGTCATGGAGATACTGGCCCGGCATCCGGCCGGGATGACGCTGACCGAAATGGCGGAGGAGGCGGGGCTGACCCGCGCCGGCGCGCGTCGCTTCCTGCTGACGCTGACCGCCACCGGCTATGCCACGCAATCCGGCCGGCAGTTTTCGCTGTCGCCGCGCCTGCTCGCCATCGTGCGCTCTTGGCTCGGCGGCGCCTCGCTGTGGACATTCGCGGCATCCATCATGCGCGACGTCGCGGGCCAATTCGACGAGGCCTGTAACGCGGCGGTGCTGTCGGGCGAGGAAGTCGTCTATGTCGCGCGCATTCCTGGCCGCCGCATCCTCAGCGTTTCGCTCGATGTCGGCACCAGGCTGCCGGCGCATTGCACCTCGATGGGGCGCGTCCTGCTTGCGGGGCTGGGCGCGGATGAACTGAAGGCCTTGCTTGCAGAGGCGAGGATCGAACGGCGCACGCCGAAGACGATCACCAGCCGCGCCGCGCTGGCCAAGGCCATCGACGCGGCGAGGGTGGATGGCTTTGCCGTCGTCGATGAAGAGCTGGAGCTTGGCCTGCGCTCGATCGCGGTGCCTATCTGTGACCGCGCAGGCAAGACCGTGGCGGCGATCAACGTCTCGGCGCAGTCGGCGCGGTTCTCCGTCGAGGCGATGGAGCGGGATATCCTGCCAGCGCTGCGGACGGCCAAGCAACAGATTGAGGAATTTTTCTTCGTGTGAGCGCAAGGCTAATCGCCTGAGGGAAGCGCTGCCCCCGCTCTGTCTCGGAGACGGGACGCCCTACGCGGTTAGCGTCGCCATGCGAACAAACGATGCCCTGGGGCACCTGAGCACAACGCATATGCGTGAATCCAAATATATCGTTGACGTCGCCCTTCAACTCCAGTATTGAACAGGACTATACAGGTTTATTGAACAGGTACCCTTATGAAGCGGCGCGCGGTTCAACTGTCTCCCGGCACGGGCAAGCCCGAGCAGATCGCCACCGTTCTCGAACATGAGATCCGCTCCGGCGTGCTTGGCTTCGGCGACCGCCTGCAAAGCGAGAACGAACTCGTCCAGCGCTTTTCCGTCAGCCGCAACACGGTCCGCAAGGGCCTCGAGGAGCTGTCCAGCCGTGGGCTGATCACCACCAAGGTCGGCATCGGCTCCTTCGTCACTTTCGACGGCAAGCCGGTCGATGACAGCATTGGCTGGTCGCGGGCGCTTGCCAATGCCGGCGCCAATGCCGAGACCCGGACGCTGCGGCTTGAAGTGATCGAGGATGCCGATCTTGCCGCGCTGCTTGGCATCGAAAGCCCGTTCTTCATCGCCGTCGACCGGGTGCGCACCAATGCCAGCGACGGCCATGCGATCTCCATCGAACGCAGCCGCCTGCCGCTGTCGCCCGAACTGGAGGACGTGCCGCTGCGTGGTCTGCGCGAAGGCTCGCTCCACCAGACGCTGCGAGCCGCCGGTCTCATTCCAGACCATGGCGAGGAATGGGTCGGCATCGAGATGCTCAACGCCGAAGACGCCGCCATCCTCGGCTGCCCGCAAGGCACGCCGTTCCTGCGCGGACGCCGGCTGACGCGTGCGGCTGACGACCGGCCGATCGAATATGTCACCAGCCTGCTCAACCCGGCGCATTTCGCGCTGCATATGAGGTTTTGAGCGATGCCAGACAGCACCATTCTCGATCGCGCCATGGGCGCGCTTGTCGGGGGCGCGCTGGGCGATGCGCTCGGCATGCCGACACAGCTTCTGTCGCCGGCGCGGATCGCCGAGCTATACGGCCATGTCGAGGATTTCGTGGCGCCCTTCGCCGACCATCCGGTGTCGAAGGGGCTCGTGGCCGGCACCGTCACCGACGACACCGAACAGGCGCTGCTGCTCGGCCGCATTCTGGTCGAATCCGGCGACCGCTTCGACCATGCGCGCTGGGTCAACGCGCTGCTCGACTGGGAGCGCGAGGTCAAGGCGCGCGGCAGCTACGATCTGCTGGGACCGTCGACCAAACGCGCCATCGACGCCATCAATGACGGCGTGCCGGCGGAAGAGGCGGGAAGCCGCGGCGACACCAATGGCGCGGCCATGCGCATCGCGCCGGTCGGCATCATGATGCCGCTGGAACCGCTCGACGCTTTCGTCGCCAAGGTGGCCGAAACTTGCCGTGCCACGCACAACACCTCGATCGCCATCGCTTCGGCCGCAGCAGTTGCCGCCGCCGCCAGCCACGGCGTCGCCGGTGGCGACTGGCGTGCCGCTTCCGACAGCGCGGTAGCAGCCGCGCGGCGAGGCGCCCGGCTCGGACATTGGGTGACTGGTGGCGATATCGCCGCGCGTATCGCCTGGGCGCAGGAGCTCGTGCGCGGCAAGACCACGCGGGATGCGATCGGGCTCATCACCGATCTCGTCGGCACCGGTGTGGCCAGCCAGGAGTCCGTGCCGGCAGCTTTCGCCGTGCTTGAAGTCGCGCAGGGCGATCCCTGGCAAGCGGCAATCATCAGCGCCAATCTCGGCGGCGACACCGACACGATCGGCGCGATTGCCTCAGGCATGGCCGGCGCCTGCGTCGGCTTTTCGCAACTGCCGCAACAACACATTGCCGGGCTCGTCGGCATAGATATGGGGGAGGTGCGCTCGCTTGCCGAAGACCTCGTCGCGGCGCGCACGGCAAAGGCCAGCAAGGATGCCGCGGCATGAGTGGGCGTCTGGTCCATATCGGCAGCGCCGTCGTCGACTATGTCTACCGCATCGACGCCTTGCCGGCGCCGGGCTGCGAGAAGACCGCGTCGAGCTTTGCGCAGGTCGCCGGCGGCGGCTTCAACATGATGGTCGCGGCCAGCCGCACCGGCATGACGGTTGTGTTCGGCGGCCAGCTCGGCAGCGGACCGAATGGCGATTTCTTGCGCGCCGCGTTTGCGGCCGAAGGCATCATAACGCTGACGTCGCCATCGCCGGTCATGGACAGCGGCAATTGCGTCGCCATGATCTCCGGCGATGCCGAGCGCACCTTCGTGTCGTGGCCCGGTGCGGAGAGCTTTCTCAGCCTCGAGATGATGAGGCCCGTGGTGGTCGCGCCTGATGATTGGGTGTTCACGTCGGGCTATACGCTGAGCTATTCCGGCAGCCGCGACGCGCTGACCGACTGGATCGAGGCGCTGCCAGAAAACATTCCCTTCGTTTTCGATCCAACGCCGGTCATCGCGGATATCCCACGTCCCATCCTTTCGCGGGTGCTTGCCCGTACGACATGGCTGAGCTGCAACATGACGGAAGCGGTCGAGATCGCTGGGCAAGGCGATGTCGAGGCACTCGCCGCCCGGCTGCTCGCCGACCACTGCCCAAAGGCCGAAGGCGTCGTTATCCGCGCCGGCGCCAAGGGCTGTTTCGTGAGGTTGGTCAATGGCGAGACGCAGACCATTGCCGGCTTCAAGGTCGATGCCATCGACACCAATGGCGCCGGCGACACCCATATCGGCGGTTTCGTCAGTGCACTCTCGCGCGGCGTGCATCCCTTCGAGGCGGCGCGCTATGCCAATGCGGCGGCAGCACTTTCCGTCACCCGCCATGGCGGCTCATCGGCGCCGACCGACAGCGAGATCCAGACTTTCCTGAGCCAGGCCGCCACGGGCGAGCCGGGCCAGAACCAGAAGGCCCATCAGACAGCCTGACCCGCCAAGCGGGCAAACAAGAGAGGAACGAACATGCGCATGCCAAGACTGACTGCCCTGCTGACGGCGACCGCCGTCATCACCTCCGCGCTCACGCTGGCCGCCAGTGCCGCCGAAGTGCATGTGCTCAACTGGAAGGGCTACGGCGCTGACGAGCCGTGGGCGATCGAAGCCTTCGAAAAGGCGACCAGCAACAAGGTCGTCAACGACTTCTTCAATTCCGAACAGGAAATGCTGACCAAGATCCGCACCAATCCGGGCCTCTATGACGTGGTCATGATCAACGCCGCCTTCAACGATCAGGCGATGGCGGAAAAGCTGATCCAGCCGATCGATGTCTCGAAGCTGCCGAACTATGCCGACATCAGCAAGGACAAGGCGCAATCGCCGATGCTCGACCATGACGGCAAGGTCTATGGCGTGCCGTGGGTGTGGGGCCTGACGGCGCTGGCAATCAACGAAAAGTCCTTCGACAAGCCACCGACCTCGATCGCCGAAATGTGGGACCCAGCGCATAAGGGCCGGGTCGTCATTCGCGACGACGCTGTCGAAGCGGTGCAGTTCGGCGCCATCGCCACCGGTCAGAATATCAACGACATCAAGGATATGGAAGCGGTCAAGGCGAAGCTGACCTCGCTGATGCCGCAGATCAAGACGTTCTGGAGTTCGGAGAACGACTGGAACCAGATGGTCGCCTCCAACCAGATCGACATCGGCACCTATTGGAGCGGCTCGGCCGATCGCGCCAAGACCCACTTCAAGCTGCCGGTCTCGCTGGTCGTTCCGCAGGAAGGCGCCGTCGCCTGGCTCGACGCGTTCTCGATCCCGGTGGGCTCGAAGAATGTCGAAGGTGCGCAGGCCTTCATCAACTGGATGATCGATCCGAAATTCTATGTCGAATGGGTCACCAAGGTCGGCGCTCCGGTGTCGGCCAACACCAAGGCGGTGGAAGCGCTGCCTGAAGACTCCTTCAACCGCAAGGTGATGGGCGATCCCGAGGTGGCCAAGCGCATCCAGTTCCAGGCGCCGATCACCGACGCGCAGCGCGAGGCCTATCTGGCGCTGTGGCAGCAGCTCAAAGTCGACGTGAAGTAACGCTCACGTCCGGACCAGCCGGCGGTTGGCGCCGGCTGGCCCTTCAATCCTGGGGAGGAGGGTATCATGGCGGTACAGGGTGCGGTCGCGTCGCGCAGCGGGCTGAGATCGGCCCTGCCGCTGCTGGCGCCGGCCTATCTCTGGCTGACGGTGGCGATCTTCCTGCCGCTCTCGGCCATGGTGTTCTTCTCCTTCATGACCGACCTGCCGCTGTCGGGAAAGCCGTGGGCCTTGACCCTTGGCAATTACGCCGCCTTCTTCTCGCAGAGCCTGTACCTGACGCTGCTGCTCGCTTCGCTGCGGCTCGGCCTCGAAGTGACTTTGTGGTGCGTCGTCATCGGTTATCCCGCAGCCTATGTGTTGGCCAAGGTGCTGAAGGGGCGCAGCCGCGAGGCGATCTTCCTGCTGGTCATCCTGCCGTTCTGGTCGAACGGGCTGGTGCGCATCTTCTCCTGGGCGATGGTGCTGCGCGAGGGCGGCATCCTCGACACGGCGCTCAACGCCGTGCTGCCGTTCAATATCAACATCGACCTGATGTATTCCTACCCCGCAGTCATCATCGGCCTGGTGCACTCCTACGTGCCCTACATGGTGCTGACCTGTTACCTCACTTTGCAGGCCATCGACGACTCGCTGATCGAGGCCGGACGTTCGCTGGGCGCCTCGCGGCTGCAGGTGCTGAAGCGGGTGATCATCCCGCTGTCTATGCCCGGCCTGGTGGCAGGTGCGGCACTGATCTTCGTGCCGGTCGTCGGCTCGTTCATGGAGCCGCGCATTCTCGGCGGCCGCACCGGCACGTTCTATGGCACGGTGATCGAGGACCAGTTCGTCGCCGTCTTCAACTGGCCGCTGGGGGCGGCGCTTTCCTTCATCCTGCTGGCGGTGGTGCTGGTGATCCTGGCGGTTGCCTCGCCGGTGCTGCGGAGGGCTGCTTGATGATGACGACCCGCATAATCGAAGGACTAGGCCGCTTCTACATCGGACTGCTGCTCGTCTTCCTCTATCTGCCGATCATCATCATGGCGCTGATGTCGTTCAACGTCTCGCCCTTCTACCAATTGCCGTTCGAATGGACGACGGAATGGTATGCCTCGCTCTGGCAGAACGACCAGCTGATCGCGGCGACCTGGAACAGCCTCGAGATCGCGGTCATCACCACGCTCATCTCAGTGGTGCTTGGCTCGGCCGCTTCGCTGGCGCTCTTCCGCTACGACTTCCGCGGCAAGAAATTGCTGCAGGCGCTGCTGTTTCCGCCGATCGCCATTCCGTGGCTGATCACCGGCACGGCGATGCTGATCTTCTTCTTCGGCGTCGGCATTGGCCGCGGCCTGTTAGCCATCCTGCTCGGCCATGTGGCGCTGGCGCTGCCCTATGTCATCGTCGTCGTCTCGGCCCGGCTGCAGACTTTTGCACCGGAGCTGGAAGAGGCGGCGCGCTCGCTCGGCGCCAACCAGTGGCAGGTGACCGCGCGTGTGACGCTGCCGTGGATCATGCCCGGCGTCATTGCCGGCGGCTTGTTCGCATTTGCCGTGTCGTTCGACCAGTTTGTCGTCTCCTACTTCCTGGCGACGCCGGGGCAGACGACGCTGCCGGTCGAAATCTACGCCGCGATCCGCAAGGGGTTCACGCCCGAGATCAACGCGGTCTCGACCATCATCATTGTCGTGTCGATGGCGCTGATGCTGTTCACGGCGCGCTTCTTCAAATTCGGCGGAGAGAAATAATGGCCGGCGTGCAGGTATCGAACGTCTCCCGCAGTTTTGGCGCGCACAAGGCGCTGGACCACGTCTCCATCGATTTCGCCGATGGCGGTTTCTATGGGCTGCTTGGCCCCTCGGGCAGCGGCAAGACCACGCTGCTCAGGCAAATCGCCGGCTTCGACTTTCCCGACTCCGGCCGCATCGCCATTGGCGGCGAGAGCGTCGAACGGGTGCCGGTCGAAAAGCGGCGCATCGGCATGGTGTTCCAGAACTATGCGCTGTTTCCCAATATGAGCGTCGCCGATAATGTCGCTTTCGGCCTGTCGGTGCGCGGCGAAACGAAAGCGACGATCGCCACCGAAGTGCAGCGCGCGCTCGATCTGGTTCAGCTCGGCAAGCTCGGCGAGCGCCGGCCGCACCAGCTCTCCGGCGGCCAACGCCAGCGTGTGGCGCTGGCGCGCGCCATCGTCACCAAGCCGCGCGTGCTGTTGCTCGACGAGCCGCTCGGCGCGCTCGACAAGGCGCTGCGCGTCGACATGCAGATCGAGCTGAAGCGCATCCAGCGCGAGATCGGCATCACCACCATCTTCGTCACCCACGACCAGGAAGAGGCGCTGACGATGAGCGACCGCATCGGCATATTGCGGGACGGCAGGCTCGTGCAGGAAGGGCCGCCGGAGGAAATCTACGACCGGCCGAAGAGCGAATTCGCCGCCACCTTCCTTGGCGACGCAAACATTTTTCGCGGCGATGCGACCGGCAACGGCATCCGGCTGCCTGACGGCACGGCGATCGCCGCCGGGGTGGGTGATCGGCTTGCCGCCGGTACGAAGGCCAGCTGCGCCGTGCGTCCCGAACGCATTCGCATCGCGACCGATGCCGGGGTTGCGGATGCGGCCAATGCCAACGCTCTGAAGGGCCAGATCTCCAAGCGCATTTTCGCCGGCAACAACAGCACCTATTTCGTCGAGCGTGCCGGCCAGACGTTGAAAGTCATCGTCCAGAATACCGGCAGTGACCGGCTGGCCGAGGGCCAGAATGTAATGCTCAGCTGGTCGCCGGAAAGCACCGTGCTGATTGCCGCAAACTAGTTCGCACCGTCACCCCGGCATGGTTCTGATGGGAATTGATGGAGCGGACCTTGGCTGATGGGCCGGCCATGGCGTTATATCCTGTCGTCCAAGGGAGGAATGGATGGCAGGCCAGGGTTTCGAGCCGGATGTGAGGGTTCGCACCAGCGAATACCGGATCGGTTGCATCGGCGCCGGCATGATCATGGCCGAATGCCATCTTGCCGCCTATGCGCAGGCCGGTTTCCCAGTCGTCGCCATCGCCTCGCGCACCAAGACCAGCGCCGAGAAGGTGGCGAAGCGCTGGAGCATTGCGACCGTCCACGACACACCGGAACAGCTGATCGAGGATTCTGAGGTCGAGATCGTCGACCTTGCCTTTCCGCCCGACCAGCAGCCGGCGCTGATCCGCCATGCGCTGAAGCAGCCTCACATCAAGGCGATCCTGGC
>NZ_JAMYPC010000008.1:0-271007 GCF_040320155.1 Mesorhizobium sp. M0771 | reverse complement strand
CTACCGCATGCGCTGGCGCATCGAACTCGCCTTCAAGCGCCTGAAGAGCCTGATCGGGCTGCGCTCTCCTCCCGCCAAGGACCCAAGGATCGCAAGGCCTTGGATCCTTGCACACTTCCTCATCGCGCTTGTGACCGAACCCCTCTCGCAGGAGTTGGGTGTCTCTCCCCCTTGAGCGACGGGCGCCCGCTGCTGTGGCGCGCCACCCGCCAGATCGTCGCCTCTCTGATCGCTACCATCTTTACTCAACCTTCCTTGGCGGCCCTGCGTCAAAATCTCCATGCCTTGCGATATCGCTGGCGCGAACCACCACGAAAGCGCAAATTTCAGTCCATGCCAAAGCTATCTTAGCGCCTATGCCCTCGAGGGGGAGGGTAAGGCGCCGCGCTCTAAATCGCCGCCGTAACAATAATCTCGACCACATATTCCGGCCCTGCAAGCTTGGCCTCACCCGTGGCGCGGGCGGGCGTGTTGCCTTGCGGGACCCACTTGTCCCATTCCTTGTTCATCTCGGCGAAGGTGCCCATATCGGCCAGCCAGATGATCGCCTGCAGGATCTTGGTCTTGTCGGTGCCGGCCTTGGCCAGCAGTTCGTCGATAGATGCGAGGATCGACCTGGTCTGTTCGCCAACGCTGGCGCCGGGCGTTCCGACCTGGCCGGCGAGATAGACGGTGTTGCCGTGGATGACGATCTGGCTCATGCGCGGGCCAACATCGATGCGACGAATGCTCATGGGATGGTTCCTTCGTTTGTCGGTGCGCCTGTTTAGAGTCGCTGCCGCCTCCGGGCAAGGCCAACAGCGCGAAACCTCTTGAGCCTGGGTTGGATCTTAGACCGCAAATGTCTATCTGCGCCGAGGGATTTCTTTCCGGCGCGGATTGCCGACCTCGTGTGAGAGTGGCAAGACTTTGCGCCAAACCAGATTGGAGGATGAGAGCCATGGAATATCGCGAAATCAGCGAGGACTATTCGGTCTCGGGCCAGATCCAGCCCGAAGATGCCGCCGCCATCAAGGAAGCCGGTTTCAAGAGCGTGATCTGCAACCGGCCGGATGACGAGCAGCCCGACCAGCCTTCGGCCGACAGCGTCAAGGCGGCGGTCGAAGCCGCGGGGCTGGCCTTCCGCTACATCCCGGTAATCAGCGGCCAGATCACGGCCGAGAATGTCGAGGACCAGGCCGAAGCGCTCGACGCGCTCGAAGGCCCGGTGTTTGCCTATTGCCGCTCCGGCGCGCGGTGTACCAATCTTTATGGGCTGATTCAGCAGTCCAAGGGGTGAGCATCCTGAGGCGCTGGCGATCCCTCACACCCCCCTCTGTCCTGCCGGACATCTCCCCCGCAAGGGGGGAGATCGGATGTCGCCTTCGCTTTTCGCCAATCGCCGACGTTGCAGGATGAGCGCTGTCGACAAAGCTGCTGATCTCCCTCCTTGCGGGGGAGATGGCCGGCAGGCCAGGGGGGTGCTGTCCCGCCGACGTATCAACTGAAACTCTCTCAAACTAGATCGGCAGCGCCCCGGTCTCCTTCAGCGTCTCCAGCACGATCGCCGTCTTTACATGCTGCACGGAGTCGTGCGGCAACAGCACGCCGTTGACGAATTCCGACAGCGATTTCAGATCGGGGGTCACCACTTTCAAGATGTAGTCCATCTCACCGGTCAGCGCGTGCGCCTCCTGCACTTCCGGCAGCCGCGCCAGCAATTCGCCGAAGCGCCGCGCATTGTCGCGGTTGTGGGTGGCGAGCGTCACCGAGATGACGTTGACCAGCGAGAATCCAAGCTTGTCGCGGTCGAGCACCGCGCGATAGCCCGTGATGAAGCCGTCCTCCTCCAGCCGTTGGCGGCGGCGCGAGCATTGCGATGCCGACAGGTTCACGCGCTCCGAGAGATCGTTGTTGGTGAGCCGCGCGTCGCCCTGCAAGAGAGCCATTATCTTGCGGTCAAATTGATCGATGCGCGCTTCATTCATCGATTCATCTCCAATCATGCATGAATTGCGCACGAGATGATCATTTCAAGCGTTTGAATGCAAGCACCGTGCGGTTGCTTCGCACTATCATGCGTCATCTCGTGGTCCGATGCGGCCACCATCCGTTTGGAGGAATGCCATGGGTCCCTTTCCGCACGACGCCCCGCCCGCCAAGATCAGCAAGGAAAACCCCGCCGGCACCGACGGTTTCGAGTTCGTCGAGTTCGCCCATGCGGAGCCGCAGAAGCTCGCCGAGCTGTTCACCCGCATGGGCTATGTCGCGGTGGCCAAGCACCGCACGAAGGACATCACCATCTGGCGCCAGGGCGACATCAACTATGTCGTCAATGCCGAGCCCGGCTCGCATGCGATGAAATTCGTCGACAAGCACGGCCCCTGCGCCGCCTCGATGGCCTGGCGCGTGGTCGATGCAAAGCATGCGTTCGAGCATGCGGTATCGAAAGGCGCCACGCCCTACGACGGCAACGACAAGGCGCTCGACGTGCCGGCCATTGTCGGCATTGGCGGCTCACTGCTCTATTTCATCGAAGCCTATGGCAAGAAGGGCTCGGCCTATGATGCCGAGTTCGAGTGGCTGGGCGAACGCGACCCGCGGCCCCAAGGCGTCGGCTTCTATTTCCTCGACCACCTCACCCACAATGTCTATCGCGGCCAGATGGACAAATGGTGGGACTTTTATCGCGAATTGTTCGGCTTCAAGCAGATCCATTTCTTCGACATCGACGGCAAGATCACCGGCCTCGTCAGCCGCGCCATCACCTCGCCCTGCGGCAAGATCCGTATCCCGCTGAACGAGTCCAAGGACGACACCAGCCAGATCGCCGAGTATCTGAAGAAGTACAATGGCGAAGGCATCCAGCATATCGCTGTCGGCACCGACGAGATCTACGCCGCCACCGACAAGCTTGCCGACAATGGGCTGAAGTTCATGCCCGGTCCGCCGGAGACCTACTACGACATGTCGTACAACAGGGTGAACGGGCATGACGAGCCGATCGAGCGGATGAAGAAGCACGGCATCCTGATCGACGGCGAAGGCGTGGTCGACGGCGGCATGACCAAGATCCTGCTGCAGATATTCTCCAAAACCGTGATCGGCCCGATCTTCTTCGAATTCATCCAGAGGAAGGGCGACGAAGGTTTTGGCGAAGGCAATTTCCGCGCGCTGTTCGAGTCGATCGAGCAGGACCAGATCAAGCGCGGCGTGATCAAGGTCGACGGGAAAGCGGCCTGAAACCCCGTTTGCGGCTCGATCGGCTTTGATCTAAATTTCGATCACAAGGGTCAAGCCGTGAACGTCTCCATAACCGAAGCAAAGGCCAAACTATCGGAACTCGTCGGCCGCGCGGAGGCCGGCGAGGAGATAGTCATCACTCATCACGGCAAGATCGCGGCGCGGCTCGTGCCACCAGTTCGAGAAGACTTGTTGTCGCGCATAGGTGCCCTGAAGGGCAAGATTTGGATTTCTGACGATTTCGACAAACTCGGCCCTGAATGGAACGAGTACACCAGATAAAGGTCAGAGGCCCAGCCGCACGACCTCTTCCCTCCTCACCTTCAAATCATAATCGAGCAAGAACTCGTCCAGTTGCGGCGGCGCGACTGACGTGCCGGAGAGCATCGCGTGCACCTGGCCGCGATGGTGGATGTCGTGCAGGAAGACATGGGCGAGAATGTCGCCGATTTTTTCGGGGATCATGCCATCCTCGCGCCGGTCGGTGATGACCTGACGGTCGAGATCCGCCTCCGACAGCTTCTCGCAAAAGGCGATCAGGCGTCGATCTGCTGCGACCTGGGCGGCAAACAGCGCCTGCGGCACATCGAACGGCACGTAGTCGTCATAGGCGGCCGCACCGACGCCGCCTTCTTCGAGAAAATCGAGATAGAGATGATCGACCGCAAGGATGTGGTTGAGCGTTGCCTTGATCGACGGGAAGAAGTTGGTGCGTTCGGCTTCGAATTCGCCGGGGTTTAGCTGCAGCACGGCGCGATAGAGCCGGTCGTTCGACCAGAGATTGTTGCCGGCCATGCGGCTGAAATGCTCGAGCAGGGTCACGCGTTCATTCGTCTGATCAGGCCAATGCCTGCCGCCATCACCGCGAAGCCGGCGACGACGATCAGCAGCAGCCGGTTCATGCGCCGGCGCATGGCCTGTGTCTCCTCGTCGCGCGCCACGTTGGTGTTGGTGATGGTGTGAAACATCATCGCCTTGCGCGGGTAGCCACTGTGGTTGGTCAGATCGGGCGAGCGCGCCTCGATGCGGTAGCTCAGCCGGATCGCCTGGATGAAGACCACCAGAATGGCCAACGCCCAGACGCCGGCCAGCAGGTAGAACGCCTCGCCCGTCATTGCATTGCCCCCTCTTATGCCTGGGACTTCTCGACCTTCTGCTCGATGGCGCCGAAGATCGAGTTTCCGCTTTTATTCTTCATCTCGATACGCACTGTATCGCCAAAGCGCAGGAACGGCGTCTTGGGCTCGCCAGACTCAATGGTCTCGATCATGCGCAGTTCAGCGATGCAGGAATAGCCGGCGCCGCCGGCCGCCACCGGTTTGCCCGGCCCGCCATCCAGCTTGTTGGAGACGGTGCCGGAGCCGATGATGGTGCCGGCAACCAGCGGCCGTGTCTTTGCGGCATGGGCAATCAGCGCCGGGAAGTCGAAGGTCATGTCGACGCCGGCATTGGCACGGCCGAACGGCTTGCCGTTGACGTCGGCGAGCAGAGGCAGGTTGACCTTGCCGCCATCCCAGGCGTCGCCGAGTTCGTCCGGCGTCACCGCCACCGGCGAAAAAGCCGAGGACGGCTTCGACTGGAAGAAGCCAAACCCCTTGGCGAGCTCGGGTCCGGTGAGCGCGCGCAACGTCACATCATTGACCAGCATGACCAGCCGGATGGCGGCGCGCGCCTGGTCGAGGCTGGCGCCCATCGGCACATCGTCGACGATGACGGAGACTTCCGCCTCCATGTCGATGCCGAAGGCTTCGTCCGCCGTGCGGATCGGCTCGCGCGGCGCGATGAAGGAATCCGAGCCACCCTGGTAGATCAGCGGATCGGTCCAGAAGCTTGCCGGCATCTCGGCGCCGCGGGCTTTGCGCACCAGCTCGACGTGGTTCACATAGGCAGAACCATCGGCCCATTGATAGGCGCGCGGCAGCGGCGAATGGGCGTCATGCTCATGGAAGCGTGCCGACGGCACCGCATTGTTCTCCAGCGATTCGGCGATCGTCGCCAGGTGCGGCGAAATCCGCTGCCAGTCGTCGAGTGCCGCCTGCAGCGTGCGCGCCAGGAACGAGGCGTCGGTGAAGCGCGTCAGGTCGCGCGAGACGACGACAAGCTTTCCGTCGCGCGTCCCGTCCCTCAATGTGGCAAGCTTCATGCGGTTTCCTCTCCTGATGCGGCTTTGGCGCCGTCTAAGTTCACAACAAGGCCGTCGCGGGCAATCGTCAAGTCACCCGCCCACGATTTCCTGACGGCCGCCTCCCAGTCGGCCTCGCCGATCGCGGCATCATCGGCCGGAATGAGGTGGTTGAGCACCAGCCTCTTCACCCCGGCATCGCTGGCGATGCGACCTGCCTGCTCGGCAAATGAGTGGCTGGCAAGCAGATGCTCTTTCAGCCGTGCGCCATTGCCAGTCCTGGCGACCAGCCGCTCAATGCCCTCCTCCAGCATGGCCTCATGGACGAGGATGTCGGCATCCTTGGCAAAGCCGGCGAGCGGCGGAAAGAAAGCGGTGTCAGCCGAGAAAACGATGCTTTGTGCGCCATGCTCGAAGCGCAGCGCGAAACAGTCGGTCACCGGCGGATGATCGACGCGCAGTGCCGATACTTTCAGGCCCCGCTGCGCAAGAATCTCGCCCTCGCCGAATTCCACAATCGAAACCAGCTCGCGAACATCCGGCCTGCCTTCGTCGACGATGCGGATCTCGATGTCGAACTCCATCGCCTGGCAGAAGCGCCGCCAATAGTGGCCGGTGCCGGGCGGTCCGAACAGCGTCACCGGGCTGGCGAGCCCGGCCGTCCAGGCGGTGTGAAGCAGCGGCCCCAGTTCCAGCACATGATCGGAGTGCAGATGGGTGACGAAGACCAGGTCGAGCGCCTTGAGGCTGATGCCGACATCGACCAGGCCGCGCGTGACGCCCAACCCGCAATCGACGACGATGGTTCGCTCGCCAAGTTCCAGCAGCGACGAACTCGGCCATGGCCCGCCCGGCCGCAGCGCCGGGCCGCCCTTGGAGCCGAGACACACCAGCCGGTCGCTCATCGCGCAGGCCTCAAGACCAGTCGCCCTCCGGCGTGCCGTTGAAACGCTTCTTCAGGTCGGACCAGCAGTCGATATAATTGTCCTGCCGGGTTTCGAGTTCGGCGCCATAGCGGGTCAGCATTTGCGGGAATCGGGTCTCGAACATGAACGCCATCGTGTTGTCGAGCTTGACCGGTTTCAGCTCCGAGCGCGAGGCCTTTTCGAAGCCAGGCGCGTCTGGGCCGTGGGCCAGCATCAGATTGTGCAGGCTGATGCCGCCCGGGACAAAACCTTCTTCCTTGGCGTCGTACTGGCCGTGGATCAGGCCCATGAACTCGCTCATGATGTTGCGGTGGTACCAGGGCGGCCGGAACGTGTCTTCCGCCACCAGCCAGCGCGGCGGGAAGATGACGAAGTCGATATTGGCGGTGCCCTCCTCGCCGCTCGGCGCCGTCAGCACGGTGAAGATCGACGGATCGGGATGGTCGAACAGGATGGCGCCGACCGGCGAAAACGTCGCCAGATCATATTTGTAGGGCGCATAGTTGCCGTGCCAGGCGACGACGTCGAGCGGCGAATGGCCGATCTCGGTGACGTTGAAATTGCCGCACCATTTCACCGTCAGCCGGCACGGCGTCTCCTTCTCCTCGAACCAGGCGCTGGGCGTCTTGAAGTCGCGTGGGTTGGCCAGGCAGTTGGCGCCAATCGGGCCGCGGTCGGGCAGCGTCAGCTTGGCGCCGTAATTCTCGCAGACATAGCCGCGCACTTCCTTGTCGGCGAGCTCGACCTTGAACACCAGACCGCGCGGCAGCACGGCGATCTCGCCGGGCCGAAGCTCGATGACGCCCATCTCGGTGACAAAGCGCAAGGCACCGACCTGGGGGACAATCAGCAACTCGCCGTCGGCGTTGAAGAAATGGTCGTCGACCATCGAGCGGTTGGCGACATAGACATGCGCCGCCATGCCGCTTTGGCCCAGCACGTCGCCGGCGGTGGTGATGGTGCGCATCCCTTGAATGAAATCGGTCGGCTCCTTCGGCATCGGCACCGGGTTCCAGCGGTACTGGCCGAGCGCCAGCTCGTGGTCGCCGACATTGGGAGCGGTCTTCCACAGGGGATAGCTCGCCGCCTTGAAGCGGCCGGTGTGTTTTACGCTCGGCCGGATGCGGTAGAGCCAGGAGCGCTCATTGGTGCCGCGCGGGGCGGTGAAGGGCGAGCCCGAGAGCTGCTCGGCATAAAGTCCGTAAGCCGGCCGCTGCGGGGAATTGCGCCCTTGCGGCAGCGAGCCGGGCAGCGTTTCGGTCTCAAAATCATTGCCGAAGCCCGGCATGTAGGAAAATTCCATCCGATCCTCCCTGATCCCGACCGCCGCGAAGCGCGGCCTGCCGGCGATGTTGACCAAACTGGTTTCATTTGTAACCATCGAAAATGTAACTATCAACGGCTGATGCCGCATCCACGGTGCGCATATGGAAACCCTCGAACTCGAAAATTTCCTGCCCTACCGGCTTTACCGGCTGGCCGACGCTGTCAGCCGAGAATTTTCAAAAATCTACCGCGACCGTCACGGTCTGACGCGGCCGGAATGGCGCACACTCTCTGGGCTCGGACAGCGCGGCACGATGACCGCGACGGCGCTCGGCGAGCAGTCGGCCATGCACAAGACCAAGGTTTCGCGGGCGGTGGCGGAGCTTGAGCGGCGGCGCTGGCTGACGCGCACGCCGGACGAGAATGATCGGCGTGTGGAGCATTTGGCGCTGACCAAGGCGGGACTGGCCGCCTATCGCGAGATGGTGCCGCTGGCGAAAGCCTTTGAACGGCAGTTGCTGGCGAGGCTTGGTACGGAAGAGCGGGCGGCGATTGTGAATGGGGTGGCGGCGCTGGAGGCAAAACTCACCTTGGGTTGAGATCTTCCCATAAGTTCGACCGTCGCTGAAATCAGATCGCGAATGCGGCAGGCAACGCCCCTAGACCGTAATAGGCGCGTTCGGCTTCAATGAAGCCTCTGACACGGCTTCGAAATGCCACCGGATCATCAATGTAGGCTAGAAGCGCCTGCGCTTGCGAAGCCGCGTGTCTTTGAGCGCTTTCAAACAGTCGCCTTGCCGTTTCAAAACCACCGGCCAAACCAGCCGCCACCCCGGCGTGGAAGGCCGCCCACTCGCCGTAGGCGCCCGGTTGCAATTCACTCACGAGGATTTTCGCTGTCGCCTGGACGGAAGGGAACATCGATCGGTGAACCTGATCGATTTCGACGACCTTCTTGGCCATTTGATCAACCGCGAGAAGAAACTGTGGCGGGCTCTCGAACGGAACGAACTGTCCAATGCGCTCAACGCGATCGAAGGTAATCGTTTCCGGAAGCGAACCCCAGAGCCAGTGGACTGCTACGTTAAGGTAAGTGCCCTTGGACCAGGAACTGGGCTGGAACTCGACTACACTTAGCCAGAAGCCGCGATCGGCGATCCAGATTCGGGACTGCCCTTTGCGTCGAAATCCGGCCGGCTTCAGTACGAGCTTTGCCTGCGAGGCAATGATACGACCGTGCTCATTGTCCGCCATCTTGCACCCACACGTGCCTCACCAATCCATCACCACCTTGCCCGAACTGCCGCTCCGCATCGCGTCAAACCCCGTCTGGAAATCGTCGATCCCAATGCGGTGCGTAATCAGACCCGACACATCCAGCGGCCCCTGCACCAGGGCGATCATCTTGTACCAAGTCTCGAACATTTCGCGGCCGTAGATGCCCTTCAAGTGCAGCATCTTGAAGATGACCTTGTTCCAGTCGATTTCGAAGCCGGTCGGCGCGATGCCCAGAATGGCGATCTTGCCGCCATTGTTCATGGTGTCGATCATGTCGCGAAAGGCGGGCGCGGCGCCCGACATTTCGAGGCCGACGTCAAAACCCTCGGTCATGCCCAGCGCCGGCATAACGTCGCGCAGTTTTTCCTTCGAGGCATCGACGACATGCTGGACGCCGAGCTTTTTGGCCAGCGCCAGCCGCACCGGGTTGATGTCGGTGATGACGACTTTTCGCGCCCCCACACATTGGGCAACGAGCGCGCCCATGATGCCGATCGGCCCGGCGCCGGTGACCAGAACGTCTTCACCGACCAGGTCGAAGGACAGAGCGGTGTGGACGGCATTGCCCAGGGGATCGAAGATCGCGGCGATCTCGTCGGGCACATCGTCGGGGATCGGCACGACATTGTGCTGCGGGATCGCCAGATATTCGCCGAAGGCGCCGGGGCGGTTGACGCCGACGCCGAGCGTGTTACGGCAGAGATGCCCCCTGCCGGCGCGGCAATTGCGGCAATGGCCGCAGACGATGTGACCTTCGCCGGAGACACGCTGGCCGACCTTGTATTCGGTGACCGCAGCGCCGAAATCGGCCACCGTGCCGACGAATTCATGGCCGGTCACCATCGGCACCGGCACGGTCTTCTGCGCCCACTGGTCCCAATTGTAGATGTGGACGTCGGTGCCGCAGATCGCCGTCTTCTTGACCTTGATCAGCACGTCGTTGGGGCCGATCTCCGGCACCGGCACCTCTTCCATCCAGATGCCCGGTTCAGCCTTGGCCTTCACCAGCGCCTTCATCATGTTCGACATGCTACAACTCCTTACCCTCCCCCTTGTGGGGAGGGTGGCCCGAAGGGCCGGGTGGGGGTCAAAAACTGGCGGAGGTCGTGACCCTGCAGACCCCCACCCCGCCTCCCGCCCGCTTGCTTCGCAAGCGGTCGAAAGTCGACCCTCCCCACAAAGGGGGAGGGTAAAACTCTCAGCCAATCACGCCCAGTTCCTTGCCGACCGCCGCGAACGCTGCCACGGCGCGGTCGATGTCGGCGCTGGAATGCGCCGCCGACATCTGCGTGCGGATGCGCGCCTGGCCTTTCGGCACCACCGGGAAGGAAAAGCCGATGACATAGATGCCGCGCTTCAGCATGCGCGCCGCCACTTCCTGCGCCAGGCTGGCATCGCCCAGCATCACCGGAATGATCGGATGATCGGCGCCGGCCAGCGTGAAGCCGAGCTTGCCCATTTCGGAGCGAAAGCGCGCCGCATTGGCATAGAGGCGTTCGCGCAGGGCGTCGCCATTGCGGATCAGCTCGAACACCTTGATGGAAGCGCCGGCAATCGCCGGCATCAGCGTGTTGGAGAAGAGATAAGGCCGCGAACGCTGGCGCAGCCAGTCGACGACCTGGCTTTTGCCGGAGGTGTAGCCGCCGGAGGCGCCGCCGAGCGCCTTGCCGAGCGTGCCGGTGATGATATCCACCCTGCCCTCGACGCCGCAATGCTCGGCCGAGCCGCGGCCGTTCTTGCCGACGAAGCCGACGGCATGGCTGTCGTCGACCATCACCATGGCGCCGTACTTTTCCGCGAGGTCGCAGACGCCTTTCAGATTGGCGATGATGCCGTCCATGGAGAACACGCCGTCGGTGGCGATCAGGCGGAAGCGGCAGTCTTTCGCCTCTTTCAGCCGCGCTTCGAGGTCGGCCATGTCGTTGTTGGCATAGCGGAAACGCTTGGCCTTCGACAGCCGCACGCCGTCGATGATCGAGGCATGGTTCAGCGCATCGGAGATGATCGCATCCTCCTCGCCGAGCAGCGTTTCGAACAGGCCGCCATTGGCGTCGAAGCAGGAGCCGTAAAGGATGGTGTCGTCCAGGCCGAGGAAGGATGAAATCGTTGATTCAAGCTGCTTGTGCTCTTCCTGCGTGCCGCAGATGAAGCGCACCGAGGCCATGCCGTAACCGTAGCGGTCGAGCGCGCCTTTGGCCGCGGTGCGCAACTCGGCGCTGTCGGCGAGGCCGAGATAGTTGTTGGCGCAGAAGTTCAGCACCTTGTCGCCGCCGACTTCGATCTCAGCCGACTGGGTCGAGGTGATCACCCGCTCGGATTTGTAGAGCCCGGCGGATTTCAGCCCTTGCAGTTCGTTGTCGATATGGGAGAGGAATGCCGCGCTCATGATCAGGTCCTGTTGAGATTGGCGCGACTGTCGCGCTACGCGCACTAAAAATCCACCGCAAAAGCGACCGCTTCGGTGGCGCGGCTGCCTCAACCCTGGCGCGATCCGATCGCATGGCCAGCATGCTAGAGTAGCAGGCACGCGAATACGGCCATGCCGCGAAAGAACATGATAACCATCTCGGCAGCTTTCGTTTACTGCGGAAGCAGCAGTTCCGCCGGCTTCCAAACCTGTTAACCCTTTCAAGGCAATGGTGTTCTTGCCACGAATCGGTGGCAGAAATCCGTCGACCGAGGGGTCACCTAGAATATGTCGCAGCAGCCGGCGCAAACCGTCTCGGGCAAACTCATCCTGCTGATCAAGAGCGGCTACTGGCTGGCGCTGCTGATCATCGCCGCCATGGTGATGGCCTCCTTCATCCTGCTGCAGCAGATGATGGCGGCGCAACAGCACAACCATACTCTGCTCGACATCGTCAGCACCCAGAAGGCGCTGTCGCAGCGCATTGTCTTTTTGACCAGCGCAACCGGCTCCGCCGCGCGTGACAAGCAGCCGGCCCTGGTTGCCGCGCTGAAACAGGCGACCGCCGAGTTCGAGACGAACTACGACCTGCTGCTCAAACAGACGGGAGCCGACCCACTGTCGCCAGCATTGTCCGATCCAAAGTCGATCGAGAGCGTCCTTTACGGCAAGCCGTTCCACCTCGACTATTTCTCGGTCGGGCTGGTCGCCAATGGCGAAAGGCTGATCTCGTCCTTCGAATCCCAGCTCTCCGGCAATGCCGCCTACAAGGGCGGCGGCGAGCGCGTCAATCTCGATGCTTCCGTCGCCAATGCGACGCTGTCGGGTTATGCCGCGCTCGGCCAACGCATCGCCGCATTCGCAGACGAGCGGTCGGAAAAGCTCCTCGATCTCCATCGCACCTTGTTCTACGCCACCATCGGCGTCATCGTCCTGGTGGCGCTTTTCATCTTCCGGCCGATGTCGAAGGCGATCCTGCGCAAGACGCACGAGCTTGTCGATGCCCGCAACTCGATGGCCTTCATCGCCGTACATGACGGGCTGACCGGCCTGCACAACCGCACCTTCCTGACCGACCACTTCGAAACGCTGATCAAGGGCGCGCATCGCCGGCGCGAGAGGCTGGCGGTCATCCAGCTCGACCTCGACCGGTTCAAGCAGATCAACGACACACTCGGCCACGCCGCCGGCGACTATGTGCTGGTCGTCACCGCGCAGCGCATGCGCGATTCCTGCCGTGCGTCGGATCTCTGCGCGCGCCTTGGCGGCGACGAATTCGTGATGATCCTCAATGGCGCCGGCGGCCCCGAGGACATCAACATGCTGGCCCGGCGCATCCTGGAGGAGATCAACGAGCCGATTACCTTCCAGGGCACGACCATCCTTCCAGGGGCCAGCGCCGGCATTGCCGTCTATCCCATCGACGCCGACAATGCCGAGGATCTGCTCGTCCACGCCGACCTCGCGCTCTATTCCGCCAAAAAGCTCGGCGGCGGCAGCTTCTCGTTCTTCTCCGAGGAACTCAGGCGCGAGCTAGACTACCGCAAGCAGCTCGAGCACGACATCAAGGTCGCGATTTCGGAGAACGCCTTCCAAGTCTATTTCCAGCCGCAGGTGTCGCTGAGCAACGGCGCCATCAGCGGCATCGAGGCGCTGGTGCGCTGGAAGCATGCCGAGCGCGGCATGATTGCGCCGGGCGAGTTCATTCCGGTCGCCGAAAAATGCGGCTTCATGCCCGAGATCGGCCGCATCGTCTTTACCAAGGCGATCAAGCAAGCAGCCGAATGGGATCGCGCCGGCATCGCTTTCGGCCGGCTTGCCGTCAACGTGTCCGGCACCGAGCTGCGCGAACCCGACTTCGACCGCTTCCTGTTCGCGACGCTGGAAAAGGCCGGCCTTGCTCCGCAGAAACTGTCGCTGGAAATCGTCGAATCCGTCATTCTCGACGACGAGAAGACGGGCATCGCGGCGAAGCTGCGCCACATCCGCGCTGCCGGCGTCCATCTTGAGCTCGACGATTTCGGCACCGGCTATGCCTCGCTCAGCCACGTCAATCCCAACGAGATCGACCGGCTGAAGATCGACCGCCGCTTCGTCCAGAACATCAACGAGAATGGCGACAACACCAAGATCGTGCGCGCCATCACCGAGCTGGCGCGCGGTCTCGGCATTTCGATCGTCGCCGAGGGCGCGGAAACCGAAGCCGAGCTCGATTCGCTGATGGCAATCGGCTGCGATCAGGTGCAGGGCTATTCCATCGCCTTCCCGATGCCGCAGGACAAAGCGCGCGAATGGCTGCTGGCGCGCAGCCCGAAGAAAGCCAAGCTGAAGGTGCTTCAGGGCAATTTAGCCTAGACTATTGCCCACCGGTGCCGGTCATTTGGCCGGCGCGACATTCGCCCGCAATGCCGCCAGCACCTCGGCGAACTCCGCCAGCCTGTCGTCCGGCAATCCCGCGCGCAGCCGCTTGTCGAAGATGAGAGCCGCCGCCCGCAGCTTCAGGAACATCGTTTCGCCCGCCTGCGTCAGCTCGACCAGATGAACCCGGCGGTTGTCCGGATCGCGGCGGCGCGTCAGCAAGCCTTGCGCCTCCATGGCGTTGAGATGGTGGGTGAGCGTGGCGCCCTGGATGCCGATCATGCCGGCAAGTTCGCGTTGGTTGGCAAGCTCGCTCGACTTGACCGAAAGCAAGGTCAGCCACACCGGCAGCGTGCCCCCGGCCTCGACCAAAGCGGCGTCAAATGCCTGCGCCACCAGCTTGGAGGTGCGCGCGAGATTCATGCCGATTGGCGGACGGTCAAAGGGAGTCATGCGCCGACAGTAGAACAAGGCGCCGAGCGATGGAACGCGGCATTATACATTGACATCGAACCATTTGATACCTAACTATCATGGGTGTCGATCTACCGAGTTCGTATCATCCTGCATTCGACAGGGATCCGAGGACGGGCGGCGGGCAAGGAGGAAGCGGTCATGCAATATGTCTACATCGTCGTTATCGGCCTTCACGTCATGGCCGGTGTGTTCTGGGCCGGCACCACCATCACGCTTGCCCGCGACCCCGAGATCAGGGCGGAGCGCTTTATCGGACCGCAAATGGGCTCGGCCGGCATGGTGTTCGTGACCGGCGCCCTGCTCTGGTATTTCTTCCACGGCGCCTATTTCGGCTCGATGGAAATGGTGCTGGCGCTAGGCATCCTGGCCGCCTTCGCCGCTGCCGGCGTTCTCAGCGTCGTCGTCCGCAAGACCAGCCGGCAGCTTGCCGGCGCGGACGTCGCAACGGAAGCGGCGCTGCGCACCAAAATGGCCCGCGGCGAGCGCATCGCCGCCTGGCTGCTGGTGCTCACCGTGCTTTGCATGGCGACCGCCAGGATGATTTGAGCCCTGCCGCGCGTCGCCTCCCGGTTGAAGACCATTCCGCATCGTGCGTCGCCTGGCTCTCGGCTGGTGGCGTACGCGGCGCAGTTCGGACGGATGTGCAAGGTGGCTCTCCGCACAGAGGTTTGGCTGCGCGCCACCCATCACTTTGATCGATCGAGATGCGCCCGCCGGAAGGGTGAGATCGAGCTTTGGAACAAGCCGTAGGCCGGCTTGTAGGCTCAAACCCGCAAGCCGAACCTGATGCCGTCATAGATGGCGGCATGGATGTTGCGCGAGGCGACTGCATCGCCGATGCGCAACAGCACGAAGCCGCCTTCGGGATTGCGTGAAGGAAAAATATCGCCGCCGCCGACCAGCCGCTCATAGTCGACCGCGCCACCATTCTTCGACAGCGGTTTCAGCTGGAGATAGAGATCGTCGAGCGGCGCCGTGCCGTGCTCGACCACCACCTGGTCGACCCGCCTCTCGCCGCGCCAGCCGTCGGCAAAGTCGGAGGCGAGTTCGGCGACCAGCTGGTTGCCCTCGCGCCGTACCGAGCGCAGCCTGGTGTTGATGGTGATGGTGACGCCCTTCTCCTGGAAGGCGCGCATATAGGGCACGTGGTTCATGCCGCCCATTTCGGGGGCGAAGAAGCGCTCCGGCGAAACCAGGTCCAGCTTCGAACCGGCATTGGCGATCAGCTCCGCCGCGCCCATGCCCTGATGGCCGCCATTGTCGTCGAAGAGCAGCACGTTCTCCGCCGGCTTGACGCTGCCGGCCATGATGTCCCAGCTCGACGTGACGAGATTGTCGCCCGATGTCAGCGGCGGGTTCTGCGGCAGGCCGCCGGTGGCGATCACCACCACATCGGGCGACAGCGCCAGCACATCGTCCTGCTCGGCCCATGTATCGTAGCGGATCCCGACGCCGAGCCGGTCGAGTTCGGCCAGCCGCCAGTCGATGATGCCGATCAGTTCCTTGCGGCGCGGGTTCTGCGTCGCGAGCCGGACCTGGCCGCCGGCCTGACCGGAGGCTTCAAGCACCGTGACATGATGGCCACGTTCGGCCATGACGCGAGCTGCCTCGAGCCCGCCAGCGCCAGCGCCAACGACGACGACGTTCCGCCTGGGCCCTTCGGTCATGACGATGATATGCGGAATCTCGGCCTCGCGGCCGGTCGCGGCATTGTGGACACAGAGCGCTTCGCCGCCTTCATAGATACGATCGAGGCAATAGGTGGCGCCGACGCAAGGCCGGATCTCGTGCTCGCGACCTTCCATGACCTTCTTGATGATGTGCGGGTCGGCGATATGGGCGCGGGTCATGCCGACCATATCGAGCTTGCCGGTCGCGATGGCGTGGCGCGCCGTGGCGACATCGGAAATCCGCGCCGCATGGAAGGTCGGGAATTTTGTTGCCGCCCTCACCTCGCCGGCGAAATCGAGATGCGGCGAAGAGCGCATGCCGGTCACCGGGATAACCTTGGTGAGCGCCGCGTCGCTTTCGATCGAGCCGCGGATGATGTTCAGGAAATCGACCTTGCCAGAATTGGCGAGCCGTCTCGCGATCTCGACGCCCTCGGCCTTCGACAGGCCTTTGTCAAAGTCCTCATCGGCGACCATGCGGATGCCGACGATGAACTTCTCACCGACGGCCGCTCGCACGGCATCCAGCACCATGTCGGTGAAGCGCAGCCGGTTGTCGAGCGAACCGCCGAACTCGTCGTCGCGATGGTTTGTGGCCGGCGACCAGAAGCCGTCCATCAGATGGCCGTAGGATTCGAACTCGATGCCGTCGAGGCCGGCCGCCTGGCAGCGCTGCGCAGCCGACGCATAGTCGGCGACGATGCGCTCGATGTCCCAGTCCTCGATGGTTTTGGGGAACGCGCGGTGCGCCGGCTCACGCACCGGCGAAGCCGACAGCACCGGCAGCCAGTCGGCCTTGTTCCAGCCGGTGCGGCGACCAAGATGGGTGATCTGGATCATCACCTTGCAGTCATGCTCGTGGCAGGCGTCCGCCAGTTCGGCCAGCCACGGCACGATGCGGTCGTCATAGACATGCAGATTGCCAAAGGCGGCCGGGCTGTCGCGCGAGACGATCGCCGAGCCCGCCGTCATGGTCAGCGCCATGCCGCCCTTGGCCTTTTCGGCGTGGTAGAGCCGGTAGCGCTGTTTCGGCATGCCGTCCTCGGAATAGGCCGGCTCGTGGCTGGTCGACATCACCCTGTTCTTCAGCGTCAGGTGTTTGAGCTGGTAAGGCTGGAGAAGCGGGTCGTTGCTGGTCATCATCTTCCTGCCATTCCAATTTGTGTCGGAGCAGCGCGTGCTGCTCCAGTTCTTGTCTTAAGCATCGAATTTATTCGAAAATCGCTGCACACTTTTCGGTCCGGTGCTAATGAGCGCGGAAAATCCCCAGGAAAACCGCGATGATCGATACCAAAACCCTCACCCAGCTCGGCGCCCACGTCGAGACGCCACAGAGCCCGGAGACCGCGGTCCTGGAGACCGTGCCGTTCCAGCGCGGCGACGGACCGCCGGCGATCGTGCGCTTCACCTGCCCGGAATTCACCTCGCTCTGCCCGGTAACCGGACAGCCGGATTTCGCTCATATCGTCATCGACTACGCACCCGATGCCACGCTCGTGGAATCGAAGTCGCTCAAACTGTTCATGACCTCGTTTCGCAACCATGGCGCTTTCCATGAAGACTGCACGGTGATGATCGGCCGCCGCATTGTGGCGGCAACGAAGCCGCTGTGGTTGCGCATAGGCGGCTATTGGTATCCGCGCGGCGGCATTCCGATCGATGTCTTCTGGCAGACCGGCGCTCCGCCCGAAGGCGCCTGGTTGCCCGACACCGGCGTTGCCCCCTATCGCGGCCGTGGCTGAACTGACGTCAGCCATAGGCGGCTCGGCAGAGCTTTGTCGCCAGAAAGGGAAGGACGGCATCGCGATAGCGCGGCTGGTCATACCGCAGCAGGTCCACATGGCCCGCTCCTTCGAACCAGACCAGTTGTGAGCCGGCAGCAGCGCTGTGCAGCGCCTGCACCTGGCTGCGATCGATGAAGGGATCGGTGCTTCCCGCAAGCAGCATCAGCGGTTCACCGATCTGGCCGAGGCGATCGACCGGCCTGACATTGTCTGCGCTCAACCCCAGACGAAGCGGCATCTGCGCCAAAAGCACATCGGCCTGAAAACCGCGCCAGAAGTTGAAAGGCATGCGCCATGCCGTGGTCTCGCGCAAACTCGCGTAAAGCTGCTCCAGAACATAGGCATCGGCGGGCGCTTGCTGTGCCGCAAAGACGAAAGCAGCGGCGCCTAGCGACGAGCCGACAGCGCCAAGCTTCTGGCCAGGAAAACGTTGCCTGGCATAGGCAATGATGCGGGCGGCGTCCTGCGCTTCCGTGTAGCCGAAACCTTGAATGGCACCGCCGCTCTCGCCGTGCCCGGACAGGTCGAACAGGACGACGGAATAGCCGGCGTCGAACAAAAGTTTCGCTCTTTGAACCAGGGCCAGCCTGTTGGCGCCGCGCCCATGCAGCAGTACGACCGCGCCGCAGCTGCCCTTTCGATCAGCCGCCCAGCCGACCAGATCAGGAGCGCCGGGCTGGTCGAGCACGACGCGCTCGACGGGCAAATCGCCGGGAGCCGCCAAAGCTTGCCAAGGCGCGCGGGCGATCAGCATCGTGCCGATTTGCCAGTCGAGGCCGCAGCCGGCAGCGCCCAACCCGACCAGCGCGATCGCGAGCAAAACGCGAAGCTTCATTGCCGACCACCCGGAAACAATCGGCGGCTTATTCGCACTGATACTGGCTGAGCGCCCATTCACCGGTCACCGAAAGCAGATCGGATATCTTCCAGTCGCCGTCGACCTTCTTCAGCTTCCACTCCAGCCGGTGCTGGTTGCCTTCGACGACGAAGGCGACCACCACCTTGGCCTGATCACCATTGACGGCCTCGATGCTCTTCAGGCTCTTGTCGATCGCAAGCTTGTCGTAATCGGCATTGTCGAGCGCCATGTTGGGGTCGAGGCATTCGCCCTGCCCGGATTTGCGCAACGCGTCGCTCTTGTCGAGTACGGTCTTGGCCGGGTCGACGAAGTTCTTGCGCTGGGTCGGATCGAGCTCCAGTCCGAGATGTTCGTAGAACGGCTTGACCACAGCCGTCGGCGAGCCCGCCAGGACGGGCGCGGCCGGCTCGGCCGGCGGCCACCCAACCGGCGGTGTTGCCGGTTCCACCGCTGTCCCGGGTGGATTTGCGGGCGGTGCTGCGCCGCCCGGCACTGTCTCGGCCGGGGCATTTGCAGGTGGCGGACCGAGCAGCCCTTGAGCGGCAGCCGTGTTCAATCCTGCCAGCAGGCATACAGTCAACAAAGTCGGAAGACGGCTATGGGCCATCACGCATCACTCCAGGCCCGATCAGTCACATACCGGCCGAAACGTTCAGCCATGTCATCGGCGCCTGGCGGCAAAGATGCAGACTTTGAGGAAGCTAACAAGCCCTCGATTGCTTGCTTCGCCCGGGTGGTTCCCGCGCGAAGCGCTGCAATCCGCAAACCTATTTCTGCGCAATGGTTGGCGGGTTCGGACCGTCAGCCGTGTTGCCGTTGAGCTGATTGGTGCCATAGGACGATATGACACCGCCATTAACGATGGCCGTGCCCGTCGTATTACCGGAGATCGTCGATCTGCCGACCCGGATGGTCGCGTTGGCGCCGTCGGCACGCAGGCCGCCTGCCGCTCCGTTGTTGGCCACGGCAACGCCGTCAACCATGATGTTGATCGCAGGCCCGCCGACCGGATTCAGGATGCTGATGCCGGCATTCGTGTTGCCCGACACGCTGCTATCCACGATCGTCGTGTTGGAGCCGCCCGTGTTGCTGGTGCCGTCAGCCTTCACGCCGGCCAGGTTGTTGTTCTCGATCGTCGAGTTCTCGATGATGACCTTGGCAACGCCGGCTGCGGTCGGCTGGATATGAACGCCGTCCGCGCCGTTGCCGGTGATGAAGCTGTTGGTGATATAGAGTTCGGACGCGCCCGACGGTGCGAACAGGATGCCGTTGCCGTTCGGCGCCGCAGAGCTGTTGCCACGAATGACGCAATCCTCGATGTGCAAGGCGGCGCCGACGAGAAAGCGGACGCCATTGATTCCAGGCGATGCCGTCGCTGTGTCGATATCGAGACCTCGCAGAACGACGACGTCGGTCGCCAACGCGTTGATGGTCACTTGCGTCCCCGCATTCGATATGCCTGCCTCGACGTCCTCGCAAGCGATCGTTATCGACTTGGTGATCGTCACCGCGCCAAAGCCGCCCGGGTCGACGCAATTGATTTCGCCGCCGGCAGCCGTTTTCGAAATCGCGCCGGCGAAAGTCTTACAAGGTGCGGTGCGGCTGCACGGATTGACGTCGTCGCCAACGCCGGAAACCCACGTCCGGGGCGCCTGCGCGGACGCCGGCGTGGCAAGACAAGCCATCACCATGGCGATTAAAATAGAAGATACCATGTATACAATTTTATTCATCTTCTCACCCCCTCAATGGAAAACAACTACTATTGCAGATATGCAATAGAAATCTAACACACCACAGCCAAAAGAGCAACTAGACCACAATTCAATCTGAAATCGGCTCTGTTTCTCGGCCGGCAAAAGCGATCCCCGCGAAGATTGCGATGGTCTCACTGACAGCCCGGTGGAGCGGACCGACAAATCGGGCGCCCTTGGCAAGACATCGATTTCGGTCGTCTTGTAATCTGGCTGTCAGCCACGCCCTACTTCGCGTGGTCCTGCCTCGAGATCATGTCATCAGGACTGGCAGTCGACAACGACAGAGAGGACTGGTGGCAGTACTCCGGGACCCGCCCGGTCATTCAAACTGGTTGCGCGTCCAGCCATAAAATGCACTTGGCGCGGTGTTGCCGCGCCAAGCGTTGCTATCAACAGTTAACCCTGCAGCTATTTCAGCGCGATGGTTGGCGGATTGGGGCCGTCAGCAGTGTTGCCGTTGAGCTGGTTGGTGCCGTAAGACGAGATCAACCCGCCGTTGACGATGACCGTGCCGGTGCCATTGCCGGAGATGGTCGAGCGGCCGACGCGGATGGTTGCGTTGGCGCCATCGACACGCAGCCCGCCGACCACGCCGTTATTGGCGACGGCAACGCCGTCAACCATCATGCTGATCACCGGCCCACCAGCCGGATTGAATATGCTGATGCCGGCGTTGGTGTTGCCCGACACGCTGCTGTTCACGATCGTCGTGTTGGAGCCGCCCGTGTTGCTTGTGCCGTCAGCCTTCACACCGGCCAGGTTGTTGTTGTCAATGGTCGAGTTCTCAATGATGACCTTGGCAACGCCGCCGGCGGTCGGCTGGATATGAATGCCGTCATTGTTGCCGGTGATGAACGAGTTGCTGACATAAAGTTCGGCTGTGCCCGACGGTGCGAACAAAATGCCGTTGCCGTTCGGCGCCGCAGCCGTGTTGTCGCGAATGACGCAATCCTCGACATGCAAGGCGGCGCCGGCAAGAAACCGGATTCCATTGAGACCTGGCCCAGCCGTCGCGCTGTCGATATCGAGACCGCGCAGAACGATGATGTCGGTCGCCAACGCGTTGACGATGATGCCATTCACCGACGCATTCAACACGCCCGCCTCAACGTCCTCGCAGGCGATCGTCATGGATTTGGTGATGGTCACCCCGCCGAAGCCGCCTGGATCGATGCAATTGATTTCGCCGCCGGCGGCGGTTTTCGAGATCGCACCGGCGAAGGTCTTGCAAGGTGCGGTACGGCTGCACGGATTGGCGTCGTCGCCAACACCGGAAACCCATGTCCGGGTCGCCTGTGCGGACGCCGGCGTGGCAAGACAAGCCACTACAATTGCAACTAGAATTGATGACAATAGATATGTGATCGATTTCATATGCCCCACCCTCCAAATTTGAGCAAGTTAATACTTGCAGCCGAGCAAGGAAACGTACCCCGCCACCCCTAAAAAAGCAACTACTGATGTGACCGGCCGTGCGGATGCAACTGTTTCTGGATCCGGCTTTTCTGCAACCGCAAAATAATGCTGAATCGCCGTAAAATATAGCGACCATCACAAAAGATGTTACGATATTTTGCTTAGCAATTTTATGGCTGTCGCGCTGAGAGACCGCCGTTACAGCATGAAAACAATCACTGACCCAGGGTGCTGACCGTTGCACGATTCGGCAAGCCGCGACAATTGCGGCTGTCATGGGCCGAATACACCCTCGCCTGGACCCGGCGGCGGCGATTATGTCTGAATGCTGCCAATATGCTGGCGAGCCGCGACGCCGGAACAGCGCGTCGGGATCACTCCGGCGCTTTGTCGGGCATGCATTCCAGCGCGCTCAGCGTCCAGCTGCTGGTCTTGGAGGTAATGTCGGCGACCTTCCATTTGCCGTCGATTTTCTTCAGCGACCACAGCATTTCGCGTTTGGAATCATCGCCTTCCGCAAAAAGGCTGAAGGTGGCGGTGACTTCGGCCGTATCGCCATTGACGGTCTCGGCCAGCTTCAATGTCTTGGCAATCGACTTCTGGTCGAAATCCTGCGCGTCGAGGCCGGGATCGAAGTCGAGGCAGGCGACTTCGTCGGGCTTGTTCTTCGTGGCCTGGTCGTTGAGATCGAACAGCTTGGTCACCGGCTCGGTGAAGCGGTCGCGGTACTTTGCATCTCCCTCGAATTTCACCTCGGGCAGATAAAAGAACTTCACGGCGTTGGAAGCCGGCCCGGCCAGCACTGTCGCTGGCAAGGCAATCGAAAAGACAGCGGCAAGCACTATCGGTTTCATGCAGGATCTCCGGACGTTTGGCGGCAAGGTGCAATACCAGACATCCTGCATATCGGCTTTTTTGCGGCTCATGAAGCACCGTCTCAGCCATCAAGCCAGACGTTCTGCAGGTCCATCTCGAAGGTCTGGTGGACGCCGTAGTTCTTCACCTTCTTGTTCATGTGGCTGTAGAGCTTCTGCCAGAAGGGTTGAATGATGACGCCGGAATCCTGCAGGATCTGCTCGACATCCTTCATCACCTCACGCCGCTTCTCCACATCGATCAGCGACAGCGCCTGCTTCAGCTTGGCGTCGAAGTCCGGGTTGGAATAGGCCGATTCATTCCAGGCCTCGCCGGTGCGATAACCAAGCGCCAGGACCTGGACGCCAAGCGGGCGCATGTACCAGATGGTCATCGAATAGGGATATTTCGTCCAGTCGTTCCAGAAGGTCGAGCCCGGCAGCACCGTGCGCTTGACCTTGATGCCGGCGTCGCGCAGTTGGCCGGCAATCGCGTCGCCGGTGTTCTTCTGCCAATCGTCCTCGACGGTGATCAGCTCGTGCTCGAAATCGGCCTGCCCAGCGTCGGCCATCAGTTTCTTGGCGCCGGCCGCGTCGCGCGTCTTCTTGGGCAGCGCGAAATATTCAGGATGGATAGGGCTGACATGGTGGTTTTCACCGACCGTCCCTCGCCCGGCATAGCCGAGTTCCAGCACCGCATTGTTGTCGACCGCCATCTGCAGCGCGTTGCGCACCCGCTGGTCGTCATAGGGCTTGTGGGTAACGTTCGTGCGGGCAACCAGCGTGGTTGCCGTCGCAACCTCGGACTTCTCCAGCCCCATCTTATCCAGGATGTCGATGAAGTCGGCCGGCGTCTCGAAATTGAGGTCTATCTCGCCGGATTCGAAGGCGTTGATCGAAGCGTTGAAGTCGGTGCCGTAGTCGATGAACTCGACGCTGTCGAGCGGCGCTTCACCACCCCACCACTTGCCGTTTTCACGACGCTTGACCACCGCCTTCTGGCCGACATCGTAGGAGACCAGTTCGAACGGGCCCGTGCCGATCGGCTTCTTGACCGGGTCGGCGCCTTCGGCGTCGAAATTGCGGTGGACGACGAGCGCGGGATAATCGGTGAGGTTCGGGATCAGCGAAATGTCGGGCGCGCTGAGCGTCAGCTTGACCGTATTGTCGTCGACCTTGGCGATCGCGCCTTCCCTGGCCTTGCCCGACTTTTCGTCGATCAGCCCGCCGACGCGAGCGGCCATGGAGTTGCCGGCGACCTTCTTCTCGCACCAGCGGGTAACATTGAAGACCACGTCATCGGCGTTGAAAGCATCGCCATTGTTCCAGGTGATGCCCTTGCGCACATGCAACGTGTATTCCGTGGCGTCGTCATTGATGTCCCAGCTTTCGAGCAGCACTGGCTCGAAGGTGAATTCCCTGGTGTAGCGGACCAGCGGCTCCAGCCAGCAGCGCGAGATGTTGGCGAGTTCCACCCAGTCATAGGTGCGCGGATCTTTTTGGGCCTTGACCGACATCGATATGTGCAGCGTGCCGCCCTTCTTCGGCTCCTCGGCAAAAGCCTGTCCCGGCGCGGCAAGGCCGATCATGCCGTAGGCCAGCGCCGTCGATGCGCCGAACGCACTTGCCAATGCAAGAAACTCGCGCCGGTCCATACGGCCAGCACGCGTCTCTTGCGCCATCGCCTCGATGGCCGTTGGCACGCGATCGCCATTGCTTTTGAAAACTGTCATGTCTTTCTCCCTTGCGGTTCCCATCGGGTCTTCGCCCGTTATCAACTCATTCGTCGTTCTCTTAGCTAACGCTGTCGGGCAGCCTCTCTTCGCGCTGCGCGATAAAGTCCCTGAGGCCCTCGGCAATGCCCTCATCGAGTTTCGGCTCTTCATAGTCGGCCAGCATGTTGCGGGCTTTCTCGCGGCCGCGCGTGTCGTGGTCCTTCGCCCCTCCAGCCTTCCATTGTTCGTAGGAGTTGAAATCCATGATGGTGGGCATGAAGAATGCCGACTCGTAATGATCGAGCGTGTGCTGGGTGCCGAGGAAATGGCCCTGCGGCCCGACTTCGCGGATCGCCGCCATGGCCTCCTTGAAATCGTCGAACGGCAGGCCGCCGGCATATTTATACCAGCCGACAAGCTGCTCGCAGTCGGTGGCGAATTTCGAATAGCCGCATGTCAGCCCGGCCTCCAACCAGCCGGCGGAGTGCCAGATATAATTGGCGCCGGCGAGGATGGCGGCATGCATCAGCATGTTGGATTCATAGCCGGCCTGGGCGTCGTTGAGCTTGGAGCCGACATGGAAGCCGGAGGTTCGCCAGGGCAGTTTGTATTTCCGCGCCAGCGCGCCCATCAGATACATCATCTGGGCGGCTTCCGGCGTGCCGCCCATCGGCGCGCCGGTCTTCATGTCGACCGTCACCATGAACTGGCCGTAGATTTGCGGCGAACCCGGGCGCAGCAGCTGGGTGAAAGCGACGCCGGCCAGTGCTTCGGCATTGACCTGCGCCACCGCGCCGACGGCCGAGGCCGAAGTCGATGCGCCGCACAGCGCAAAGGGAGCCAGGATCAGCGGCTGATTGCTGCGCGCATAGACCTTCATCGCGTCCAGCATGGTGGCGTCCCACACCAGCGGCGAGTTGCAGTTGGTAATCGACACCAGCACCGGGTTGTCGCGAACGAAATCTTCGCCAAAGACGATGCCCGCCATCGCCATCGTGTCTTCGGCGCGGTCTTTGGAAGTAACGATGCCCATGAACGGCTTGTCGGAATGCTTCAGCGCCGAATGGATGATGTGGAGATGCCGTTTCGGCACCGCGATCTCCATCGGCTCGCAGATGATCGAACTCGACGAATGCAGCGCCGGGGCCATGTAGGCGAGCTTGTGGAAATTGTTGAGGTCTTCAAGCGTGCCATAACGCCGGTTGTTGTCGAGGTCGCGCACGTAAGGCGCGCCATACATCGGCGCGAAGATGGAGTTCTTGCCGCCGACGCGCACGGTGCGCTCGGGATTGCGCGCATTGAGGGTGAATTCGGACGGAACCTTCGCGACCAGTTCCATCAGCAGGCCGCGGTCGATGCGGACGCGTGTCTCGGACACGTCGGCGCCCGCCACCTTCCACATGGCGATCGCCTCGTCGTCGCGGAACTCGCAACCGACCTCTTCGAGGATGGCGAGTGACTCCTGGTGGATCAGTTCCACCGCCTCGTCCGGGACCATCTGGTAGGTGGGGATCTCGCGGACCAGCGTCGGGAACGAGGTGACGGGGGCGCTCCTCAGCGCCTTGCGTCCGAGGCGACCGCCGCCGCGGCGGTGGGTTTGCTCGGTCAGTTCAGCGGCCGGTGCGTTCATGGAGCCTCCTCATTCCGTCCAACCAAGTTAGCGAGAGGAAATATGGATGTGATGCTGGAAAATCCTGATCTCTTGTATAAGCTCAGCTTATGCGAAGCCTGCGCCACCTCCTGCCCTCGGCCGGCAGCCTGATCGTCTTCGAGGCGGCGGGCCGGCTGTCGAGCTTCACCGCTGCCGGGCGCGAGCTCGGCATGACGCAGGCCGCCGTCTCCTATGCGGTGCGCGGGTTGGAGGAACAGCTTAGCGCGCAGCTGTTCCAGCGCCGCCACCGCCAGGTCGTCCTGACAGAAGCGGGCGAACGCTTCCATGCCGACGTCTCGCTCGGTCTGTCGCATATCCGCAAATCGGCCGAGGATCTGCGCCTGCAGGCGAGCGGCGGCCATGTCACGCTGGCGGCGTCGACCGCCTTCGGCTCGTTCTGGATGATGCCGCGCCTGCAGCAGTTCCGCGACGAACTGCCGGGCATCGACTTGCGCATCCAGACCGCCGACCGCGATCTCGACATCATCGCCGAGGGCATCCCGCTCGCCGTTCGCGGCGGCGAACCGCGCGACTGGGCCGATTATCATTCGCTGCCGCTGGCCGACGAGGAGATTTTTCCGGTGGTTGGCGCCAGCTATCTCGCGAAATTCGGCATGCCAAGGAGCGTCGCGGAGCTGGCGACGCATCGCCTGATCCACCTCGAGGAGCCCTACCGCGAGGCGGCTAGCTGGGACGAATGGTTCCAGTCTGCGGGCGGCAGGCTCGACAACACCGCGCGCGGCCTGCGCATCAACGATTACGGCCTCGTGATCCAGGGCGTCATGGAGGGCCAAGGCATCGCGCTCGGCTGGCGGCATCTGGCCGAACGGCTCCTGGCGTCGGGGCTGCTGGTGCCGGTGACCGACCATGTGCTGAGAACCGGCAAGGCGTTCTATGTGGTTTGGCCGAAGAACCGGGAGTTGAGCGAGAATGCGCGGAAAGTCAGGGACTGGCTGGCGGCGCAGGCTTGAAATCGGTTGCAGCGTAGTCACTATCGCGGAGTTCCTTCACACCCCCCTCTGTCCTGCCGGACATCTCCCCCGCAAGGGGGGAGATTGGCAGTTCATATGTCGCGTCACCCTTCAAGCATTGAAGATTGGCGAAAGCCGTCGTGACATCTGATCTCCCTCCTTGCGGGGGAGATGGCCGGCAGGCCAGAGGGGGGTGCTGTCCCGCTGGCGTCTCCAATGTCCGGCATTCATTGAAGCCTTCCGCACACCCTTCGAATCCGCCTATAATACCCCCATGCCCATTCGCCAGCTTTCCGAAACGATGATCAACCAGATCGCCGCCGGCGAAGTCATCGAGCGTCCGGCGAGCGTGGTGAAGGAACTGGTCGAAAACGCGCTCGACGCCGGCGCCTCCCGCGTCGAGGTCGTCACTGCCGGCGGCGGGCTGAACCTGATCCGCGTCACCGATGACGGCTCCGGTATCCCCGAACAGGAACTGGCGCTGGCCATTGCGCGCCACTGCACCTCGAAACTTGCCGACAACATTCATGATATCCGCTCGCTCGGGTTCCGTGGCGAGGCATTGCCGTCAATTGGTTCGGTGTCGCGACTGTCGGTTCGCTCGCGCACGGCCGCAGGCGACGCTGCAGCCGAGATCGCCATCGAAGGCGGCCGCGTTTCGGCGGTCAAACCGGCGGCGGCCAATCGCGGCACCACGGTCGAGGTGCGCGACCTGTTCTTCGCCACGCCGGCGCGGCTCAAATTCATGAAGGGCGAGCGCGCCGAAAGCTCCGCCACCAGCGACGTGGTCAAGCGCATCGCCATCGCCTTCCCTGCCGTGCGCTTTACGCTCGCCGGCTCCGACCGCTCGACGCTGGAATTGCCGGCAACCGACGACACGGCGGAAGGCAGCCTGCGCCGCGTCGCGCAAGTCATGGGCGCCGAGTTTCCCGACAATTCCATCGCTATCGACGCCAGCCGCGACGGCGTGCACTTGACCGGCCACGTCTCGATCCCGTCCTTCACCCGCGCCAACGCGCTGCAGCAATATGCCTATGTCAACGGCCGTCCGGTGCGCGACAAGCTGATCGCCGGCGCCATTCGCGGCGCCTTCGCCGACGTGCTGCCGCGCGACCGGCATGCTGTCACGGTGCTGTTCCTGACGCTCGATCCGGCGACCGTCGACGTCAATGTCCACCCAGCCAAGGCCGATGTTCGCTTCCGCGATCCCGGCCTGGTGCGCGGGCTGATCGTCGGCGCCATCCGCGAGGTGCTGGCCAATGCCGGCATCCGCGCCGCCACCAGCGGGGCCGCCGGGATGGTGGCGGCGTTCCGGCCGGGAGCCGCCTCCTACGCCCATGCGGGTCCTGCCAACGGTCATCGCAGTTATGACGCGGCCTACCGGGCCTCGGGCTTTTCGGGCTTTGACCGCTCGCCACAGCGGCCGCTGGATATGGGATTTGACGGCGCCGGCTTCCGCGAAAACGACCAGGCTGCATTCGACGCCGGTCCGCTCGCCAGCGCCGATGCGCGTGCCGGCTTAGCCGAGCCGGCCGAGACGCTGCTCGGCACCGCGCTGGGCGCCGCCCGCGCGCAGGTCCACGAGAACTACATCGTCGCCCAGACCAGGGATTCGCTTGTCATCGTCGACCAGCACGCGGCGCATGAGCGGCTGGTCTACGAGGCGCTGAAGAATGCCCTGCACTCGCGCGCGGTGCCCTCGCAGATGCTGCTTCTGCCGGAGATCGTCGACCTGCCGGAGGAGGACGCCGAGCGGCTGGCCATGCATTCCGAAACGCTGGCCCGGTTCGGCCTCGGCATTGAGCGTTTCGGTCCCGGCGCGGTGGCGGTGCGCGAGACGCCGTCGATGCTCGGCGAAACCAATGTCCAGCAATTGGTGCGCGACCTTGCCGATGAGATCGCCGACAACGACACGATCGAGACGCTGAAGGAACGACTGGACAAGATCGCCGCGACTATGGCCTGCCACGGCTCGGTCCGCTCCGGCCGCCTGCTCAAGCCTGAGGAGATGAACGCGCTGCTGCGCCAGATGGAAGCAACGCCGGGCTCCGGCACCTGCAACCACGGCCGCCCGACCTATATCGAACTCAAGCTCGCCGATATAGAGCGGCTGTTTGGGCGGCGGTGAGCACAAGCCAGGTCAGGGCACACGCTCAATTCACCAACAGGCGATAATCCTTGAACCTATGAGAGAAAACGTAATCCCTTGAGTAACCGGCGCTACCGCCGCGAAAATTCACGGAGATTATCTCGAAGCTTCTCCCAACCTGTTTTTGAACATTCATGTAGATGGGAGTCATCAGCATGCCGGCATCGCAATCGTCGTCATCGAAAGCGATCTCCTGAACGACCTTCTTTTTCTTCTTGTCGATGACCCGCAGCTTATTCATGCAGACGAGAAAGCCCGCTTTCTCGTAGACCCCGGCAAATCTGTGGGTGGCTGTCTGCGCCCAGAAGGGAATCTCGACGGTGCCGTCAACCTTCGTCGAGGCTTGCGACCTTCTTCAGCGTGATCGGGAACTTGTCCGAGCCCTTGCTCCAAGTCCCTGTTGCGCCGCTTTCGCCAAGGTCGAGAGAAAACGGACATCCGGCGGTGCCAACGGGCGTTTTCGATCCCATGACCAGCAACCTGTCGAACTCCCTGTCGTCCGCAATCTCGCAAAGGAAGAGGCTGGTGCCACTGATCTTGCCGTACACCGCTATCGGGCTTTGCTTCGCGTCGTAGAAATAGCTCCCCTCGACCGTAATCCCGCTGCCGAAACTGTCATATCTCTGCAGCGATAGGTGGACGGGGTTAGGTCCGATGGAGCCTTCGTAGTTTTCGACCTGATACCAGCCCGCAGCGGCTTTCCCGGTCAGCAGCAAAACGCAAAAAATTGCCGATATGAACAGTCTTCCCATTCCGTCCCCCAGTGAAGGCAGCATACCACAGCTGTCCTTCCTCTGGGTGTCTGCATTCTGATGGAATGCGGTTCCCGGTTTGAGTCCGAAAACAGCTCAAATCATTTGTTTTAACGCTTTAAATTCACCACGATCACGCCGCCCAGCGCCAGTGCGCCGCCGAGGATACCAAGTAGCGTCGGCACTTCGCCCAGCCAGAAGAAGCCGATCAGGGCTGACATGGGCGAGACCAGATAGAGGAAGTTCGACGCGCGCGCTGCCGGAAGACGCGACAGTGCGGTTGCCCAGGCGGCATAGGCGATCAGGCTGGGCACGATGCCAAGAAAGATCACGGCGCCGATACCGGCCGTGTTGGCGACCGCGGCCTGCGCAAAGCCGCTCGGCAGAAAGGGTGCCAGGCAAAGAGCGCCAAGAATCATGTTCGAGGCCGAAATGGTCAGCGGGTGATGGCGGGCAAAGAGCGGCTTCTGGACGATCGTGTTGACGGCCGAGCACAGCGCGGAGCCAAGAACCAGCAGCGCGCCGGTGTCGAAACTCAAGCCATTGCCGTCAGCCACAGCGATGATGCCGATGCCGGCGAAAGAAATCGCCGTGCCGAACCAGGCCCAGCTTGAGAAGCGCTCGCCGAGCAATGCCATTGCCATGATGGCGGTGAAGATCGGGCTGACATTGATGATGAAACCGGCGGCACCCGCCGAAACCGTCAATTCGCCGAAATTGAGCATGACAGTGTAGAGCGCGACGAAGATGGCGCCGCCAAAGACCAGGCGCCACACTTCGTCGAGCCTCGGCAGCGCCGGGCGCTTGACGGCAAGAAAGATCGCCGCCGGCACCGCGGCAATGGCAAAGCGCAACGCACCGAGTTCCAGCGGCCCGAAAGCGGCGAGGCCGGCACGGATCGCGGGAAAGGCCGAGGCCCAGCCGACCACCGTCAAGGCCACGGCGATGGCCGCCGTGGTGTCCATCCGCTGTGTCGGATTCGACGTGCTGGTCGTTGCGCTCATCTGCCTGTCCTCGGGTTCCCAGAGTGTTGAAAGGCAGAAAGCGCCTTTTCGGCGCCGTTGACAAACGATCAAATCGAGGATCACCTGTGACTATGGATCACAGCTCAGACACAATGGTGCCGCTCGAGACCCTGCGCGCCTTCGATGCGGCGGCGCGAACGGGGAGCTTTTCGGCCGCGGCCGAGAAGCTCAACATCACCCACGGCGCCGTCAGCCGGCAGATCGCCAAGCTGGAGGACTGGCTGGGCTTGAAAGTGTTCGACCGCGGCGCGCGCGGCGTCTCGCTGACCATCGAGGGCAACCGCCTGCATCTGCGCACGGCGGAAGCCTTTGCGCTGATCTCCAGCCATTCCGACCGCTGGGTCGAGCCGCGCGGCACCGCCGTGGTGCGGCTGACCTCGATACCCTCCGTCAGCGGGCTGTGGCTGATGCCACGCATGGCGGCGCTGGAGAACAATCCAACCAAGCTGCGCATCGTGCTCGACGTCGACATCCGCCAGGGCGACCTTGCCGATGAAGGCATCGACCTGTCGGTCCGCTGCGGCCGCGGGGGCATTCCGGGCCGCATCTCGGTGAAGCTGTTCGAGGAACATGTCTTTCCCGTCGCCGCGCCCGGCCTTGCCCGCGAGATCGGCCGCGGCGACCCGGCCCGGCTGCTGAGGTTTCCACTGATCAACGATTCCGACGCTTCGGGTTGGCGTGCCTGGTTTGCCGCGCAAGGGATGGACTACCGCCCGCGCCCGCAGGATCGCCGCTTCGAGGACTACAATCTGGTGCTCGACGCCGCAGCTTACGGGCTCGGCATCGCGCTGGCGCGGCCGCCGCTGACCGGACACCAGTTGGAGGCAGGCCGCATCGTCGCCGTCGACGAGCGCACGGCGCTGAACCCGGTGTCGTACTGGCTGGACCGGCCGCTGGGGCGGCCGCGTACGGCTGCCGCCGAACTTTCACGCCGTATCGCTGTCGAGGCGGGGCTGGCGATGGACAAGATGGAAGCTTTCCTCGAAGCCGAGCGATAGCGGCGATCGTTCGGTGCTCAGCCAAGCACCAGCAAGGCGAGCCCGACAATGGCGACGGCCAGAAACCCGGCTGCCAGCGCCATCAGGCCGACACGCATCTGCTGCCGGCCTTCGGGCTGGACCGTGTCATTCGACCCAGACATCGCCTGCCCCCGCTTCGCCGCCGCGTCGGTGGCGGAGGCGCGGCGCGGCGGCGAAACCCCCGGTGCGAGAAGCGCAAACCAGGGCAGTCCTGCCGGCTTTGCGGCAGCGCCATCATCGGCCCTGGCCGGCGGCACCGGCAGACCGCGCTGTGCATCGTCGTTGGCTGGCGTCGCCTTGCCTGTCGCAGCCGTTGTCGGCCCGAAATCGTCGGGCGCCGCGTCACCCGGTTCGGCAAGCGCCAGATAGGCCTGCAGGATCTCGGCTGAACCCGTCTGCTGCCCCTTTGCGACGGCTGCGGACAACAGCGCCTGCAGCGCCGGCGCCGCTGCCGGCTGCAAAGGCGCACCGGATGGCGTCGGCGGCTGCACCAGCGCCTTTATAAGTGCTGCTTTCGCCGGATCGGCCTTCGCCGACGGCACCGCTGCCAATATCATGGCCTCGCGCAGCAGCGCAGTCAGGCGGGCGGATGAAATGTCCATGCCGGTCCCATAAGAATGGTTTGGAGCCGACAATAGCGCCTCAGCATTGCGTCAAGCTTGACCTTGCCGGCAATTTATGGCGATGAAATCAGCATGAACTCTGGCACCACCCCATGATGAACCGCTTCGAAGGCCCTGGCGGCAAGGAAGCCCGGATCCGCTATCTCGACGGCGACTTCCAGGTCACCAGCCCCGGCGCATTCGTGCGCTGCGCTGTGACCGGTGAGAGCATTCCGCTGGACGAGCTCAAATATTGGAGCGTCGCCAGGCAGGAGCCCTATGTCAGCGCCGCCGCCTCGCTGCGCCGCGAGATCGAAACGCATCCGGACCTGCGCAGCCGGGGCTAGATCGGCACACCGGAAAGCAAGGCTCACCGTCGATCTGATTTTCCTGGAACGCCTGCAGGACTATGGCTTTGAGGATGCCGGCGCGTTTTCGACCGAAAAGTCGAATTTATGAACAAGCCGATCTCCGACAAGCACTTTGATGGAATACGGCCCGATCGGATCACCCTCGGCCATGCACCACCCATGCGAGATCCATCCGTCCTGCGGTTTGTAGAACATGGTGGTCTCGGAGACCCTTCGATCGCCCGATAGCTTGCTCAAGCTGTATTCGTTTCCGTCGATACCACCCCACTGCCTGGGCTCCGCGGGAAGCGCGAACACCTCGGTGACCGATACCAGTCTGTCGCCTTGCGCCAGACGTACGCGCCATTCAAAGCAGGCGCTATCGGGGATAAGCGGTACAATGTTTGAGGGCCGAACGTGGGTAGCACCGTCCGCTTCGGTGACCGAGACCAGAAATTCGCTGTCGGTCGCGGTGGGTGCCTGCGCCGAAGATGGGTTCGCCATCGCCACAAGAACAAAGCCCACAAAGAGTGCCCGCAACCTAACCATTCCACCCCCCGCGCTGAAGCCGGTCTGACTTATAATTGTGATAAGCGGCGAGAAATATCCTGTGTCAACGCGGGAGCGCCCTACCCTCGCAGCCGGCGCTGTCTCCAGGCATCCAGCGTCTCATCGATGATCCGCTCCGGCACATTGTCGAGTTCGAACGTGGCGTCTATCTCCAGCACGTCGAGTTGACCAAGGAATTCAGCCGAGGCTGCGCCATGGCGCAGCCGGGCTGCGTCCTTGGCGGTGGTCACGAGGCCCAGTCCCTCACGGCGCGCGGTTGCCGCCAGTTCGGCGAGTTCGTCGGGGGCATAAAAATGATGGTCCGGAAACGACCGGCTCAGCGCCACTTCCGCGCCCGTGCCGCGCAGCGTCTCGAAGAATTTTTCGGGATGGCCGATGCCGGCAAAGGCGAGGAACCGCCGGCCGGCGAACCGCTCCTTGCCGCCCGGTTCAGCATGCGCCTCGAAGATCGGCCGGCCGGCGCGCGCCGCCTGGCGCACGACCTGGTCGGCGGCGGTGCCCTCGCCCATCTTCAACAGCCCATCGGTGAACACCAGTTGGTCGACGACGTTGGCGCGCAGCGGCCCACCCGGAATGACGCGGCCATTGCCGATGCCGTAGCGGGCGTCGACGACGACCAGCGCATAATCAATATGGATGCGCGCGCTCTGAAAACCGTCATCCATGATCAGGAAATCGCAGCCATGGGCTTCCATGAGCAGCTTGGCGCCGGCGGCGCGGTTCGGGCTTACCGCAACCGGCGCGTGCTCGGCCAGAAGCAGCGGCTCGTCGCCGACATGCTTGGCGGCGTCGTGACTGGCATCGACGACATGCGGCTGCGCAAACGAGCCGCCATGGCCGCGCGACAGGAATCCGGGATTGAGCTGCATGCGCCTGGCCTGCTTGGCCAGCGCGATGGCGACCGGCGTCTTGCCGCTGCCGCCGACGGTGAAGTTGCCGACGCAAAGCACTGGCGCGTCGATCTTTTGACGTATCGCCCGATGCATATGGCGGCCGGCGACCATGCCATAGACCGCTGATAGCGGCGACAGCGCAAAGACCCGCCAGTCCGGCGCTTCCCACCAGAAAGGTGGTGCTTCCGACGCCACCTATCGCCCGTCGGCGCCCTTCAGGCGCGACTTGACGATCAATGGCTGGATATAAGGCTCGAGCGACTTCAGCGTGTGCGCCAGCGCACCGCGCATCTGGTCGACTGTGGCGGCACCGGCCGCCATCATCTCATGGCGCGCAACTTCATTGCTCAGCAGGAAATTGACGGCGCCGGCCAGCATGTCGCGGTCGCGCACCAGCTTGGCGCCGCCACTGTCGAGCAGGCGCTGATAGGCCTCGCGAAAATTCTGGACGTTGCGGCCGGCCAGCACAGCGGTGTCGAGCATGGCCGGCTCCAGCGGATTCTGGCCGCCTTCCGAGGTCAGCGAGCGGCCGACAAAGGCGATTTCCGTCAGCCGGAGATAAAGCCCCATCTCGCCGATCGTATCGCCAAGGAGGATATCGGTGTCGGCGGTGATCCGGTCCCCCTTGCTGCGCCGCGCCAGCTTCAGGCCCATGCCGGAAATCTGTGCTGCCAGCGCTTCGGCGCGGTCGGGATGGCGCGGGACGATGATTGTCAGCAGGCCATGGTGGCGCTTGTAGAGCGTGGCGTGGACTTCCGCCGCGACCACCTCCTCGCCGTCATGGGTCGAAATTGCCGCCCAGGTCGGGCGGCCGGCGATCTGGCGCTTCAGCGTCGCCAGCGCCCGTTCGTCGACGGGCGGCGGCAAGGTGTCGACCTTGAGGTTGCCGGACACGGTGACCGGCCGGGCGCCAAGCGCGCGAAACCGTTCGCCGTCGACATCCGACTGGGCAACGACATGTGCGAGGTTCTCGAACAGCGCCTCGGCGATGTTGGCGCGCTTCTTCCAGGATTTGAACGAACGGTCGGACAGCCGGCCGTTGACCAGCACCTGCGGCACGTGTCGGGCGCCGAGCTCGAGGATGGTCATCGGCCATATCTCGGATTCGGCGATGATCGCCAGGTCCGGCCGCCAGTGATCGAGAAAGCGGCTGACGGCCGGCTTCAGGTCGAGCGGAACATATTGGTGGATGATGCGGTCGCCCAGCCGTTCGTCGGCAACCTGCGCCGAAGTGACGGTGCCCGTCGTCAGCACGATGTTGACACCGTAGTCGAGGATGCTTTGCACCAGCGGCACGACCGCAAGGGTCTCGCCGACGCTTGCCGCATGGATCCAGATCACCGGCCCTTCAGGGCGCGGCCGCCCGGCAACGCCGTAGCGCTCACGGCTGCGGCTGCGGTCTTCCTTGCCCTGCGATGTGCGCCAGGCGACATAGGGACCCATCAGCGGATAGGCGGCGGCACCGGCAAGGCGGTACGCCGCCAGGAAGGCGCGCGCCCAGCCGACGCTCATGGCCTGCCGTCCACGAGCCGATAGGCCTCGGCGGTCGCGGCATTGAGCGCGGCCGTGACTTCCTGGCGCTTGCGCTCCATTTCGGCCTCGTCGGCATTGGCCGGCACGAAAACCGGCGTTCCGATGACGATCGAGGAGCGGCCGAACGGCAGGTTGATGGTGGTCTTGTCCCAGCTTCTTTCCAGCACCTTGCGGCGGCTGGTGGCGATGGCGGCAGGCATGATCGGCCGGCCGGAAAGGCGTGCCAGCAGAACGATACCAAGCCCCGCGTCGCGCGGCGTGCCGTGGGGAATGTCGGCGATCATGGCGACGTTCTTGCCGGCGACGAGTGACTTTTTCAGGGCGATGAGCGCCTTGGCGCCGCCCTTGTCGAGATGCTTCGTGCTTTCACGCCCGCCGGAGCCGCGCACCGCCTCGATGCCGAATTTTTCGATCATCAGCGCGTTGAGTTCGGCGTCGGCGCTGCGCGAGACCATGGCGACCAGCGGCCGTCCCTTGGGATAATAGGCTGGGGTCAGCAGATGCTGGCCATGCCAGAGCGCGATGATGCCGGGTTCGAATTCGGCGTAGTCGCCGCCTGAAAATTTAGCCGAGCCTTCGACCACGCGGTTGGTCAGGCGCACCAGGCGGACGAACCGGGCGAGCAGGCTGACGATGATGCTCTTGACGATTCGCGACTGCGCCAACGGCTCGCGGATCTTGCGCCAGAACGTCTTCGAACTGCCGCCGCGTCTTCTTCGGACCGCGGCGCCGGTGGGCTGCCCTTTCACCGCTTCATGCTCCATCACTGTCAACCGGCGGCCTTGCTTTCAGGGTCGAGCAGCCGGTGCAGATGGACGACGAAATAGCGCATATGGGCATTGTCCACGCTGGCTTGCGCCTTGGCCTTCCACGCGGTGTGCGCGGTTTGATAGTCCGGATAGACGCCAACGATGTCGAGCGCGTCGAGATCGCGGAACTCGGTGCCTCCCAGTTGCTTCAGCTCGCCGCCGAACACCAGGTGCAAAAGCTGTTTCTTTCCGTCTTCCGCGGCCATTTCGGTCCTTCACATATTGTGAGTTTGCGACAGGTCTAGCCCAAAGCTGCCGACTTTGGAACCTTCGATCACGCTTCCGTATCGGCAATGACGCCGGCAAGCACGGTCAGCAGCTGCCCGCTGCCGGCGACCAGCGCGCCGTGACGGATGATCTCCCCGGCATAAAGCGGCGCGCGGCCATGGCCGTCGAGCACGGCGCCGCCAGCCTCGCGCAAGATGAGATCGGCGGCGGCGATATCCCAGTCATGCGCGTTGGGCTTGACGAAGGTTGCGTCGAGCGTGCCGTTGGCGACCATCGCCAGCCGGTAGGCGAGAGAGGGAATGTGCGCCGCGCGCCGCACCCGGCTTTGCCATTGCGCCGGCATCAGGTCGATCAACTGCTTCAGCCCGCCGATCTCGACCGTCTTACCCAGGCCGCGCACGGCAATCGGCTTGCCGTTGCGGAAAGCTCCATGGCCAGGCAGCGCCCAATAGGTTTCGCCCTTGGCCGGACATTCGAGCACACCGGTGAGCGTGCGGCCATTCTCGACCACCGCGACGCTGACGCACCACGAGCGCAGACCTTCGAGGAAGCCGCGGGTGCCGTCTATGGGGTCGACGACAAAGGTGCGCCGCGCCAGAAGCCGTGCCGGATCGTCAGTCGTTTCCTCCGACAGCCAGCCATAGTCCGGCCGCGCCGCCAGCAGGGTCTCGCGAAGATAGGCGTCCGCCGCGTGGTCGGCTTCGCTGACCGGCGAGGTGCCGCCTTTCATCCACACTTGCGGGTTCTTGCCGAAATAGCGCATGGCGATCGCGCCCGCCTCGCGGGCGGCGTCGCGCAGCAGATCGAGGTCTTCCGAGGCCCCGGCCGATATGACCGGGTCACGCTCCGGCAAGGGTCATTCCTTCGATCAGCAGCGTCGGTGCGGCAGTGCCGAAATCGCGGTCAAGATCGCTCGCCGGAACCATATTGAGGAACATCGTCTTCAAATTGGAGGCGATGGTCACCTCGGCCACCGGATAGGCAAGCTCACCATTGTCGATCCAGAAGCCGGATGCGCCACGGCTGTATTCGCCGGTCACCATGTCGACGCCCTGGCCGAACACTTCAGTGACATAAAAGCCGGATTTCAGCGACCTGATCAGGTCTTCCGGCGTCCTGTCGCCCGGCTCGATGGCGAGATTGGTCGAAGACGGCGATACCGACGAGCCGCTGCGCGCGCCGCGTCCGTTGGTGGTCAGCCCCAATTCCCGCGCGGCGGACGTCGACAGGAACCAGTGCTTCAGCACGCCGTTCTCGACCATCAACAGCTTTTCGCCCTCGACGCCTTCGCCGTCGAACGGGCGCGAGGCCTGGCCGCGACGCCGTAGCGGCTCGTCGGTGACGGTGATGGCAGCCGACGCAACCTGCTTGCCCATCATCTCGCGCAAAAAACTCGTCTTGCGCGCCACCGAAGCGCCGTTGATGGCGCCGGCGAGATGACCGGCAATGCCGCGCGCGACGCGCGGATCGAACACCACGTTGACCGGACCGGTCGCCGCCTTGCGGGCGCCGAGGCGGCGCACGGCGCGCTCGCCGGCCTTGCGGCCGATCAATTCCGGTGCGTCCAGATCGGAAAAATGCTGGTTCGAAGAGTATTCGTAGTCGCGCTCCATGCCGGTGCCTTCGCCCGCAATCACGCTGGCCGAACGCGAAAAGCGCGACGCGACATAGTGGCCGACGAAGCCGTTCGACGTGGCAAGCACCAGCCCGCCGAGGCCTGCGCTGGCGCCGCTGCCGGCCGAATTGGTGACGCCCTTGACTGCAAGGGCCGCTTCCTCGGCGGCCAGGGCCGCTTCCTTCAACTGATCGGCCGAAACCTCGGTGGCGTCGAACAGATCGAGGTCGCGCACCTTGCCGACCAGCAAAGCCGGATCGGCGAGACCCTGATAGGGGTCCTCGGGCGAGACTTTGGCCATGGCCACGGCGCGCTCGGCCAATGCCTTGGGGTCCGATGCCGCCGTCGCCGAGACGCTCGCCACCCGGTTGCCGACGAAGACGCGCAGCGAGACATCGTCGCCCTCGGACGCCTCAGTGTTCTCGACCTTGCCCAGCCGCACCGACACGCCGATCGAGCGGCCGCGCACGGCAACCGCGTCGGCGGCGTCGGCGCCGGCCCGCTTGGCAGCCTCGACCAGTGCCGCGACGCGGTCGGTCAATTTCGCTGCCTCTGGTGTATCGGTCATGCGCATGGTCCTGGCTGAAGCCGCGCCGGGCGGTAGCGGCTGTTGCACCATCTATTGTCCCAATGCGGCTTGTGCAATGGCGCACGGGCAATTGTCCCGCTGCGGCATAGCGCCCAAGCGGCCCGCAAAGCCCATCCGCGGCGGCCGCCACAGACGCGCGGCTTGACCGGTTTGTGAGTTTAACCGAGGCCGATTTCCGTCAAGGAGTGGCGACCGGCGTCCAGATCACGTCATCGATCCTCGTCGCGCCCGTTGCCAGCATCACCAGCCGATCGAAGCCAAGCGCCGAGCCGCTGGCTTGCGGCATGATGGCGAGGGCGGCGAGAAAATCCTCATCCAGCGGATAGCGCTCGCCATAGACGCGCTCCTTCTCGTCCATCTCGGCGGCAAAGCGCCGGCGCTGCTCGGCCGGATCGGTCAGTTCGCCGAAAGCATTGGCGAGCTCGACGCCGCAGCAATAGAGCTCGAAGCGCTCGGCCACGCGCTGGTCCTCCGCGCTCGGCCGGGCCAAGGCGGCCTCGGAGATCGGATAGCCATAGAGGATTGTGGCCCGCCCCTGCCCCAGCATCGGTTCGACCTTTTCCACCATCACGCGGCTGAACAAATCGGCCCAGTTGTCATCGTCGGCCGTGCGCAGGCCGGCCTTGACCAGAGCATCATGGAGTGCGGCGCGGTCTGTGCCGCCATCGGCAGAAACGGTGGCAAGAAGATCGATGCCGGCGTAACGCGCAAAAGCTTCCGCCACGCTCACGCGTTCCGGTTCGGCGAACGGATCGGCCTCGCGGCCGCGAAAGCGGAAGGTTTTGGCGCCGGCCCGCTCGGCTGCCAGCTTCAGCAGTTCGGCGCAATCGGCCATCAGGCTGTCATAGGTTTCGCCGACCCGATACCATTCCAGCATGGTGAATTCGGGATGGTGCAAGGGGCCGCGCTCGCGGTTGCGCCAGACGGCGCCCAGGCTGAAGATGCGCCGCTCACCGGCGGCCAGCAGCTTCTTGCAGGCGAACTCCGGCGAGGTGTGGAGATAAAGCGGCCGGCGCGCGCCGTCGGCGCCGATCGCCTCGGTGGCGAAGGCTGAGAGATGCGCCTCGTTGCCGGGCGAAATCTGCAATGCCGCCGTCTCGACCTCGATGAAGTCGCGCTCGCCAAACCAGCCGCGCATGGCGGCAGCTATGGCGTTGCGGGCCATCAGCCGCGGCCGGCGGTCGGCGTGAACATCCGGCGTCCACCAGGGCGAAGCGCCAGTCATGGGTTTGCCGGGCAACGGAATTGCTGACAGGGCTGGCGGTTCGGGCCAAGATGCGCTACGGCGACGGCTCTCGCAGCCGATTTGCGCCGAACGATCGTTTCAGGCCAACGAAGTCTAGGATTGAAAACCGTGGTGAAGGTCATCGCCAGTTCGCTCCGTAAAGGCAATGTCGTCGACAAGGACGGCAAGCTTTACGTGATCCTCTTTGCCGAAAACATCCACCCTGGCAAGGGTACGCCGGTCACCCAGCTCGACATGCGCCGCATCTCCGACGGGGTGAAGGTTTCGGAGCGCTACCGCACCACCGAGCAGGTCGAGCGCGCCTATGTCGAGGAGCGCGAGCACACCTTCCTCTACGCCGACGCCGAGGGGTATCACTTCATGAACCCGGAAAGCTACGATCAGGTCGCGGTGCCGGAAAGCGTGGTCGGCGACATGGCGCCCTACCTGCTCGAAGGCATGGCGGTGCAGATTTCGCAGTTCAACGGCATCGCCATAGCCCTGGTGCTGCCGCAGCGCGCTACTTTCGAAGTGGTCGAGACGGAGCCGACGACCAAAGGCCAGACGGCGTCCTCGTCATACAAGCCGGCCGTGCTTTCCAACGGCGTGCGCACGCTGGTGCCGCCGCACATCGCGCCGGGCACCCGCGTGGTGGTGATGACGGCCGATGGCGCTTATGTGGAGCGGGCGAAGGACTGACGCGCGAGCGCCTCCGTCCTGGTTGATCCGTTGCATTGCCTTCTGCGGCCGCTGGCTCGATAGTCCTGCCGATGTGGCAGACCTTTGTGACCTACTGGCCTCTGATCCTTGTGATCATTCCGATGCTGATGGCCGCCATCGGCATCGTCCACGCAATCATGACCAAGGAAGACGTGCGCGCCGCCACCGGCTGGGTCGGCGTGATGATCTTGTCGCCGTTCCTTGGCGCGATCATCTATGCCATTGCCGGCATCAACCGCATCCGACGCGCCACGATCAGCGCCATGCGGCCCGTCGCCGGTGAAGCCGAGACAGCCAAACACGACCACGACATTGCGCTCGAAACACTCATCTCAGCCGAATTCGGCCAGCGCTTTGCCGGCCTGAAGACGCTAGGCGACAGGGTGGCGCGGCGCGCACTGACGTCGGCAAACGCGATCACGATCCTCAGGACCGGCGACGAAGCTTACGCAGCAATGTGCCGGGCGATAGACAGCGCACAGCGCAGCATTCTGCTCGAGACCTACATCTTCGACAATGACGAGATCGGACGACGTTTTGTCGAATCGCTGGCCGGAGCGGTCCGGCGCGGCGTGACGGTTCGCGTGCTGATCGATGCGGTCGGCGTGCGCTATTCCGTGCCCAGCATCCTTGGGACACTCCGGGAAGCCGGCGTCACCGTCGATCTGTTCAACGGCAACATCGTCATGGGCCTGAGACTTCCCTATGCGAATTTGAGGACGCACAGAAAAATCCTGATCGTCGACGGTGTGGTGGCGTTCACGGGAGGCATGAACATCCGCAAGGGATTTTCGGCCGAATTCGCCGGCAGCGCCAGTTCGGCGGATACGCATTTCCAGGTGACGGGGCCGGTCGTGGCCGACCTGTTCGCGGTTGCCGCCGAAGACTGGCGTTTTGCCGGCAACGAGGCCCTCAAGGACGAGGTTTGGCACGTAGAAAAGCCCTCGCCGCCACCCGGTCAGCCGATCCTGGTGCGGGCGGTGGCGTCGGGGCCGGACGCCAGCATCGAAACCAACCACAAATTGCTGACGGGGGCATTTTCCGTCGCCCGCAAATCGATCCGCATCATGTCGCCCTATTTCCTGCCGGACCGGGAATTTGTCAGCGCGCTGGTCACGGCTGCCCGGCGCGGCGTCGAGATCGACATCGTCGTGCCCGCGGTCAACAATCTCTTCCTGGTCGGCCGCGCCATGACGGCGCAGTACGACCAGGTGCTGAAGCACTATTGCCGCGTCTGGCGCCATGAAGGGTCGTTCGACCATTCGAAGCTGTTGTCGGTCGATGGCGTGTGGGCCTATGTAGGCTCCTCCAACCTCGACGCCCGGTCGCTGCGGCTGAATTTCGAAATCGACCTGGAGGTGCTGGATACCGGCTTTGCCGCCGAGATCGAGGGGCGCATCGGAGCGGCAATCGCTTCCGCCAAACCCGTCACACTCGCAACCCTAAGAGCGCGGCCATTTGTCATCCGGGTTTTTGACCGGTTGTTATGGCTGGGATCGCCCTATCTTTAGAATCAGGACAGATTGAACGCAGGCCTATGGACATAAACGGACGCAGCCTTCCTGAAACAGTGCTCCTGTCGATCCGCGGCAGGAAAGCGCGCAAGGCGAACGCGACGCCGCGCAAGCACATTGAAGGCGCCCAGATGGTGGTCGCCTCCTACAACGTCCACAAATGCATCGGCACCGACCGCAGGTTCGACCCCGAACGGACCGCTCGCGTCATCCGCGAGATCGGCCCCGACGTCATCGCGCTGCAGGAGGCCGACAACCGCTTCGGCGATCGCGCCGGGCTGCTCGACCTTGCCCGGATCGAACACGAAACAGGGCTTGTGCCGGTGCCGGTTTCCGGAAGCGGCAAGGGCCATGGCTGGCGCGGCAACGTGCTTTTGTTCAAGCGCGGCACGGTGCGCGACGTCCATCAGATCAAGCTTCCGGGACTGGAGCCCCGCGGCGCGCTGGTTGCCGAGATCGACCTCGACGAAACGCGCACTCTGCGCGTCATCGCCGCGCATCTCGGCCTGTTGCGCCGCTCGCGTTCGGAGCAGGCCCGCGTCGTGCTCGACATCATGAGCAACCAGGATGAAAGGCCGACCTTGCTGCTCGGCGACCTCAACGAATGGCGGCTGGGCAACCGCTCGGCGCTCAAGACGCTGCACGCCACCTTTGGTTTCACGCCGGCGGCGGTGCCGACTTTTCCCTCAGGCCTGCCGGTGCTGGCGCTCGACCGGATCATGGCCAACCGGCACGGCATGGTCTCGTCGGTGGAAGCTCATGATACGCCGCTGTCGCGGGTTGCGTCGGATCATTTGCCGCTGACGGCGTTCGTCAGCCTGTAACTCATCCGTCCCGCAGCCAGACCAGCATCTCACCGGGTTCACGGTTGTCCCAGGCAAAGTACGGGACGGCGGTGATTTTCGTTTCGCTCACCGTCGGCGGATCGGTGCGATAGAGCCCGGTTTCCCAGTTTTCCTGGGCTTCCTTGCTGGCAAGTGCCGAAAGCGTGACGATGCCGCCGAGCAGGTTCGGCTCGGCATGCGCCTCGATTTTTGCCGTTCGCGGCAGAGCGATCCGATGCAACTGGCCGGCATTGTCGGTCTCCTCGACGCAATAGATCAGCGGACCGCGCGCAAGTGCGACGCGGCCGATGTCCTGACGCACCTCCGGATTGGCGAACAGACGGGCGATCGACATTTCGAGATCGAGTTCGACCCGGTCGCCCTGGCGCCACTCGCGCCGGATCGCGGCATAGCCGTCGCTGGTGATGCCGTCCAGATCGACGGCGGCGCCGTTGATCTTGAGCGCCGCCTTGCCGCACCAGGACGGGACGCGCAGGTGCAAGGTGAATGCCACCGGAGCGTCGGCTTCGATCCGGATCGAGACCGCGCCATCCCAGGGATAATTGCTGGTCTGAATCAGACTGACCGCCCGGTTCGATATGTCGAAGCGCGCGGTGCTGTCGCCGTAGAGATGAACGGCCAGCGCGTCGTCCGACAGGCTGTAGAAATAGCTGCCGATGGAGGCGACCATGCGGCCGATATTCGGCGGGCAACAGGGGCAGCGATGCCATTTCCAGCGATTGTGCCTGCCCCGGCTCTCCAGCGGGTTCTCGTAGAAGAACAGCGAGCCGTCGAGCGACAGGCCGGAGATCGAGCCGTTGTAGAGTGCCCGCTCCATCATGTCGGCGTAGCGGGCGTTGGGACCCATGCCGAGCATGCGACTGGCCCAGAACACGAGGCCGACCGAGGCACAGGTCTCGGCATAGGCGGTTTCGTTGGGCAGGTCGTAGTCGCTGGTAAAGCCCTCATTGTGCGCCGATGGCCCGAGGCCGCCGGTGACATAGAGGTTCTTGGTGGTGAGATCGTTCCACAGACGGTCGAGCGCTACCCTGAGCGTGTCGTCGCCATATTCGGTGGCGATGTCGGCCATGCCGGAATAGAGGTACATCGCCCTGACCGCATGGCCGACGACCTTGTCCTGCTCGCGCACCGGCTTGTGCGACTGGTTGTACTCATAAGTCTTGAAATGATAGGCCTTCGGGTCGGCGCCGCGCGCACGCGCCTCCTCGTCGAAATAATGCGGCTGTTGCCCGCGCTGGTCGATGAAATACCTGGCCAGGTCCATGTATTTCTGCTCGCCGGTCGCCCGCGCCAGCTTGACCAGCGCCAGCTCGATCTCCTCATGGCCGCAATAGCCCTTCTTCTTGCCCGGCTCCGGACCGAAGGTGTCGGCGATATGGTCGACGTAGCGGCACATGATATCCAGCAGCTTGCGCTTGCCGGTGGCCTGGTAGTAGGCGACCGCGCCTTCGATCAGATGGCCGGCGCAATAGAGCTCGTGGCAATCGCGCAGATTGGTCCAGCGCTTGCCGGGCTGGATACGCTGGTACCAGCTGGAGAGATAACCGTCTTCCTGCTGCAGTCTGCCGTAGAGGTCGATGACGGCATCGATCTTCTTCTCGAGCGCCGCGTTCTTGCGCCGGTAGAGCGAATAGGCCGCGGTCTCGATGGTCTTGCCCCAATCGGAGTCCCAGAACATCTGCGTCGTCACCGTCGAGCCGGTGAAGCCGGGGCTGGCAGCCTCGTCGGGCGACGGCGAATGGAACGGAATGACGACGCCCGGCGAGGGCCGGTCCGGGTCGATCTGCTCCAGCATGCGCGCCTCGACGCAGCGCTCGTACAGGATGTCGGCGGTGCGCGACGCCACGGCATCGACACGGTCGCCCCAGAAGCCGCGGACATCGACCTGCGGCACCGGCAGCGGGCGGAAGGCGAGTTTGCCGGGCTTGGCGGATGGTTTGGCTGTCATCGTGTCACTCCGTTGGATAGTGGTCATTCACGGCGGGTCATTTCACCGCGCCGGCCATCAGGCCGCGGATGTAGAAGCGCTGCAGCAGCAGGAAGAGCACCAGGCACGGCACCATCATCACGGTGACGCCCGCCTGCACCGCGCCCCAGTCGATGGCGCCGAAGCGACCGGACTGAAGTGCAGTCATCATGATCGGCAGCGTGAATTTGGACTGGTCGGTCATCAGCACCAGGGCGGCCAGGAATTCGTTCCAGGCGCCGAGGAAGGCAAACAGCGCGATGGTGACGATGCCCGGCCAGACCAGCGGCAGCATCACCTTCAGCAGCATGGTGACGTTGTTGGCGCCATCCATGCGCGCGGCCTCCTCGATCTCGCGCGGCACCGCGTCGAAGGCGTTGCGCATCATGAAGATCGAGAACGGCAGTTGCAGCGTGGTGTAGACCAGGACCAGCCCAGTCAGCGTGTTGTGCAGCCCGATCTTGGTCAGCACCAGGAAGATCGGCGTCAGGATCGACTGGAAGGGGATCATGATCGTCGACAGGATGACGATGAAGAGCACATCCTTCATGGGAAAGCGGAAGCGCGAAAAGCCGTAGCCGGCGAGCACGCTGACGATCACCGACAGGATCACCGTCATGGAGGCGACATAGAGGCTGTTTTGCGCCGGCAGCCAGAGGCCGTCGCCAAAGGTGTCGAGCGTGCGGTAGTTCTCGACCGAAAACCCGGTCGTCGGCCACGGCGGCAGCGGCGGCTGGCGCGCCTCCTGCGCCGGCTTGAAGGTCGACAGCACGGCCCAGACGATCGGCGCGATGAACAGCACTGAGGCGATCATGCCGGTCGAATGCTCGGCGATCCTGAGCCAGAGGCGGCTGCTGCGGCTTCTTGCCTGCGCCATCAGTCGATGCCCTCCGGCTTGCGCAGCAGCCAGAGCTGAACCAGGCTGAGCGCCACCAATATGGCCAGCAGGATCATCGACAGCGCCGCGCCATAGCCGAGCTTGAACGAGACGAAGGACTGGTTGAAAATCCAGTAGACGGCGGTCAGCGTCTGGTTGCGCGGGCCGCCGCGCAGGATGATGTAGAACTGGTCGAAGGCGAGGATCGAGCCGGCGATCGACAGGATCAGCGCCAGCGCCAGCGTGCGGCGCATCAGCGGCAGGGTGATGGCGCGAAAGCGTGCGAACGGCCCTGCCCCGTCGATCATCGCGGCTTCCTGCAGATCGGTCGGGATCGACTGCAGGCCGGTCATCAGGATGATCATGGTGAAGCCCGCCACCTTCCAGACGACCATGGCGATGATCGACCAGAAGGCCGGCTGGAAGGTCGCCAGAAGGTTGAACTTTTTCGCGGTCAGGCCGAAATCGTAGGCGGCCGGGCTGAACAGGCCGGAATCGACATTGAGCAGCCACGACCACAGCAGGCTGGCCGAGGCGAAGCCGACGACCGCCGGCATGAAGAAGGACGTGCGGTAAAAGCCGGTCAGCCGCCTGGGCTTTTCGATGAACAGCGCCAGAGGAAAGGCGACGGCGAAGATCACGATGGTGACGATCACGGTGTAGTAGGCGGTGAAGCTCAGCGCGTTCCAAAAACGGTTGTCGCGCAGGATCGCCCGGTAATTGTCGAAGCCGATGTAAAAATGCTCGCCCATCAGCGGCCAGTTGTGCAGCGACATCCACGCGGTCATGCCGAGCGGAATGATGAAGAACACGACGACCAGCGCCACGGCCGGCGCGACATAGAGCAGGCCGATCCACTGCCGGCGGCCAACGCCGACCAGTTTTCTGGCGCGTGGCGGGGTGGTGATGGTGGTCATACGTGGGCTCCGGGTGCGGTGATCCCCCTCCCCCTCGAGGGGAGGGTCCGGCCGCAGGCCGGGGGTGGGGTCCTCCGCGCAGTGCGCCGACGAAAAAGAACGTCGAGCACTGCCGGAACGACCCCACCCGGACCTGCGGTCCGACCTCCCCTCGAGGGGGAGGTAGGGGCGGCGCCGCTTACTTTTGCGGCGCCTGGTCGATGATCGACTGCATGGTCTCTTGGGCATTGGCGATCGCGCCATCGACGTCGTCGCCGAAGACGACCTCGTTGATCATCTGCGTCCACGGACCGTTGGCCGAGTTGATCAGGTCGTTGAACACCACGGAATAGGGCGTGCGGCCCTTGGCCATGGCTTCGGCGGCGATCTGGTAGCGCGGATCGAGATCTTTCAGCGCCTCCTTGGCGATGTCGCCGCGCACCGGCAGGCTGCCGTATTTGGCCAGGATGGTCTGGCCTTCGAGCGAATAGGCGAAGTCGAGAAACTCCTTCACCACGGCGAGCTTCTTGGTGCCCTTGGTGACGACGAAATTGTCGCCGCCGGCAAACGAAGACCAGCCGCTGTCCTTGCCCGGCAGAAAGGTGACGCCATAATCGATGTCCGGATACTGCGTGTTGAGCGCGCCGATGGCGAAGGCGCCGGACGGCGAAATGCCGATATTGCCGGTGGCGAAGGCGGCAAAGAAGTTGGCGCCGGTGTCGGTCTGCGCGCCGGCCGGCACCAGGTCCTTCTTGACCATCGAGCGGTAGAGGTCGATGGCGCCGCGCAGCTGCGGGCTGTCGAGCGTCGCCTTCGAGCCGTCCTCGGAGAGGATGTCGCCGCCCGAGGCCCAGATCAGCGGCGTGAAGGTGAAGATGTTGCAGCCGCCGCAATTGCCGGAGAAGTAGAAGCCCTTGATGTCGCCACCGAGCGCGTTGACCTTTTCGGCATCGGCCTCGATCTCGGCCCAGTTGGCCGGCCCCTTGTCGGGATCGAGCCCCGCCTGCTTGAACAGTTTCTTGTTCCAGATCAGCACCGAGGCGTCGGCCGAGAACGGCAGCCCGTAAATGTGGTCCTTGTAGGTGCCGGTCTTGACGTGCGCCGGCGACAGGCTGGCGAAATAAGGCAGCGATTTCGCCCAGTCGGTGATGTCTTCGAGCTGGCCGGCGGCGGCAAAGGACGGCGTGTAGATCAGGTCGAGCGACAGCGCGTCGGGCGCCGTGCCGCCGGCGGCGGCGGCGCCATATTTCGGGATGATCTCGGCATTTGGAATGATGTCCAGCTTGACCTGGTTCTCATGGCCCTTGTTGAAGGCATCGACGATGCGCGGCATGAAGTTCGAGCCGTCGGCGCGAACCCAGATGTTGGCGGTGTCGGCGGCCATTGCAGGCAAGGCAATGATGCTCGCGGCGAGCGCGAACCCGGTAATCATGGTCTTCATGGTTTTCCTCCTCATGGTTTTTCTCCTCCTCCCTGTTGCGGCGCTCTTGGATCGCGCCGCGCGTTCTCCTAGCCGTCCGGCGGACGGCCGCAGGACTGACGCACCACCAGCCGGCACGGCAGTTTTCGAATGCCCGGCGCGGCGGGTTGGCCGCCGACGAGCGAAAGCAGAGTGAGGCCGGCCTCGCGGCCGAGCGCCGCCAGGTTCATGTCGACCGAGGTCAGCGGCGGGCGGGTTGCCTCGGCCACGATCTCCCAATTGTCGAAGCCGATGACGCCGACATCGCCAGGCACGTCTAAGCCGCGCTCGCGCAGCGCATCGATGACGCCGCGCGCGATCTGGTCGTTGCCGCAAAACACGGCGTCGGGTTTCTCTCCCTTCTTGTTGAAGAGCGTTGGGCCGTCGAACAGCTTTCCGACGGCTTCATGCCCCCAGGCTTCCGACCACGAGCCGAGCAAGGGCTCGGTCACCGGCAGGCCGTGCGCGGCCAGCACATCGCGAAAAGCCTGCGCCCGCTCATTCACCACGGCAAAACTGGCGGGACCGCTGACATGGGCGATGCGCCGCCGCCCGAGGCGGCAAAAATGCTCGACCGCCAGCCGCGCGCCGCCGGCATCGTCGGAGACGAAGGCGATGGCATCGGGATCGGGCTGGCTGAACGCGTAGATAACGGGCACGCCGAGATTGGCGAGGTCGACCGGCAGATGGCGGTCGATGCGCTTGCCGCTGGCGATGATGCCGTCGATGCGCTTGTCCAGCATCGCCTCGACATGCAGCTGCGCCAGCCGCGGGTCGTCCTCGACATTGCACATGAACACCGAAACGCCGGCATCGACCAGCGCATCCGAAATGCCCGACATGACCGGCAGCGAAAAGCGGCCATAGGTGTCATTGGTCAACAGGCCGACGGTAAAGGAGCGCCGCCGCAGCAGGCTCTGCGCCAGGCTGTTGGGCCGAAAGCCAAGCCGCTGCGCCGTCTCGCGAATGCGCTGCCGCGTCTCGGCGGTCATCCGCCCCTGCCCGTTCAGTGCTTTTGACGCCGTCGCCACGCTGACGCCAGCCATCGCCGCGACCTGACGGAGGGTGACGGGTTGCTTGGCGGGTGTTGGCGAGGTGTCGGATGCCATGGTGCGGGTGTCGGTCCTCGATTTGGGAAAAGGTTTTCTCTTACAAGGCTGCGGTGTGTCGCGGTGGGGGATCGGCGGATGTTGCGGGGTTTGGGAAAAGGTTTTCTCAAAGGGAGATTAGGATGAGAATTTGGGAATGGCAAGGGGGTTGGGTGAGTGGGCGACGCGATCGACGAGGTTGTTCGACATGACCGATTTGCGCCAGAAAGCGGTTGCCATGAGCAGATATTCTGATGTCGCCGTTTGGGCCGAAAGCGGACCGTCAGCTTTGGCATGGTTGGGCCAAAGCTGACGTTCGGATTGTCAGACGTCACAACTGGCGGCGCGGTTTTAACAGCAATAAAACACAATCCTGCACCCACGCCGAGGACCAAGGCGCGCTGCAGAGCGATAAGCCATATTCTTCCGGTCTATCTATCCCGAAACCATTGGGGAAGTCTGTCATCGAGTGCGAGGTCCAACTCAACTCTGGTGCCATCTTCAGTTTGGGCCCCGAGCGTGAATCCGCCCATTGCGTATAGCGTTATCTTCGCTTCACGTCTGAGCCACCGGGCTGGTTCAACGCTAGGATTGAAGGTCGGGTGAAGGTAGAAACGCACGATCCCATCGGGCAAGACATAATTTGCACCACGAGTGATCGCTATATATAGCGCAAGAAACTCAGGATTGTTCGAACTTTCCCACGATCGAAGGGAAAGAGTATAGCCGTTGTCAGAGGGACTCCCTCCAAATTTGCCCTTCAGTGGATCTGACGACAACAGCACATAGGTTGCATTTTCACTGAACGATCTCGATTCCAAAACCTCGTTGTTGGCAGTTTGCATTTGCTGAGCGATCAGCGACACTGGAGATTTCAGGGCAACAGCCAACTCCTGCAAGAGCTCCTTTGCACCAGATTGTTCAACTCCGAGCCTAAGCGCGCTGGCGGCCAGTTGCAGGGTTGGGGCAGAGAACCGCGAAAGATCGATATTGGGGAGTTCGTATGACTTAGGCGTTCTGTCAACGGAAGGTGTCTCAGACCTCAGCCCATTGCTATAGGTTCGTAAATTGTTGGCAAAGGTCTGAACGATGCTTTCAATGCTGTCGATGATCGGCATTATTTGAGACTGGCCCTCCGCATTGCCTTTGCGGCGCCAAACCAACCAAGGCAACGACCCCACGTTCGCTTGAGAAGCGGCTAAAAGCTCTCTCGACAGATTGACTTCAGAGATATGGGTTGCGCTCCAAGCCGTTGCCCACCGCCAGCATCGTTCAAGCATGGGCGGAAACGAAAGGTCACTGAACGGATTCGTGTGCCCGAGCCCGCTTTCTCCCAAAGCTAACCGCCATCTGACGCAGTCAACATCGGCGGAAAATTCAAAGTCTTTCAGCACTTCAAGAAGATTCTCGACTTTGGAGACGACGTCTTCGGCCAGGGTAAAGCGTTCTGAGCTCCTATCATTCGGCTGCAACACAACGGGGCCGAGCAATGCCGCCGTGGCGTACAGGAAGAAATAAGGGTCTCGACCTTCTGATATTAACCTAAGAAGTTCCGGTTCAATCGTATTACTACCTTTAGCCAAGCATGACAGCAAAGTTACGGCAAGACGGATTGACAATTCGACAGCGTGCACGTTTTCTTCTATGCCGACGGAAAATATTCGAGTTGACGCCGGATCGATTCCATCTCTAGACCTGAACTGGAACTCGTTCCTTGTTTTTTCTGGACGAGATGCACGAATTGCTTTCATCATGGCTACTGTTGTGCGGGCAGCATTCAGATATATAGTCTGTTCGACTGAGATACGATCGACAGTTTTATAACTGAGCTTGTATGCTCCTTGCTGAGCGCTGACAAATAGGCAAAGGTAGGAGCCCAAAACGATGGGATCCCCTATTCTTAGGTCTTTTCCGATTTCTTGGGTACTCGGTCTTAGCTTGAAATCCTTGCGAAAGCTCACAGATGGAGCCGAGTTCGAAGCGCCCGCAATGGCGATCACCAGGTTGGCTCCGCGTTCCAAAGCGTGCTCGATGGCATTGCTGACCTGTTCCGCCTCCGCGCGGTCGGCTGTACCGTCGTAGACGACTGACAGTGGGTTTCTTCGCGATACGCGAACGACCTGTTCAGTAAGCCTTCCCGCTGAATTGTAGCGCACCGTATAGATACCTTCGGGGAACGGGCGATCAATGGAGTTGAAGCCTTGGGCAACTTCGTTGAATGGTCCATGAGTTATTGAGATTGCTACACCCTTAGGCGCGATGACTTTAAGAATTCCTTCCGAGCTATGTCCATCAGACGTCGACATCAGTAGCTCCCGGTCCAATATGGTTGAATGCCTTTAACAACGTGCCGTCAGCGAGCTCAATGGAGTAGCTGCCGATGGGCAGATCGAAATGATGCGCTCCGTCCGTAACCAACTCGGTTGCAACGAGTTCGGTGATTTCGTTCCTCACCTGAAATTCGGTGCCGATTGGCACGGTGATGAACGTGACATTCAAGGTAAGGGAGCCCGTCAACGGAGGTCCTTGGACCAGCACCATTGCCGGCGGTCGCGGCCGCTCCAGAAAATCCGGAAACTGCTCCAATGGCGGTTTCACCAAGTCGGCAATACCGACCGTCACGAATTCTTCCAGGTCTTTCAGGGTCAATCGGCCGTTCACACGATGCTCTCTGAGGCCACCAATCAATAGTTTCGAAAATGCGCCTCGGGTTGGATCGGCACTTGGAACCTCATAGGCTACTTGCTCGTCCTGCGCTGCTCGTCCAATTCCGAGTCTGGCAAACCGTTGAGAATTGTTCACCCTATCATAAGGAGCAGGTGGCTTTCCTACCTTCAGTGGCAATGGGTTCCGGCAACAATCGAAGAACAGGACCAACTCGGGAGGGCCGACAAGCTGAAGATATCGTCGGAGGTCGTCGCAGCCTATCAACCCCAGCGCTAACATGCTGTTTGCAGAGAAATCGCCTGCCATAAAACAGTTTTGTGGTTCCTCTGTTGCAAACTCCAGTCTGGTCTGCCCGCCATGGCCCGCAAAGAATACGTATAGTCTTTGAGCTCCTGACTTTACTGCTTCTTCAGTGATGGCTGGAATGGAACGAATAATCTCTATGTATCCAGGCGCCTTACTGAAGTCCGGCCCAACCGTCGGCCATAGCGTCGGATTGTTCATAAACGTTACTAGATTCGGTCCTGGATTCTCCGGAGCCGGATAGGTCCAGAAGAACATATTTTGAGGAGCAATATTGCCTCCTGCCGGATCGAGTGCCCAATCTGCAAAGTCGGCGGCATCAGCAACCGCCCCATATAACTTGGTGAGTTTGGCATCTTCTGGATATTCATTTATCCCAATCACAAGAGCCCATGCTGCCATCAGACTGTCCTATCCCAAATAGGTGGCCACGCTAGCAAGTGTTTTAGGATCGTCATCAAAAGCCCCGTGTGCATGAGACAAGCAATTTAGTCCCGCGCCGGCGTTGGATTCGGATAGGATTACGCGGTTTGGCTCCGCATTGAGGAATGCCCGCACTTTCTCCAGGGCAGCGATCTCTTTTTGATCGGATAACTTCGGGGGCTCTTGGCCAACAAACCTGTCCATGCCCAAAAGTGCGGCATCGAACGCACCGTCTTCGCCTTCGCTTTCGAAAAGCCCTGAAACTAGATAGAGAAGCGACGAGGGATACAGGAACCCATATCCTTTGCCGAGTAGCACGTCGGCTCTCTCAAGTTTATCCGACATGATGAACATCCGGAAATTGCGAATGGCATCGGGCGCGCTCGACAGAAAGTCGGCGAACCTCTTGATCCGAATCGCGGGGGCAAGCAACACCAAGTCCGCTGGAGGAACACCAGGCGCATTGCGAGCTGAAAGGAATTCCGTCGCCCAAATTGACCCGGCACTATGCCCGACGACAAGCAACTGGAGATCTTTGACGCCGGACAGGGCGCTTATCAAGCGAGGACCCACGGAGCCAGGATTAAAATGATCGCGGGCGTCCTTCACCATCATTCCCCAGACGATGGAGCCAATCAGGTCACCGTAGAATTCGCGAACCATCTCCTCGGCTATGGTGGCATGAACACCGTGATCCCGTCCCTTCCTCATTCGGGAGATAACCCTAATGGCGATCCTAACACCGTGTTTGGCAACGCTGATTAAACTGCCACCGATAAGGAGGGCTCGCGGCCTTCCGGTCACCTGATCACGGTCTTCCCACTCACTTTGGATTTCGGTGTTGACTTTGCTGAACGTTTTCTCCCCTTGGACCGCATCCGCGACGTGATTTCCTCTGGAGACGTCCAGGGTTTTCCGAGCAATGTACGTGTCGATATTGGCACAGACCTTCTGCAAATCAGGATCAAGTTCGATTCGTTTTCCTAGTTCCATTTCCACGTCATCATCGGAGACGTTACCAAGCGCAGCGGCCCGGCTTGATGCGATACCTGGAACGCTAGGCTTTTCCTCCAAATCTGCGAAAGGATGATCCGATCGGGATTGGAGCGCAGCCTCCACCTCGTCGTCGGTCATCGGGTTGACGATGGCGCCGCCGCGTCCTACCGGGGTTAGTCCGCCAAGCTTCTCCGATATGTAGGGCATCAGCTTTTTAAAGAGCGCGCGGTACAGCCGGTCGTTCTCGAAAAGGTCGAGCCAGTTGGCACGCAGTGTCTCTGCGACCCCAGTTCTCCAGATGACATAGACTTGCTCCCAATCATCGGGAGGGTTTAAGCCTCCGGCTGCGGAAAGGCGCGTCGCCATTTCCTCGGCGCTTTTCTGATCGACGAGTCCTCCATGTAAATAGAGGAGTAATTTACGGGATCCGTGTTCCAGGCGCTTCTCAAGATTGGCAAGCGACTCCAAGTCTTGGGAATCAAGCTTTCCATCAGATGTACGGAGTATAGTCGTCGCCATTTCTCCCCCCATGCAACGAGTTAGCAATATGCACAGAATTCCAAGTTTCGCACCATGTTTGTTGGAAAGTTGAGAGAAGCTGGCGGAGCGGCGGGGGGTGGCGCTCAAGGACGTTGATGCGGCCGCCCTCTACGAGGCGCAAAGCGGTTCTGTGCGCCTTCAGCTATGTGAGTCTGCTCTGGGGCCACAGGCGGCCGGTCCAGTTGATTCGGCTACCCACTTCCGCTTGCCGCCCTTCGCCCTCAGTTCGTCCTTGATATCTTCATCAAATCGAGCACGCGGTATTTCGACACCAAAGAGCTGGTAAGGCGCGCAGCCGCTCCCCCGCAAGGGCCAGCAGGGGAGATCCGCCCCCCAGACACACTCCAGAAACAAAATTCAACAGTTCGGAAAAACCGGCGAAAAGATCGGGTGGCATAAGCTTCCCAGTCGGGATTCCGGGTTCTTCCTTTTTGGCAGCGTCGGTCCTCCACAAACAACGGTCAAATCGCAGCGGCGGCGCAATGCCTGCTCGCGCGGCGGCATGAACAGCCGGGCGGTGCCCGGCCAGGACGAGAGAGTATGGAAATGGACTACGATATCGCCGGACTGGACGCGGCAACGCCGATCGGCGGCCTGCCAGGCATCGATGCGCTGGCAAGGATCGCTCACGGCGTGACAAAGGGCGCGCGCGGCCAAATCCTGACGGGCGCCGACTTTGCCCGGCAGCCGGGTGAGCGGCTCGATACGGTGTTCGAGCAGCTCGCTGTCACCTTCGCCGCGTTGCCGGCGGTGATTTCGGACGGGCGTGTCTGGACGTATCAGGAGCTGAACAGCCGTGCCAACCAGTGCGCCCGCATGCTGATCAAGCACGGCGTGCGGCCGGGTCACCGGGTCGGGCTCATTCTCGACCGGTCGGCGGAGACCTATGTCGCGTTGTTGGCGGCGATGAAGGCGGGGGCTGCCTTCGTGCCGCTGGCCACCGCATTCCCTGAAGAGCGGATGGCGCTGATCATCGAAGACGCCGCCGTCAGCATGATCGTCACCATCGCCGCTTATGCGTCGCGCGCCGGTCAACTGCCCGTTCCCCATGTGCTGATCGACAGCGCCGCCGCCGAAATCTCCGCACAGTCGCCCGCGCCGCCGAAGCAGCAGGCGACCGACGACATCTGCTACATCCTCTATACCTCGGGCACCACCGGCAAGCCCAAGGGCGTGGTCATCACGCACCAGAGTTTCGTCAATTTCATACACGTCGCCGCCGCCTCCTATGGCTACCGGCCGGGCGACCGGGTCTATCAGGGCATGACCATTGCCTTCGACTTTTCCTCCGAAGAGATCTGGGTGCCGTTCGTCGCCGGCGCGACGGTGGTGCCGGCACCTGGCCAGATGCCGCTGGTGGGCGAGGAACTGGCGGATTTCCTGCGCCTCCATGACATCACCTGCATGGCCTGCAGCCCGACATTGTTGTCATCGATGACATCGGACGTTCCCAGCCTGCGCACGCTTCTGGTGGGCGGCGAGGCCTGCCCGCACAATCTGGTGGTGCGCTGGTCGAAGCCGGGCCGGCAGATCCTCAACACCTATGGCCCGACCGAGGCGACCGTCACCGCAACGATGGGGGCGCTGACGCCGGACCGTCCCGTCACAATCGGCGCGCCGTTGCCGACTTACTCGATCGTCATTCTCGACGCTTCGCTGCCGCAACTTGCCGAGCCCGGTGAACTGGGCGAGATCGGCATTGCCGGCATCGGGCTCGCCGTCGGTTATCTGAACCGGCCGGACCTGACCGACCAGAAATTCATCGCCGATTTCGTCGGCCTGCCGAACAACCCGTCGCAGCGCATCTACCGCACCGGCGATCTTGGCCGGATCAACGATAGCGGCGAGATCGAGTATGCCGGGCGCATCGACACGCAGGTGAAGATTCGCGGATATCGCATCGAGCTCGGCGAGATCGAGGCGGTGCTGCTCGACCAGCCCGAGATCGCGCAGGCCGCCGTCACCACCTGGGAGATCGAGCCCGGCCGCGTCGAACTCGTTGCCTATTACGCGCTTAAAACCGGCGTAGCGGCGGTTTCCCGTGCGGATCTCGCCCAGACGATGAAGCGGCGGCTGCCCGACTACATGGTGCCCGCCTATCTGGAGGAACTGCCTGCCATCCCGATGACCGTCTCCAACAAGGTAGACCTGCGCCAACTGCCGAAGCCGACGAGCATCCGGCTTTCGGCCGATCGCACGATTGTGCCGCCCGCCAATGAGGACGAGCGTTTCCTGGCGGAAGCGCTGGCCACGGTGCTGAAATTCGACGCGGTGTCGGTCGAGGATCACTTCTTCGACGATCTCGGCGCCAACTCCTTGCTGATGGCGCATTTCTGCGCGCGCGTGCGCACCAGGAAGGAATGGGCGACGACGTCGATGCGCGACATCTATCTCTATCCCACAGTGGCGCGCCTGGCGCTGCATCTGGGGGTAGCGGAGGAGATGACGACGGCAACCAACGAGCCGGTCCTCACCCGCCGGGCCTCGAATTTCGCCTACTGGACCTGCGGCGCGGCGCAGCTTTCGTTCTACGGCCTCTACAGCTACGTGGCGCTCTGGGCGATCAATGACGGCCTCAACTGGATGTATGACGCGCTCGACGATCCGCTGCAGCTCTATATCCGGTGCGTGGCGCTCTCGGCCGCCGTGTTCTTCGGCATGTCGGGCTTTGCAGTCCTGGCGAAATGGGTGCTCATCGGCCGCTGGAAGGCCGAGGCGTTTCCGATCTGGGGCGTGCGCTACTTCCGCTTCTGGGTGGTCAAGACGTTGATCCGCACCGCACCCGTCGTGCTGTTCCGCGGCAGCCCGCTCTACAGCCTCTATCTGCAGCTGCTCGGCACCAAACTCGGGAAAAACGCCGTCATCGAATCGAAGTCCGTGCCCGTCTGCACGGATCTTATTTCCATCGGCGCCAACACCATCCTGCGCAAGGAATCGATGATCCTCGGCTTCAGGGCCCAGTCCGGTTATATCCACACCGGGCCGCTGACCATCGGCCGCGATGCCTTCGTCGGCGTCGGCTCCACGCTCGACATCGACACCAGGATCGGCAACGGCGCCCAGCTCGGCCATTCGTCCTCGCTGCATCGCGGGCAAAGCATTCCCGACGGCGAGCACTGGCATGGATCGCCGGCGGTGCCGACCACGGCGGACTATTGCAAGGTGCGCAATGTCAATCCTTACCAGGTCCGGCGCTTCCTCTATGAAGCGCTGCAGCTGGTCGGCCTGTTTGGCCTCGTCACCCCGCTGCCGCTCCTGTTCCACAGCTACTGGGAATATGTCGGCGACGACTATCAGGAGACGATCGGCCTTGTCGCAATCGGCACCACGGTCACGCTTTTCGGCTATATCGCGGCGGCTTTCCTGGCAGCGACGCTGGTGCCGCGCCTGACGAGCCTGATCTTGAAGCCGGGCCGCACCTACACGCTTTACGGTTTCCGCTACTGGCTGCAGACCGTCGCCGAATTCGCCAGCAATTCCCGCGTGCTCGGGCTCCTGGCCGGCGACAGCTCGGCGATCGTGCACTACATGCGCGCCATCGGCTGGAACCTCAACAGAGTGGTGCAGACCGGTTCCAATTTCGGCTCCAACCAGCAGCACGAAAACCCGCTTCTGTGCGAGATCGGCACGGAGACCATGGTCTCGGACGGGCTGTTCATGATCAACATGCACAAGTCCGCCTCGGCCTTCAGGCTCGAGCCGACGCGCATCGGCGAACGCAACTATCTCGGCAACAACATCTACTATCCGCCGGACGGCCGCACCGGCGACAACGTGCTGCTCGGCACCAAGGTGATGATCCCCATCGACGGGCCGGTGCGCGAGAATGTCGGCCTTCTCGGTTCGCCTGCGTTTGAAATCCCGCGCATGGTGAACCGCGACAAGGAGCTTATCGCCGGCGTCGACGAGGCCGACCGGCGCCGGCGCATCCCGCACAAGAACCGCCACAACCTGGTGACCATTCTTCTGTTCCTGGCAACGCAATGGGTCATGCTGTTCGTCACGCTGGCGATCTGGGACCGGGCGCTGAACTACTATACGGAATGGGCGGAGGTCGCCCTGTTCGCCGCCGTGCTTTTGACCTCGGCGATCACCATTCCGTTCTACATTCTGGTCGAGCGGGCAAGCCTTGGCTTTGGCCGGCTGAAGCCGCAGATGACGACGATCTACGACGTCGCCTTCTGGCGCCACGAACGCCACTGGAAGCTGGCGGATTCGCCGATCGTGCGCCTGTTTGCCGGCACGCCGTTCCGGCCGATGATCCTGCGCCTGCTCGGCGTCAAGGTCGGCAGCCGGGTCTATGACGGCGGCAGCAATTTGACCGAGCGTTCGCTGGTCGAGATCGGCGACGACGTCACGCTCAACGAGGGCTGCGTGATCCAGGCCCATTCGCTGGAAGAAGGCGCGTTCAAGTCCGATTTCATCCGCATCTGCGATGGCTGCACGCTCGGGCCTTCCGCCTTTGTCCACTACGGCGTGGTGATGGGCAAAGGCTCGATGGTCGATGCGGACTCCTTCGTGATGAAGGGCGAAGAGCTGGAGCCCAACTCGATCTGGCGGGGCAACCCGGCCAAGCTGCATCGCTTCGTCACGCCGGTGCCGGAGGATAGCGTCAAGGCAACGGCTTGATGAGCGCAGACATCCGCCTCGTTTCGGTGACCGGGGCCAACCGGGCCCTGGTCGCGGCTCTGGAACTGGCTGCGGATCAGATGGATTTCGTCGCCAGCAATGCGGAGTCGCTGGACGAAGCCGAAAGCGACGGGGACGCTCGGCCGCGCGTCGTCATGGCAGGGGATCGCGTCGTCGGTTTCCTGATGTACGAGGCGCCGCAGGACGACGACGAGGCGCGGATCTACCGCTTCATGATCGATCGCGTCCATCAGGGCCAAGGCTACGGCAAGGCCGCTTTGCGCGAAGTGCTGGATGAAATCATGCGGCTCGGCCACATCAGCCACGTTTCGATCTGCTACGAACCTGGGAATGAAGCGGCACGCCGCCTCTATCGCGCTGCCGGTTTCGTCGAAGAAGGGCCCGACGAGGACGGGGAAATGATCGCCGACCTCGCTCTGCGGGGCGAACAGCCATGACGCGCCGGCTCGATGCCGGTGCCAGCCTGTCGGCGCAGTTGCTGGCGGCGATGGCCGCCATGGCACCGGCCGGCGTTCGGATCGGATGCCGCACGATCCGCGAAGGCGATGAGAACCATTTGCTGCCGCAGGAAGCACGCTCCATCCCGTCACGCCTGCCGCTGATGCGGCGGGCGAGTGGCGCGGCGCGGTGGATCGCGCACGAGCTGCTGGCGGATATGGGCTTGAACGACGTCGCTATCCTCCGCGGCTCCTCCGGCGCACCGGTATGGCCTCATGGAGTAACGGGGTCGCTGGCTCACGACGACGAGATAGCCGTGGCGGCCGTCGCGCCGCTCTCCCACGTCGCCTCGCTCGGCATCGATATCGAGCCCGCTTTGCCCCTGCCCGACGACATCTTCGCGCTGGTTGCAGTCCCCGCTGACCGGATCGACGCAACCGACTTGTGTCTTGCCGGTCGCATCCTTTTTGCCGCCAAGGAAGCTGTCTACAAGGCCGCCTACCCGCTTGATGGCGAAGTGCTGGGCTATGAGGACATCACCGTCGATCTCGACGCAAGCGACGCTGTGACGAAGACGGGCCGCAGAGCGAGACTGGTTTACTGCGTTGCTCCGTGTGTGGTCGTTCTGGCGTTTGTCGATGGTGTCCGAAGCGCCCCCCTTTAAGCGCGATGGGCCAGCGCCCGACAGCAACGCCTGCTCAACAAAGCGCTTTTTTTTCGCAGAGCGGTCGCAAAAGGCTCACACGGTTCGTCCTTTGACAGAAGAAGGAGAGCGCCATGAGAAACCTTATTATCACCGAGTTCATCAGCATCGATGGCATCGCCGAGGTCGAGAAGCTGCCCAGCGTGACCTGGAACGATGAGATGCAAAGGTTCAAGGAGGACGAGCTTGCCGACAGCGGGGCCATGCTTCTGGGGCGCACGACCTACGAGATTTTTGCCGGCTCTTGGCCCAAGGAAACCGGAGACTTCGCCGACCGGTTCAATGCGCTGCCGAAATATGTCGCGTCGACAAGCCCGAAGGCACTCGACTGGAAACCGGCCGAGTTGCTGAAGGGTGCGTTGCCGGAAGCGGTTCGGGCGCTGAAGCAAGGCAGCGGCGGCAACATCTATGTGCATGGCAGCCTGAGCGTCGCGCGGGAATTGCTGCGCCATGGTCTGGTCGATCGCGTCAGGCTGCTGAGCTACCCTGGCTCCGTCGGGGAGGGCAAGAAGCTGTTCCCGCCCGATATGCCGGTGGCGTTGGAGCCGATCTCGACCGTACAGTTCAGCAATGGCGTGGTGGCGCTGGAATATGCGGCTGGGAGGGTGTGAGACGCTGGTGGGGTAATCTCCCCTTGAGGGGAGATGTCGCCGAAGGCGACAGAGGCGGTCGGTCCGTCCTGACGCAACCTCCTATCGACAGTAGGAGGTCTAGCTTCACGCGAGACGACCCCGTCTGGCCTGCCGGCCATCTCCCCCTCGAGGGGGGAGATCGGCAGCTCACCCTACTTTCTTCCCCCGCTTGCCCTTGGCACGCGCCTCGACCACTCTTTCCACCTCGCGCTTCAGTTCGTCCTTGACCTCCTGCGTCTCGGCCAGCAGCGTGTCGATCTTCATGAAATCGAGCACGCGGTATTTCGACACCGGCGGGCGGATCAGTATGTCGGGGGGGCGCTGGTTCAGCTTGTGGGCGATGATCGACTGCATCATCAATTGCGTGGCGCCATACATCAGGTCGACCGTGGTCGGGTGCTTGCGCTCGGCCTCGCTAGGCGCGCCGACGACGTCGATGGCGATGATGATGTCGGCGGCGTTTTCGATGAGGTCGAACGGCACCGGATTGTAGATGCCGCCGTCGATCAGCACGCGGTCGTCGCGCGTCACCGGGCGGAACACGGCGGGAATGGCAGCCGAGGCGGCGAGCGCCGAATGCAGGTCGCCCTCGTCGAAGACGGCCAGCTTGTGACCGAAATAGTCCGTCGCCGTCACCTTGAGCGGGATCATCAGCTCGGCGAAGGTTTCCGGGATGGCTTCCGGCAGGAACGCCTTCAAGATGCGCTCTATGTTGAACTGGCTGACGCGGATGCCGCCCTGCATCGCCTCGGCGATGGTGCCGGGACGCGAGCGCCACATGCGCGCCGCCACCTCGGCGCGGCGGCCGAGGATCGAGCGGGCGTAGTCCTCGATGTCCTTTCCGCTCATGCCCGAGGCCATGCCGGCGCCCATGATGGCGCCGATCGAGGAGCCGGCGATGGCCACGGGCTTGATGCCGAGCTCGTCCAGCGCCTCGACGATGTGGATATGGGCGAGGCCGCGCGCGCCGCCGCCGCCAAAGGCGATACCGAAAGTCGGACCTGTCATTTGGCCTCCAGCTTCGGCCCGATGCTCATGATCGCGGGCGCCGGCGTCAGCAGCTTCTTCGCCGCTGCCTTGACCTGATCGAGCGTCACGCCGTTGATGAGCGCCGCGCGGCGCTGCACGTAGTCGATGCCGAGATTGTCGAGCTGCAATTCCACCAGGGTCGCGGCAATGGCGCTGGAAGAATCCAGATTGCTGATAGCATAGGAGCCGACCATGTATTTCTTGGTCGCGTCCAGCTCGGCCTCGGTCGGCCCCTCCTGCGCCATCTTCTTGACCACCTCCTTGACGATGGCGAGCGTCTCGGCGGCGCGGTCGGAACGCGTCGCCGTGGTGATGATCAGCGCATTGGAATGCTGGTGGTCGACCAGGTTGGAATCGACGGAGTAGGCCAAGCCGCGCTTTTCCCGCACCTCGTCATAGAGGCGCGAGGTGAAGGTGCCGCCGCCGAGAATCTGGTTCATCAGCACCGCGGGGAAGAAATCCGGCGCATCGCGCTTCACACCGGGGTAGGCAAACTGCAGCGAGGTCTGCGGCAGGTCGTAGTCGACCTCGAGCTGCTGGCCGAGCTTCAGCTCGGTATCGGCAACCGGTTGCAGCACCTGCTTTTCCGGCAGATCGCCGAAGACCTCATCGAGCTTCCGTTTCAGCGTCGCGGCATCTATGTCGCCGACCACCGCAACATGCAGGCCGCTGCGGGCGAAATTGGCCTTGTGGAAGGCAGCCAGATCCGCTGCCGTGATGGTGGCGATGCTGTCCTTGGTGCCCTGGTCGGGCCTGGAATACGGATGGTCGCCATAGATGGCGCGCAGCCATTTGGTTTGCGCGACGGTGTTGGGGTCACGCTCATTGGCGATGATGCCGGACAGGATCTGGGCGCGGATACGGTCGATCGGCGCCTGGTCGAAGCGCGGGCTGGTGACCGCCAGCCTGAGCAGGTCGAAGGCCGCATCCTTCTGCTCGGCCAGCATCCGCATCGCGCCATAGGTGCCGTCGCGCGCCGCTTCGAAGCCCATTTCGGCGCCGGCATCGTCAAGCTTGATCTGGAAGGCCTCGCTGTCGAGGTCGCCGGCGCCCTCGTCGAATAGGCCGGTCATCAGATTGACCAGCCCTTCCCGCCCCGCCGGATCCTGCGTCGAGCCGCCATCGAAGACGAAGCGGATGGCGACGATCGGAATGGAGTGGTCCTCGACCAGCCAGGCGTTGACGCCTTTCGATGAGGTCACCGGCTGAATGTCCATCGCGTGCGCGGCAAGCGCCGGCAGGATGAGGAAGAAGATGCCGAGGAACAGTGTGGCGAAGACGTGGAGAACCGCGATGCGCCTATGAGTAATCGCATCAGGCCATTGATCACCAAGGTCAGCTCCGCCCCTCATCGCGCTGCCGGGCACTTCTCCCCGTATAGTGACGGGGAGAAGGGGTCTCGCCGCGACGCTGGCGCTCTTCTTACGACGCTGATGGTTGGCGAAATCGACGATGACAGCGCCCCTCTCCCCGTCACTATAGGGGGAGAGGATGCCGGCAGGCAGGTGAGGGGCAGCGCTAACGCTCAATCTCGTCATCATCAATTCCCCGCCTGTTGCTGCGGCAAGAGATAGCCGGTCGTCGTACGGTCGAGCAGCAGATAGCGTGCGGCGACCGCCTTGATCTCATCGGCGGTGACCTTGCGAATGCGGTCCGGCCATTCCTCGATATCCCTGACGTTGCCGCCGGTGGCGAGCTCGGCGCCGTAGAGATTGGCCATCTCGTCCTGCTTGTCGCGGGCGAAGATCATGGCCCTGATATAGCGGGCCTTGGCCTTCTCCAGCTCGTCCGCGGTGACGCCGTCCTTGACGATGCGGGCGATCTCGGCGTCGACGGCCGCCTCGACGTCGCTCAGCTTGGCGTCGCCGCGCGGCGCGCCATAGACGGTGAAATTGGTGGCGTCGAGCATCGTACCCTGGAAGAAGGCGCCGGTCGCCGATGCGATGCCTTGCTTGACCACGAGTTGCTGGTAGAGCCTGCTGCGGCTGCCGCCGCCAAGGATCTCTCCCAGCAGGTCAAGCGCCTCGGCCTCGCCGGGTTTTGCCGTGTGGTAGGACGGAACCACCCATTGCGTCGAAAAGCTCGGCACCGAAACGCGCCCATCGGTGAGCGTCACCGTGCGCTTGGTGTTCTGCTCCGGCTCGACCGGGCGGATGCGCGGGGGCAGGTCGGGACCGCGCGCGACCTTGCCATAGGTTTTTTCGGCCAGCGCCTTCACGACCTCCGGCTCGACATCGCCGGCCACGATCAGCACCGCATTGTTGGGGCGGTAGTATTTGTCATAGAAGGCAACCGCATCGGTGCGGTTCAACTGCTCCATCTCCTGCATCCAGCCGATCACCGGAATGCGGTAGGGCTGGTTCTGCCAGAGCGTCGCGTCGACCTCTTCGTCGAGCACCGCCTGCGGATTGCTGTCGATGCGCGAGCGGCGCTCTTCCAGGATCACGTCGCGCTCGGTCTTGATGACCTCGTCGGTCAAGATGAGGTTGCGCATGCGATCGGCCTCGAAGCTCATCATCTCACCAAGTGCCGGGGGCGCCACCGTCTCGTGGAAGGCAGTGTAGTCATATGAGGTGAAGGCGTTGTTGGAGCCGCCGATGGCCGATATGGCGCGGTCGAACTCGCCCGCGGCGTGGTTGGTCGTGGCCTTGAACATCAGGTGTTCGAAGAAGTGCGCTATGCCGGACTTGCCTGGGGGCTCGTCGGCGCTGCCGATCTTGTACCACACCATATGGGTGACGATGGGGGCGCGATGATCGGGAATGACCACCACCTCCATGCCATTGTCGAGCAGGAAGTTGGCCACCTTGCCATCATCCGCGGCCAGGGCGGGGCCGGCCATGGTCAGCGCGGTGGCGAGCAAGGCTCTCCGCAGCCATTCAGTATGAAATGTCATTGATGGCTCCGGTTGTTATCGCGCGACGATAGGCAAGGTTAGCCGGGGAGGCAAAGTGAATTGTGCGTCATTTTGAAGGCGCCGGTCGCCCCACCCTTACGCAAGCTCGACGAACCGGATCACCGTCTCGCCGTAGTTTCGTTCATCAAGCACCGAGAATTCCGGCCCAATCTCGAAGGGCGCCGAGGCGGCTTCCTCGACCACGCACAGCGCGCCTGGCAGCAGCCAGCCGCCATCCCTGGCCGAGCGCAGGGCGCGCTCGCCAAGGCCCTTGCCATAGGGCGGATCGGCGAAGACCAGGCCGAATGCCGCAAGCGTACCGGCCTCACCCAGGGCGGTCGCGTCGCGGCGGAAGATCTTGGTGCGGCCGGTAAGGCCAAAAGCTTCGACATTGGTGCGGATCAGGCCGCGCCCTTCGGCCGATTCTTCGATAAAGACGCCATAGGAAGCGCCGCGCGACAGCGCTTCGAGGCCGAGAGCGCCGGTGCCGGCGAAAAGGTCGAGCACACGCGCGCCGTCGAGCTTGTCGGCAAAGCGGTGCGCCAACACGTTGAAGACGGCCTCGCGGGCGCGGTCGGTCGTCGGGCGGATGGCATGGTCGCGCGGCGTCGCCAGCGGACGCCCGCGAAATTGGCCGCCGACGATTCTCATTTATGCCCGGGTCTCATTTAAGGCCGGATCTCATTTAAGTCCCGGCATCATCTGGTCCTCGGGCCCTTGGGACCGTTGCGTGGCCGCTCGCCGCCCCGACCGCCATCCGGACGCTCGCCACCCGGCTTGCCGAACGGCTTGGCTCCGCCCGGCTTGCCATAGGACGGCTTGCCATAGGACGGCTTGAACGACGCCTTGCGCGCCTTGGCCTCGGCCGCCTTGGCGGCATCGGCTTCCGCCCTGCCCTTGCCGATCGGACGCGCGCCCGGCGCCATCCAGACATTAGCCTTGCGCTGGCCCGGCGGATCGATCGGCCGCTGCTCGCGCTCGGGCTTCTTGCCGCCGCGCGGTTTGTCACCAAAGGCGCCGCGCGGCTTGTCGCCGAAGCCCCCACGGGGCTTGTCGCCAAAATCGCCGCGCGGCTTTTCGCGAAACTCGCTGCGCGGCTTGTCCGAAAACTCGCTGCGCTCGGGTCTCGGGCCGCGTTCGCCAAAGCTCTTTTCCGGCCTCGCGCCCCTTTCGGGACTGGTCGACAGCTTGCCGAGCGCTTCGTCGCGGCTGCCTTCGCGGCGCTTGCGGTTCTTGATCAGACCGCCCTCGCCGATCGGCCGATGGTCGCCCTCGCGGGTGACTTTCGGCCGTTCCGGCTCCGCGTCACGCTCTCGCCGCACCGGCTGGTTGGAAAACGGCTTGATGATCTCGGCGTCGAAATTGGCGCCGGATTCCTCGACCAGCCGCTCGCCGAGCTGGTCGCGCAAGACGCGGCCCTTGATCTCCAGCACATGGCCTTCGGCGAGATCGTCGAGCTGGAACGGTCCGTAGGAGATACGGATCAGCCGCGTCACGTCGAGGCCGAGCGATCCAAGGATGTTCTTCACTTCGCGGTTCTTGCCTTCGCGCAGGCCGATCGTCAGCCAGGCGTTGGTGCCTTGTTCACGATCGAGCGTCGCCTCGATGGCGCCGTAGAAGACGCCGTCGACGGCAATGCCTTCACGCAGGCCTGCGAGCATGCTTTCCTCGACCTTGCCATGAACGCGCACGCGGTAACGGCGCAGCCAGCCAGTGGCAGGCAGTTCGAGCACGCGCGACAGACCGCCATCGTTGGTGAGCAGCAGCAGGCCTTCGGTGTTGATGTCGAGGCGGCCGATGGTCATCAGCCGTGGCAATTCGGCCGGCAGCACGTCGAACACGGTCTTGCGGCCCTCGGGGTCGCGGTTGGTGGTAACGACGCCGGCAGGCTTGTGAAACAGGAACAGGCGGGTGCGCTCGATCGGCGGGATCTCCATGCCGTCGAGATGGATGATGTCGCCCGGCATGACGTTGAAGGCCGGCGAGGTCAAAGCCCGGTTGTTGACCTTGACACGGCCCGCCGCGATCAGGTCTTCGGCGTCGCGGCGCGACGCCAGGCCGGCGCGGGCCAACCGCTTGGCGATACGCTCGCCGGCTTCTTCCGCATCTGCCGGACGCGGGCGCGGCTTGAAGGCGCCGCCAGATGCTTGCGGCCGGTCACCACCGAAATCGCGCTTGGGGCGATCGCTGAAGTCACGCTTGGGACGATCTCCGGCGTCGCGCTGCGGGCGATCGCCAAAATCGCGCTTTGGCCGGTCAAAACGCTTTTCGCCCTCGGCGGAAGCAGGCCGATCGCCACGCGGTGCGTAGGGCTTGCGAGGCCCTTCACGCTTTTCGAAAGGCTTGCCTTCGGGACGCGGCCCCTTGCTGAACGGCCGATCGCCGCCCTTGAAATCGCGCTTTGGCCGCTCGCCATCGGCCGCAACCGGCCGATCGCCGCGCGGTGCATAAGGCTTGCGCGGCCCCTCGCGCTTTTCATACGGCTTGCGTTCACCCTCGGCCGCCATAGGGCGATCCCCACGCGGCGCATAGGGTTTGCGCGGCCCTTCGCGCTTTTCATACGGCTTGCGCTCGCCTTCGGCTGCCATCGGCCGGTCACCGCGTGGTGCATATGGCTTGCGCGGTCCCTCGCGCTTTTCGAAGGGCTTGCCTTCGGAACGCGGACCTTTGCTGAATGGCCGGTCGCCACTTTTGAAATCGCGCTTGGGCCGCTCGCCCTCAGCCGCTGCGGGCCGGGCGCCTCGCGGTGAATAGGGTTTCTTGGCCCCGAAGGAGGGTTTGCCGCTTTTGCCGGCGGCGCCATCGCGGCGCGGCCCCGCGGCTCCAGGGCCGCTTTTGCCCGGGCCTTTGTGGCGCGGAGATTTCTTGTCGTTGTCGTCCATGTGGCCTTTGCCTTGTTGCGCTGCTACAGCGTGGCGCATCCTTTCGGACGCGCAAAGGACGCTATAGCACTTTGATTTGGCGCATGATCATTTCCGAAAATCTGTTCCGATATTCGGGTTGACGCGCTCCATAACAGGATCACCGCCAAGTGGCGAGGAGATAATCGGAATGGAAACCGCGTGAAGCGGCCGGATTTCATGGCGCTGGCGCTGAAAGAGGCGCAAGCCGCCGCCTTGCGCGGAGAAGTTCCGGTTGGCGCCGTCATCGCCAGCGGCGACACGGTGGTGGCATCCGCCGGCAACCGCACCCGCGAACTTGCCGATCCGACGGCGCATGCCGAAATGCTGGCCATCCGCGCGGCCTGCCAAACGCTCTCCAGCGAGCGGCTGACCGGCCACGACCTCTATGTGACGCTGGAACCCTGCGCCATGTGCGCCGGCGCCATTTCCTTCGCCAGGCTGCGCCGGCTCTATTTCGGCGCGGCCGACGAGAAGGGCGGCGCGGTGGTCAACGGCGTGCGCTTCTTCGCTTCGCCGACCTGCCACCATACGCCCGACATCTATCCGGGCATGGCCGAAGCCGATGCGGCGCTGCTGCTCAGGGACTTCTTTCGGGAAAGACGCGAAACGTAGAGCCTTCAGCTACCGAAGGCGACGGTTCCTACCAGGAGGGCAGCCAGTCGAAGAGCCCGCCGCTCTTGCCCTTGGCGGCCGCTTCCTTCTTGAGGCGGCGTTCCTTCTTGTATTCATCCTCGCCGAGTTCGCCCTGCGGCGCCGTGTCGGAGGCAGCTCGATAGGCCAGAGGCGGCTCGCTCAGGTATCTGCGAGTGTTGGGATCGCCCTGCTTTTGCTCTGCGGTGCGGCGCTGGATCTCGGCGGCGCGGCCCTTGTCTGAATCCTTCGGCGACCAGGCCGGCGGGTGGCTTGAGCCCGAATCCGCCAGCGCCTTCTTCACGGAAGCCGGATCGGTCTGCACGTCGTCGACGATCCCCGACTGATAGGACGGGTCGTCCTGGTGGGCAGTGGCGTCGGCACGCAGGCGGGCGCGGCGCTGCTCGGGCGATTCGGGCCAATCGGTGCTCGCCGTCTCGATGCTTTCCTGAGGCGGCGGCAGCACTTCCTTCTGCCCCGGCGCCGGCTTTACCAACTCCGGACGCGGCCTGTAGTCGATCTGTTCCTTGTGCTTGGGCGTGATGGCGAAGGCGCCCGAAAGGTCGCCGGCAAGCTGCTCGCCAGCCGTCTTGTCGGTGCCGTAGGTCGGCGAACCCATGCAACCGGACAGAGCGAGGCCGGACGCGACAAGCGGCGCCAGCAGCGCAACGCGCACGGAAGTTCTGTCGATCATGCCAAAAAGTCCCACTCTAGACAGCCTCTCGATCGTCACCGGCCAAAGGCCCGGTCCCCATCGTCCACGCTCTTGCGACGGAATTCCGGCGACAATTTGTCTTCCGGAGTTTCGCGTGTTTATCTCAACCACTCGTTAAGGGCAACGCGCGGGCGGTTTTCGCCCACGCGGCGTGGCATTTGTGCACCGGCTTATGAGCAGTCACAAACGTCCCAGAGCCTTGAGTTCATGCAGCACGGCGGCATCGCGGGCAGACACGTCGGGGAATTCCACGTCCTGCCCGACATCGGCGGTATAGCGCCACGAACGCGCGCATTTGACCAAGCCGCGGTCCTCGGCCTTTTCGACCACCACCGCGACACCTTTGACGTCGTCGAGCGCAAAGGCGCCTTCCGGCGCCTTGCCATGGGCGATGACGAGATCGCTGGTGATCGCCATTTCGGCCATGTCGACATCGGCGATCGCGGCTTCAAGCGCGGCATCGTCGAGGGTCACGACCGGCACGGCTTCCAGCGAGGCACCGATGACCTTCTGAGCGCGTGCGATCTCAAGCGCGCCGGTGACGACTCGGCGGACCTGCCGCACCTTGCGCCATTTTTCCGCCAGTGCCTCGTTCTTCCAGTCGGCCGGAATCTCGGGGAACTGGTCGAGATGCAGCGAGACAGCATCCGGATGACGGTCGAGCCAGGCTTCTTCCGTGGTGAAGGGCAGCATCGGCGCCAGCCATTTCACCAGGCAGTCGAAGAGGTGGCGCACCACTTGCACCGAGGCCTTGCGCTTCACGCTGGCGGGTCCCTCGCAATAGAGCGCGTCCTTCCTGATGTCGAAATAGAAGGCCGACAGCTCGACCACCATGAAGTCGAGCAAAGTGCGGGTGATGCGTTTGAACTCGAACGCGTCGTAGCCCGAGCGCACGACCTCATCGAGCTCGGCCAGCCGATGCAGCATCAGCCGCTCCAGTTCCGGCATCTTGTCCAGCGGCACCTCCTCGCCATCGTCATGGGCGAGCGTGCCCAGCATCCAGCGGATGGTGTTGCGGAGCTTGCGGTAGGCGTCGATGTTGGTCTGCAGCACGTTCTTGCCGAGACGCTGGTCTTCCCAATAATCCGTCGTCACCACCCATAGCCGCAGAATGTCGGCGCCGGACTGCTTGATGACGTCTTGCGGCACGACGGTGTTGCCGAGCGATTTCGACATCTTTCGCCCCTCCTCATCCATGGTGAAGCCATGGGTGACGACGGTGTCGTAAGGTGCCCTGCCCCTGGTGCCGCAGCTTTCGAGCAGCGAGGAGTGGAACCAGCCGCGATGCTGGTCGGAGCCTTCGAGATAGACGTCGGCCGGCCATTTCAGGTCCGGACGGTCTTCCAGCGTGAAGACATGCGTCGAGCCCGAATCGAACCAGACGTCGAGGATGTCCATCACCTGCTTCCATTTGGAGGCCTCGTGATTGCCGAGGAAACGCTCCTTGGCGCCGGCAGCGAACCAGGCGTCGGCGCCTTCCCTCTCGAATGCGTCCATGATGCGCTGGTTGACGGCTTCGTCCTTCAGCACATTGCCGTCCTCGTCGGCAAAGACGGCGATCGGCACGCCCCAGGCGCGCTGGCGCGACAAGACCCAATCCGGGCGTTCCTCGATCATGGCGCGGATACGGTTCTGGCCGGCCGCCGGCACGAAGCGTGTGTCGTCGATCGCCTTCAGCGCACGGCTGCGCAACGTCGTGCCGTCGCCGAGGTCCTTGTCCATATAGACGAACCATTGCGGCGTGTTGCGGAAGATGATCGGCTTCTTCGACCGCCAGGAATGCGGGTAGGAATGCTTCAGCCGGCCGCGCGCGAACAGCGCGTTGCGCTTGATCAGTTCGTCGATGACCGCCTGATTGGCATTGCCCTTCTTGCCGTTATCGTCGATGACACGCGCGGCGCCACCTTCGCGATCCGGGCCAAAACCCGGCGCGTCCCTGGTGAAGAAGCCGGCATCATCTACAGTGAAGGGGATGGCAGGGTCGATGCCACGTGCGCGCAAATCCGATGCCGCATCCATCCAGGCATCAAAGTCCTCGCGGCCATGGCCGGGCGCGGTGTGGACGAAGCCGGTGCCGGCGTCGCCGGTGACATGATCGCCGGCCAGCATCGGCACGGCGAATTCGTAGCCGCCGCCGAGACCTTTGAAGGGATGTGAAAGTGTAAGGCTTCCAAGCTCTTCGACCGAAACGCTGCGAAGGCGATTCAAGGTGACCTTGGCCTTGGCCGAAGAGTCTTCGGCAAGCGCATCTGCAAAGATCAGCTTTTCACCGGGCTGTGGACCGAACGAATTTTCGGCTGCGGTAACTTCATAAAGGCCGTAGCCGATCCGTGACGAATAGTTGACGGCACGGTTGCCGGGGATCGTCCACGGGGTTGTCGTCCAGATGACGACGTGGGCATCCCTCAGTTCCTTGATAGCTTCCCAAGCGCCACCCAACTCGGGTGTCGTGACAGTTCTTCCTGATCCAGCGCCGACGATCGGGAACTTCACCCAGATCGTGTCGGACTCATAGTCCTGGTATTCGATCTCGGCCTCGGCCAGTGCGGTGCGCTCGACGACGCTCCACATTACCGGCTTGGAGCCGCGATAGAGCTGGCCCGACATGGCGAACTTCAACAACTCCCCGGCGATGCGCGACTCCGAGTGGAAAGCCATTGTCGTATAGGGGTTCTTGAAATCGCCAACGACGCCGAGCCGCTGGAACTCGCCGCCCTGCACCGTGATCCAGTTCGCGGCGAAGTCGCGGCATTCCTTGCGAAACTCGTTGACCGGCACCTCGTCCTTGTTCTTGCCCTTGGCGCGGTACTGTTCCTCGATCTTCCATTCGATAGGCAGGCCGTGGCAGTCCCAGCCGGGCACGTAATTGGAGTCGTAGCCGCGCATCTGGAACGAGCGGGTGATGACGTCCTTGAGGATCTTGTTCAGCGCGTGGCCGATATGGATGTTGCCGTTGGCGTAGGGCGGGCCGTCATGCAGCACGTATTTTTCGCGGCCGGCGGCCGCCTCGCGCAGCTTGGCGTAAAGGTCCATATCCTGCCAGCGCTTGACCAGCAGCGGCTCTTTTTCAGGCAAGCCGGCGCGCATCGGGAAATCCGTCTGCGGCAAATAAAGCGTCTTGGAATAGTCGATCGTTTCAACAGTGTCGGTCATTGGTCTGCCATATGCATTGCCCGGCGGGCGTAAAAGCTCGGGCGTGAACTATCATGATTGGAAAAGCGCGAGGGGGCGCGCAAAACTCCCGGCGGCTCCGGCGGCGCTCAGGCCGCCCGGAACACCGGGCCTGTAATTCGTATCGTCAGCGCGCGAAGGCGTGAAAAGCTCGTCATTGCCGGGCTTTTAGCGGAGAAAGCCGCAGGAATAAAGCGTCTCTTGTTCGATTCACTTACATCGCGAAGTCGAAGCGATAGGTGGTCGAGACGCCGACCGTGAACTGGTTACGGTCGCCGCGCTCCTTGACCAGGCTGGAATCGGCGGCCGGGCCCATCAGGCGCGCATATTCGCCGAACAGGCTGGCGGTCATCGGATCGGTCACCTTCCAGGTGATGGCGCCACCAAGGCCGGTCGATTTCAGGCCGCCGCCAGGATGGTATTCGCTCAGGCCCGAGGCCGCAGCCTCCTTGGCGTTGACACCATAATAAGAGTCGAAATAGCCCGACGAGGCAAAGGACACGCGTGGTCCGCCCGAAATTCTGACAGTCGGCGTCACGTCGTAGAAAGCATCGGCGGCGATGTCGGCGACAAAGCCATCATGGGCACGAATGCCATGGCGCAGTTCGGCGCGGGCGCGCAGCCAGTCCGTCGGATAGATTTCGAAGAAGCCGCCGACCTCACCGCCCCAGCGCACCGGGTCGAGGCCCTTGAGCTCATCCTTGCTGTCGCGGGAAAACAGGAATTTTCCGGTCAGGCCGGCGCGGACGCCGCCATCGTCGACCAGCGCCAGCGAGATGTTGTCGTTGCGCGAGGTAAAGCGCGCGGCCGGGCCGGCCTTGCCCAGCGAGATGATCGGAGATGCGCTGAGCAGATAGCTGTTGGAGCCCTCGAGTTTCGGCGCGACCATGCCGGTGGCGCCAAGCGTCAGGTACCAGTCGCCGGACATCCAGCCGAAGGCACCCTCGCCCGCATTGGCGGTGGACACAGTGAGCAGCGCCGAGGCGAGAAACAGCGGAATCGTCCAGACAATACGCATCATCACCCCATACGCGAAACAAACGGAGAGAACACCCGGCAGCCAAAGCCATGGCGCCGGTTCGGTAAAATTTGACTTAAAATCTACAGCAGTGGCGGCAACTGCGACCCTGTTTTTTGCGCTGTGGCCCATTTGAACAGGGCGCCGCCGGGCCTGTGGCGAGTTGACAGAAATAGCGAGGTTGCCTAAATTCGCGTTAGTGAAGACTAACATGAACAGATGGACCGCGCTTGGCGACCCGACCAGGCGGACGATCTTCGAACTGCTGGTCGAACAACCCTGTTCGGTCGGGGAATTGGCTCGTGCGCTTCCTGTCACCCGGCCGGCGGTCTCGCAGCACCTGAAGGTGCTCAAGGACGCCGGCCTCGTGGCCAACACACGGCTAGGCAAGCAACGCATCTACCGGGTCGAACCGGAAGGCTTGGCCAGCCTGCGCGCCGAACTCGACCGGTTCTGGAGCAAGACCTTGGCGGCCCACAAAGTGGTCGTCGAACAGCCCTTGAAGGAGCAGGAATGAGCACACATCAACCGCCCGTGAGGCACTCCATCCTTGTCGAGGCTCCGATCGCACATGCCTTCAAGGTCTTCACCGAGGACTTCGGCAGTTTCAAACCCAAAGAGCATAACCTGCTTGCGGTGCCGATCGCGGAGACGATCTTCGAACCCCGCGTTGGCGGTCACGTCTACGACCGCGGTGTGGATGGCAGCGAGTGCCGCTGGGCACGGGTGCTGGCCTACGAGCCGCCGAACCGACTGCTTCTGAGTTGGGATATCAGCCCTCAATGGCAGATCGAGACCAATCCGGACAGGACCAGCGAGTGGGAAGTCCGGTTTACGGCGGAGACGAATAGCCGGACCCGCGTCGAGATCGAGCATCGCAATCTCGAACGTCATGGCGAAGGCTGGGAAGGCGTGCGCTTTGGGATTGACGGTGATCGAGGCTGGCCGCTGTATCTCAGGCGATTCCAAGATCTTTTTGCCAGCAAGGTGACCTGAAGGAGCACAATTATGGAACCCTATTGGCTAAGCATCCTCGGTGTACTGATCCTCTGTCTTTTGTCAGTCGCGCTGGCGGTTTACTCGGGTTCGTCCAAGGGATTTGCCGGAGCGCTTTCCGGTCCGGTGATCCCGGCCGACGACGCCAATCTCCTCTACAGGATCGACCGCGTGCATATGAACTCGGTCGAGGCGCTGGCGCCTTTTGTCGTCCCGGCGGTGCTGGCCATGATGGTTGGCGTTGGGTCGGCCACGTTGGCGACCATTGTCTGGGTTCATGTGGCGATACGCCTGCTTCACCTGGGGGTTTACCTACGCGGCGGCAATGCCGCCAAGGGTGGCAGTGTCAGAACGATCGTCTACGTCTCTGGAGCGATCGTCACGCTTGTCCTCGTCCTTGTGACTGGGTGGGCTGCCATAAATTGACACGTACGCGCGAACCTCAAGCCACCGACGCTTTGTTTGTTTGCTAGCCGTCGCCATCGGCTGGACGTCCGCTACAGCCGGGGCTAACCTCCCGGCAAGGTGCCAGGCGATTTCGAGGAGATGCAGCCATGACCCTGCACGGTGATACCCTCAAAGATGCGATCGGCCGGACACGGGACAAATGGGGGTGGTTCGTCGCGCTCGGCGTGCTGCTGCTCATCTTCGGCGGCATTGCCTTCGGCAATCTGTTCATCGCCACCGTCGCCTCGGTCTATGTCGTGGGCTGGCTGATGCTGATGGCCGGCATCATCGAGATCGTGCATGCCTTCGGCGTGAAGACCTGGAGTCGCTTCTTCTATTGGCTGCTCAGCGGCCTACTTTATGCCGTTGCCGGTTTCTTTGCCTTCGACAATCCGCTGCTGGCCTCGACGGTGCTGACCTTGCTGCTGGCGGTGGCGCTGGTCGCTTCAGGCGCGCTCAGGGCCTGGGTCGGCTATAGCCACCGACCGGAAAAGGGCTGGGGCTGGGTCGTCGCGGCGGGCCTGATCAGCGTGCTGGCGGGGCTGACCATCGCCATGGGCTGGCCGGTCAACAGCCTGTGGGTGCTCGGCGTGTTCCTGGCCATCGACCTGATCTTCCAGGGCTGGAGCTTCATCGCTCTCGGACTGGCGTTGAAGAAGTAAGGGTTTGAAGAGGTAAGCGGCCGGAAGGCTCAAAAAGCGATGGCGCCGTCCAGATCCGAAAGCGGCCTGACGCCGGCCAGCAGCGCGCGCGCCTCCGCCTCGTCGCGCTTCATTTGTGCCACCAGCCCATCGAGCCCATCGAACTTCACCTCGGGACGCAAAAAGCCGAAGAGCGATACGTCGCAGATCTCGCCATAGAGATCGCCGGCAAAGTCGAAGACGAAGGTTTCGAGCAGCGGCGCGCCATTGTCGTCGACAGTCGGTCGACGCCCGAAGCTGGCGACACCATCATAGAGCGTGCCGTCGGCGCGGCGAAAGCGGACGGCATAAATCCCTTCCTTCAGAGTCGTTTCCGGCGAAAGCCTCATGTTGGCTGTCGGGAAGCCGAGCGTGCGGCCGAGCTGCTGGCCGCCGATCACTTCGCTTTCGACGGTGAAGCGGTAGCCGAGCAGGCCTGCGGCCTCGGCGACCTCTCCCTCGCAGAGCAGCTCGCGGATACGGCTCGACGACACCACCTCGGCGCCCTCGTCGCGAAAGGCGTCGACCAGGGTGACGCCGAAACCATGGCGCTCGCCTGCCGCCATCAGAAACGCAGGACCGCCCTGCCGGTCCTTGCCGAAGTGAAAATCGAAGCCGGTGACGGCATGGGTGATGCCGAGGTTCGTCTCTAGCACATCGGTCACGAAAGCCTCGGCCGACAGGCCGGCAAAGGCGCGCGTGAACGGCTGTTCGACGAGTGCGGCAAAGCCCAGATGCGACAGCAGCCGCGCCTTCATCGGCGGCGGCGTCAATACGAACAGCGGCATATCGGGCCTGAACACCTTGCGCGGATGCGGGTCGAAGGTCAGCACTAGCGCCGGCACGCCGCGCCGCCCGGCTTCGGCAAGCGCGCGATCGAGCACCGCCTGGTGGCCGCGATGGACGCCGTCGAAATTGCCGATCGCCACCACGCCGCCGCGCAAATGCGGCGGCAGCGGCGCGGTTGCTGAAATGTGTTCGAAAGCTGCGCTCATGCAGCAACCCTACCGCAGTCTCGGAATGACGGCGACCGGCCGGTAGCCGTGCTTTTGCAGAAAGGCTGCAAGCCTGGCGGGGTCCGGCTGCATGGGATCGCCATAGTCGCGCGCGTGAATGCCGCCCGAGACGTAAAGCACGTCGATGCCGTTGTCGGCGGCGCCCTTGACGTCGGTCATCATGCCGTCGCCGATGGCCAGCACCTCGGTGCGCGCGACGTCTCGGCCGAGAAGCACGGCAACCTCCCGCAGCGCTACGTCATAGACCGGCGCATAAGGTTTTCCGGCGATCAGCGTGCGGCCGCCAAGCTGGGCATAGTCGCGCGCCAAGGCGCCGGCGCACCAGATCATGCGCTCGCCGCGTTCGACCACGATGTCGGGATTGGCGCAGATGAAAGGCAGGTTCCTGGCGCGCAGCCGGCGCAGCAGATCGGCGTAATCCTCAGGCGTTTCCACCTCGTCGTCGAACAGCCCGGTGCAGACCGCGCCGGAGGCCTCGAACTCCTCGACGAGCTCGACGTCCAGACCGTCATAGAGGGTGAAATCGCGGTCGGCGCCGATATGGAAGATTTTTCGTGGGCCTTCGGCGATAAGGTCGCGGGTCACATCGCCTGAGGTCACGACGCGGTCGTAGGCGGCGGCGGGAACGCCGATCGCATTCATCTGCGCCACCACATCGGCATTGCGGCGCGGCGAGTTGGTGATCAGGACGACCGGGACCTTCGCCGCACGCGCGGCGGCAAGCGCTTCGGCAGCCGCCGGAAAATGCCATTCGCCATTGTGGATCACGCCCCAGACATCGCACAGGATGGCCGAGTAGGCGCCCGACAAATCCGCGAGCGAGCCGATGATATCAGGCGAATCCGCCATGCCGTTTACCTGCTGTGACGATCATTGCGAGAGCTGCAGCCGACGGTCCGCCGCAACCGGCCCCGCATTAACCGAAGCGTTTCATCCTGTCACCAGCTTTTCGGCACTTGCCAGGCTGTTGCGCAACGGGCTGATCGAAGGTTGCACAGGCAGGAACCACCCTTCTCCGAGCTTCGGTCTATCGAAACAATGTCGCACCGCTGATCACCAGGGCCGAGTGGTTAACGAGCCTTGAAAAGATGGGCCTATGTTGAACGCATTTCAGCAACCTGAAATTTAACGATTTTGTGGGCATCTTCGGACCGATATTGGGGTCCTGGCAGGGGTGCTGAAGGCATGATCCGCAGATTTCTGAACGACAGACGCGGCAACTATGCCTTGATGACAGTGATCACCATGGTGCCCTTGATGGGCGCGCTGGCGCTTGCCATCGACTACACCGATCTCTTGCGCCAAAAGCAGAACATGCTGAACGCGCTGGATGCCGCCGGGATTGCCACGGCACAGCAGATCGTCACCGGGGCGACCGACACGGCAGTCAAGGCCTATGCGAAGGATTTCTTCGAAGCCAATCTCGGCCGCGTCAAAGCAGCCAATACGGCCCTGACGGTGACGCTTCCCAACAACAACGCAGGTGGTGGCACGCTGAAGCTGTGCGCCGAATTGACGTACCACCCCTATTTCCTGCCGGCAGCGGCCATGATGATCGGAAGAACCGCCGCCGACGTCACAACATCGGCATGCTCGGAGATCCGCCTCAAAAACACGCTGGAAGTGTCTCTCGTGCTCGACAATTCCGGCTCCATGAGCATCAACGGCTCCGGCACCGGCCAGCCGCGAATAGATTTGCTCAAGAAGGCCGCGACGGAGCTTGTCAATACAATGGCGCTCCAGGCCGCACAAATGAAGCAGGTGACCAAGCCGGTGCAGTTCTCGCTGGTCCCGTTTTCTGCGTCGGTCAATGTCGGCGCTCCGATCCCCCCGGCTCCATTGCCGACGTGGCTGGACACGACCGGCATTTCCCCGATCCATCATCAGAACTTCGATTGGTCGACGATGACAGCGGCAGCAAATGCCACCAAATGGATCGAAAAAGTAGGCAGCGTTTACTACCAGCGCGGCACGGGCTGGGGCACTGACAAAGACAAGGAGATGACGCGTTTCACCCTCTATCAGGACATGATGGCAACGACCTGTACGAAGAAAAACTCGAACGGCACTTGCAAGACCTCCGTCGTCGCCAAATACGAAGCCTGGAAGGGCTGCGTGGAGGCGAGGCCGTATCCCTATAATGACGACGACACGTCGCCGACCACTGGCACGCCCGCCACCATGTTCGTGCCGATGTTCGCGCCGGACGAAGCTGGCAATTTCTGGACCGACACAACTCGCACCAGCACATCGACGTGGGGTTACGCCAACAATTGGTGGATCGATTATTCCGACACGCTGACTGTCGCCAAACGCCAGGCGGATATGCGTAAGTATTTTCTGACAAAGCCCTGGGACGCAGCAGCCGCTGCGGCCGATGATGGACCCAATTCGGCATGCACGACCGCCGCGATCACGCCGTTGCAGGACATAACCACCACCGATGGCAAGAAAATCCTGACGGATGCCATCAATGCCATGGCCCCGACGGGCAACACCAACGTGCCGGAAGGGCTGGCCTGGGGCTGGCGGACGGTGTCGAGCAACGAGCCTTTTACGCAAGGCCGGCCGAACACCGAAAGAGGCAACGACAAAGTGGTCATCGTCCTGACCGACGGCGCAAACACCTATAGCATCGGCCCCAGCAACGACATGACCAGCAACTACGCCAAGAATGGATCGACCTACGCCGCCTATGGCTACACCGGCCCTAATTTTCCGAAGCCAGTGGAGCCTGCGACCCGCCTGTTCGTCAACACGACCGTCGCCAAGACAACCTATACGGCGACCAACTACACGGCCGCGCTTGACGAGCAGATGCAAACCCTTTGCGCCAATGCGAAGAATTCGAACATTCTCTTGATGACCGTCTCGCTCGACCTTGTTAGTTCCAAGCCGGCGGAAAAGACTGCCATAGATGCGCTCAAGAAATGCTCCTCGGATTCGCGCTTCCGCAAGGATCCGACCGACCCGAGCAAACCGGCGAAGCTGTACTGGAACGCGACCGGCGCCACCTTGTCGCAAAGTTTCAAGGAAATCGCCGACGAACTGTCGAACCTGCGCATCGTCAGCTGATCGGCGCGATCTTTCGAACAAGGCGCTCCGCCTCGGCGGGGCGTTTTGCGTTCGGCAGCTGGCGCATTTGGTTAGCGCCTGGTGAAGCGCTATCCGCGCAATCGAGCAGTTTCCCAAACCCGTCCTTCAACGTTTTGTGAAACTGTGGCGGCATTGAAGAATCCGCAGGCGGGGCCGCTTACATCACATGCGTGAACTCTGGCGCACATTCCGGCGTGACTTCTGGCGTGACCGCCGCGGCAATTACGCTCTGATGACCGTTGTGGCGATGGTGCCACTGATGGGCGGCGTGGCAATGGCTGTCGACTACACCGGCGTGGTCAGCGAGAAGCAGAGGGTGGTCAACGCGCTCGACGCCGCCAACTTCGCCACAGCGCGCCGGCTGGTGGAAGGCGCCACCGACGACCAGTTGCGGGCCTATGCGCTCGACTTCTTCAAGGCAAACCTCAACCACGTCGATCCCGCCGACACGACGCTCAGCGTTACGCTGCCCAGCAGCACGACCGGCGGCGGCATCGTCAAGCTGTGCGCCAGCCTGGTCTACAAGCCCTATTTCCTGCCGGCAGCGGCGATGCTGATCGGCAGGACGTCGGAAAACGTCACCTACTCCGTGTGTTCGCAAGTCCGGCTGAAGAACACGCTGGAAGTGGCCATGGTGCTCGACAATTCGGGGTCGATGTCGAACACGGGCACGGGTGCCGGACAAAAGCGCATCGACCTTCTCAAGCAAGCCGCCAAGCAGCTCGTCGACACGCTTGCCTTGCAGGCCGCGATGATCAAGCAGATCGACAAGCCGGTCCAGTTCAGCCTGGTGCCGTTCGCCGCCTCGGTCAATGTCGGCGCCAGCAACGACAACGCGTCGTGGATCGACGCCTACGGGCTGTCGCCCATCCACAATGAGAATTTCGCCTGGTCCACGCTTAACGCAGCCGACAAATATGCCCAGAAGATCGGCGGCATCTGGTACAAGAAAGGCACTGGCTGGGGTGAGCAGGAGGGGCAGATGCTGACCCGCTTCTCGCTCTACCGCGACATGAAGGTGGTCACCAGCCACGAGCGCATCGTCGGCAGCAAACGCGTGGTCTGCGACAAATATCGCGCCAATCATACATGCTCGGACAGCCACAACGAATACGACTACAACGACACATATGGACCGTTCGCCAGCTGGCAGGGCTGCGTCGAAGTGCGGCCCTATCCCTATAATGTCAACGACGCGCCGGCCTCCGGCGGACCGAACAACACCGGCACCGGCGTCGGCGATCCCGCGACCATGTTCGTGCCGATGTTCGCGCCGGATGAGCCGGGCAATCATTGGTACATAACGCAGGACCCCGACGAGGTGGCTCCCAAGACCTATGGCGCGGCCAACAGCTGGTGGAACGACGATCCGGCGAGCACCACCGGCAAGACCAGGCAGTCCAACATGGCCAAGTATTTCCAGCCACGGCCGATGAACGCGCCGGTGCTGGGGACGGGTGCCGGTCCGAATTACAGCTGCACCACCACGCCGATCACACCGCTGACCGACGTCGCCAACGCCGCCGGGCTGACCAAGATCAAGGCTGCGATCGACCTTATGGCGCCCAACGGCAACACCAATGTGCCGGAAGGCATGGCCTGGGGCTGGCGCACCGTCTCCAGCACGGAGCCTTTCACAGGAGGACGTCCTGAGACGGAGCGCGGCAACGACAAGGTGGTCATCGTGCTCACCGACGGCGAGAACACCTATTCGACGGTGAGTTCCGACCCCGCCGGCAACAAGTCGACCTATGCCGGCTATGGCTATACCGGCGTCGGCTACAACGGCACTGCGGTCACCCGCCTGTTCGGCGGCACGTCGAGCGCCATCGGCCAGCTCAACTATTCGTCGAGCAACTACACCGCCGCGCTCAACGAGCAGATGGCGACGCTGTGCAACAACGCCAAGGCGGCCAACATCATGGTGATGACGGTGGCGCTCGATATGTCGACGACCGACGCCGGCGACAAGAGCGCGATGGAGGCACTGAAGACGTGCTCGTCGGACTCGCGCTTCCGCAAGGATCCGACCGACCCGAGCAAGCCTGCAAAACTGTTCTGGAACGCGACCGGCGCCACGCTGTCCGACAATTTCAAGGAAATCGCCAACGAGCTCTCGAACCTGCGCGTGGTGAGCTGAGGGTTGAAGCTGCTGATCTTCCCCCTTGCGGGGGAAATTGACGGCTTCGCCGCTTTCGACATTTTTCGGCGCTGGCGCAAAGTCTCCGGCCATCATGCTCTTGCGGTGAGTCAAAACGCGTGCTCGGTATCGTCACCGCTTCCCGGAGATCGCCCGTGCCCGAAACCGCCAACCATCTCGCCTTCGCGCTGGTCTGCCTGGGCATGGTGCTGACGCCCGGGCCGAACATGATCTACCTGATCTCGCGCTCGCTGTCGCAAGGCCCCAAGGCCGGGCTGATCTCGCTCGGCGGCGTGGCGGCCGGCTTTCTGTTCTATGTCGTATCGGCTGCGCTGGGCATCACCGCGCTGCTGCTTGCCGTGCCGTTTGCCTATGACGCACTGCGCATTGCCGGCGCGCTCTATCTGCTATGGCTCGCCTGGCAAGCGGTGCGACCCGGCGGGCGCTCACCATTCCAGGTGCGCGAACTGCCGAAGGATAGGCCGCGCAAGCTGTTCGCGATGGGCCTGATGACCAATCTCCTCAACCCCAAGGTGGCGGTGCTTTATCTGTCGCTGCTGCCGCAGTTCATCTCGCTGGCAAGGGCCATGTGCTGTCGCAGCTTCTGGTGCTCGGCGCCACGCAGATCTCGATCAGCCTGACCGTCAATGCCATCATCGCGGTAACGGCCGGTTCGATCGCGACCTTCCTTGCCGGACGGCCGCTATGGATGGTCATCCAGCGCTGGATGATGGGCACGGTGCTTGCCGGGCTGGCGCTTAAAATGGCGACCGACGCGCAACGCTGATCGGAGGCAACGCGCCGAGACTACATCGGCCGCCGACCTTCCCATTCGAATCGATCGGCCGAACCTGCACGGAGGCCAGCGATTGAGATTTTCGCGGCCCTGCCCGGCAAAAGCCATGATCGCCGCTAAGTCAGGCTCGCATGACAATGATCTGCAGCACCAATCACCCGCTCGCGCAAACCCGCTCTGGCGCAGCAAGTCCAAAACCAAACAGGCGCCTGCTGCTGATCGGCCTTGCAGCCATGGCCGGCCTCGCTGCTTGCAGCACGGTCTCGGTGCCGACCGGCGAAGGCGCCGGTGTGTCGTCCTCGGCCACCGCGACGCTGGCCGGCATCCGAGCTTCGGCCGGACTGCCGGCGCTGGTGCCGGACGCCCAGCTCGAGCAGGCCGCTCGGCAGCAGGCCGGCTATATGGCCTCACGCGAACGCATGAGCCACACGACGGGCTGGGGAAAGGATTTCGCGTCGCGGATGAAGGACAATGGCGTGCGGGGCGCCGCCGCCGAGAACATCGCCGAGGGCCGCTTCGACCAGCAGAAACTGTTCGACATATGGATGCATTCGGCTGGCCACCGCCGCAACATGCTCGATCCGGATTTCAGCCGCTTCGGCCTCGCCTATGTACGCGACGGACGCGACAGCGCCATCCGCTACTGGAGCTTGGTGCTCGGAAAATAGCAGCCAGCGGTTACGGCGCGAGCCAGCCGTCAGCCTTTCGCGATCAGCTCGCCGATATCCCCAGCCGACAGGGGTTTGCTGAAATAATTGCCCTGCACCTCGTCACAATTGTTCTTGCCCAGGAAGGCGACCTGGTCTTCCGTTTCGACACCTTCGGCCAGCACCCGAAGGTTCAACTTCTGCCCCAGGGAAATCACGGCGCCAGTGACCGCTTGATCGTTCTCGTCGGTCGCGAGATCGTTGATGAAGGACTTGTCGATCTTCAGCCGCGCCACCGGAAACGTCTTGAGAGCGCTGAGACTGGAATAGCCTGTTCCGAAATCGTCGATCGATATCTGCACGCCGAGCTTTTGCAGTCCGTTCATCGTTGCGACCGCCAGCTCGAAATCCTGCATGATCAGGCTTTCCGTCACTTCGAGCTCGAGATACCTCGCCTCCAGGCCGCTTTCCTTCAATGCGTTGACGACGCGGTCGATCAGGTTCTTCTCCCGGAACTGCCGCGCCGACACGTTGACGCAGACGGTTACGGGCGACAGACCGGCGCGCTGCCAGGCTTTGTTCTGCCGGCAGGCTTCGTGCAGGATCCAGTCGCCGAGCGGCACGATCAGCCCGGTCTCCTCGGCGGTCGGGATGAACATCGCCGGCGAAACCAGGCCTCGCGTCGGGTGGTTCCAGCGCACCAGCGCTTCGACGGCGAAAACATGCCCCGATCGCAGATCCACCTGTGGCTGATAATGCAGAGCGAATTCCGACCGGGCGAGCGCGTTTCGCAATTCCTCCTGAAGCAGGAATTTTTCATGTGCCGTTGAGTTGAACTCCGGGGCATAGAACTGGAAATTGTCGCGGCCGAATTCCTTTGCGCGATACATGGCGGCGTCGGCATTGGCCAACAGCGTATCCGGGCTGGTCCCGTCCTTCGGGTAATTTGCGATGCCGATGCTGGCCGTCGTTCTCAGCCGATGCTCTCCGACAAGAACCGGTTCCGCGATCGCATCCCTGATCGTCTGCAGGGTTTCCGAGACCACATCGACATTGGTGGTTTGGTCGAACAGGACGATGACAAATTCGTCGCCGCCAAGCCGCACGACGGTGTCGGTGGCCTTCACGCATCCAACCAAACGGCTGGCGACGGTCTTGAGGAGTTCGTCGCCGGCATTGTGGCCAAACGTATCGTTCACCAGTTTGAAATTGTCGAGATCGATGAACACCACCGTCATCCAGCGATTGTATCGCTGCGCGTAGAGGACCGCCTGGGAAAGCCGATCCTCCAGCAAAGCGCGATTGGGCAGGCCGGTCAGCGCATCATGGTTGGCCATGAAGTGGATCTGGTCTTCCGCCAGTTTGCGCTCGATCGCGATGCCGGCAATGTGTGTGGTGAATTCGATCAGGCGGGTCTCGGCATGGGTGGGTTCGCGCACGGTCATCGAATACATGGCAAAGGCGCCCAACACGACGCCCCGATGCGACAGGATCGGGGTTGACCAGCACGAACGATAGCCATGGGGTGCCGCCAGTTCGCGGTAATCGTCCCAAAGCGGATCCTGCAGAATATCGGTAACAATGACCGGTTCCCGCCGGTAGATGGCGGTTCCGCAGGATCCCACCTTGGGACCGATGGCCGCCCCATCGATGGCGCTCGTATAGGCTTTCGCCAGGCCCGGCGCCGCACCGTGACGCAAATGAATGCCGTCCTTGTCGAGCAGCAGGACGGAACCGAATATCCCCTTCAACTGAGCCTCGACGAAGCGCATGAGGCGGTCGAGCACGTCCTCCAGCGGCGCGCTCGTGGCAATCATTTCGAGGATCTGCGCCTGCCCGCTGCGAAGGACATCCGCCTGCTTGCGGGCGGTGATGTCGTGGGCGATGCCAACCAGGCCGAAGATTTCATTTTGGCGATTGCGCAACGGCACCTTCGTCGACGAAAGCCATTTGCCGTTCCCCGACGCATCGACGACAAACTCTTCCGCGTCGATCACTGGTTGTCCGCTCTTGAGCAGGCGCTGCTCGACCAGGCGAAATTTCCGCGCAACTTCCGGGGGGTGGAGATCAAAATCGGTCAAACCGATCATGTCGCTGGTCTTGTTGCGCCCGCTATCGGTCGCAAGGGCGCTGTTGACCACGACGAAACGGCTTTGCGTATCCTTGACCCAGAGATAATCCGGCACCCAGTCGATCAGCGCCTGCAGCGAAATGCGCTCGTCGACGATCTGCCGATTGGCGAGAAGTTCAGTGATGTCCTCATGCGTGGCGATCCAACTGCCATCGGGCATGGGCTGGTTACGGATCTGGATTGTGCGACCATCGACAAGTTTGGCGGTCCAGAGCCGCGAAGCCTTGCCCGAATTGATCGAGCGAGCCGTTGCGAGATAGGTGTCGGCGGCCGTCGCCGCCGTGCCGGCGGCGACGCGGCGTTCGACGATTTCGCTCAGTGTCACGCCAGGCCGCAATTCCTCGGGCGCAATGCGGTAGATTTCCGCATAGCGCCGGTTGCTCAGGATCAGCCGTTCATCGGCATCGAAAAAGCAGATGCCTTGCGAAATATTCTCGATCGCAGTCTCGAAGCGCAGGGTCTGCCCTTCGAGACCCGCAATGGTCGTGCGAAGTTCTCCCTCGAGCGTATCGTAGGAAACGTCAGCCAGTCTTGCCAATGCGGCTACGCCCACCGGCCCGCGCGCCCCGACGGATCTTCTGGATGACTTCGTGACCAAACAGACCTCCTCCGGTTTGGCACCTGAAACAAGAAAGGGCCTCTGTCGTGCCAGACGAAAGTCGACTGACAATGTTACAGATGTGCTAATTCAAGATGAACTGTAACGGAATTGGAGGCGTCAGCAACCAGATACCAAAGGTGCAAATGTCATTTCAAATCAACTTCCAACGGCTCATTATCGATATTCTTTTGCACACGCGGGTTTTGACGATCATCCGAGCAACAAATCATCAGGGGCAACCAGCTTGCTGCCAGCGCTACCGGCGCCCGCCTCAATCCATATGCGCGGCAGGAGCTGCCGCGCCGGCCGGAGCGGTCTTCGGCTTGCGCAGCAGGAAGACAAACGGAATGGCAACCAGCGTCATCACCATCAGCAGTTTGAAGTCGTTGACGTAGGAGATCATCATCGCCTGGATGTTGACCATGCGGTCCACCTGCGAAAGTGCCGTCGGATCGCCGCCTGCTGCCGCCGGCGAGGCCGCCCACAAATTGGGGTTGAACGGGTTGATGAAAGCCGACAGTTCGGTGTGATTGACCTGCGTGTTGCGCACCATGAGAACCGTCACCACCGACACACCGATCGACGAACCGAGATTTCGAACCAGGCTGAACAGGGCCGTGGCGTCGGTGCGGAAGCGCACGTCGAGCGTAGCGAAGGCCACCGTGGACAGCGGCACGAACACCATGCCCATGCCCAGGCCCTGGATGACGCCGGAGCTGAGGATCAGCCAATTGTCCATCTGCGGCGTGAAGGAGGACATGGTGTAGAGCGACTGCGCGGTGAGCAGAAAGCCGATGACGACGAGGATGCGGGCGTCGATCCTGCTCATGAGCCGTCCAACGACAAGCATCGAAATCATCGTGCCGACACCGCGCGGCCCCAGGACGACGCCGATGGTGACGGTCGGATAGCCGAAGATGGTCGACAGCATCGGCGGCAGCAGCGACATCGAGGCCAGGATCAGCACGCCCATGACGAAGATGAAAGCCAGACCGGTGACGAAATTGCGGTCGAGGAAGATCTTGGGGTCGATGAAAGGACGTTCCGCCGTCAGTGTATGGATGATGAAAACCCAGAAGCCGGTGATCGAAAGAGCAAGCTCGATCCAGATTTCGACCGAGGAAAACCAGTCGACCTCGCCGCCGCGGTCGAGCAGCAGCTGCAGCGCGCCGACGCCGAGCGAAATCATGGCGAAACCGAAGAAATCGAAGCTGCGGATCCGCCGGGCAACGACCGGCAAATAGGCTGCCATGCCGAGGAAGGCGATGATGCCGACCGGCAAATTGATGAAGAACACCCAGCGCCAGTTGAAATTCTCGGTCAGCCAACCGCCCAGCGTCGGACCCAGGATCGGCCCCAGCATGATGCCGGCGCCCCAGATGGCCATCGCCTGGCCGTGGCGTTCCCTGGGGTTGATGTCGAGCAGGAAGGTCTGCGACAGCGGCACGATGGCTGCGCCGAACACGCCCTGCATCAGCCGGAAGAACACTATGCTCTCCAGGCTCCAGGCAATGCCGCACAGCATCGAGAACACGGTGAAGCCGACAACCGCCGCCAGGAACAGTTCCTTGCGGCCGAAGCGGTCGGCCAGCCAGCCGGTCACCGGCGTCATGATCGCGGCGGCAACGATGTAGGAGGTCAACACCCAGTTTATGTTGTCGGGCGACGCGCCGAGGTCGCCGGTCATGGTCGGCAGCGCGACATTGGCAATCGTGGTGTCGAGCGCCTGCATGACCGTCGCCAGCATCAGCGCCACGGTGATCAGGCCGCGATGCGGCACTTCCTTGAAAGGTTCTGGTGTGGTCATGATGCGGAACTTCCGACAGGTTACAAAAACGTGTACATTAGGTTTCCGGGCGGCGAGGCCTTCTCTGGTGAAGAGACCCTCATCGCGGTGGGACGCGATCTATCGATGTGGGGGTTACATCGATCGAAGGTCTCGACACATCAGGCGCTTGCCGCCCGGAAATCCAAGGTCCGAAGGATGGGCGCCGAGATGGTCCAGGTTCTGGGCAGGCCGCGATGCGGCCCGGTCCAATCCACCCCTCGTTCAACCTGCCGTCGGACCGATCCTGTCATCTCAACTTCACCTCGCCTGCGGCGGGCGTTCTGCCGGGCCGTGATCCTGCTTTTCGAGATCACGGTCCATTCACAGTCTATTGTGCTTCGCCTGCGGTGGCGTGGCCGAAGATAGCGGGGAACCCGCGAGCAACGCCGGTATCCACCGTAACCGAGGCGCTCATGCCGGTGCGCAGCGCCATTTTGGCGTCGGCATCGGTCAGTTCCAGGCGCACCGGAATGCGCTGCGTGACCTTGACCCAGTTGCCGGTGGCGTTTTGAGCTGGCAGCAGCGAAAACTCCGCGCCGGTGCCGGCGCCGATCGCCTTGACGGTGGCCTCGAAAGTTCTGCCCGGATAGGTGTCGACGACGATCTCGGCCTTCTGGCCAGGCTCCATGTGGGTAAGCTGGGTTTCCTTGAAATTGGCATCGATCCAGGTGTCGCCGGTCTCGACCAACGCAAACAGCGGCGTGCCGGAACCGACATACTGGCCGATCTTGAACGAGGAGGCCTGGCTGATGACGCCGTCGGCCGGCGCCTTGACCGTGGTCTGCGCCAGATCGTAGGCGGCCTTGTCGCGCGCGGCGAGTGCGGCCATCACCGTCGGATGCTTGTCGGTCTCGATATCGGGATTGCCGGCGAGAGCCGCCTTGGCGCTGATGATGCCTTGCTCGGCAACGGCCAGTTGCTGCCTGGCCTTGTCGAGATCGTTCTTGGCCTCGTCCAGCGACGATTTGGCGTTGATGCCCTTCTGGGCAAGGTCGGCGGCGCGGTCATACTGCGACTGCGCGTAGTCGACCTGGCTGGCATCGGACTTTTCCTGCGCCAGCGCCTGGCTGTAGGCGGCGCGCAGCTGTTCGATACCGACGCGTGCGACTGCGACCGCCGCGTCGGCCTGCGCCAATGCAATCCGGTAGGGCTCGGGGTCGACGGCAAACAGCACATCGCCCTGCTTGACCTGCTGATTGTCCGAGATGCCGACCTGAACGATGCGGCCGGCGGTGTCCGAGGCGATCGACACCTTGGCCTGCTGCAAATTGGCGTTCTCGGTTTCCTGATAGCGGCCGCCGGTCACCCAGACATAACCGCCACCAATGGCCAGCGCGGCCGGCAGGGCGACCATCAGCAGCAAGCGGCCGAGGCGGCGCTTCTTGACCGGAGCCGGAGTGGGCTGCACCGGGGGAGCCACCGCGACAGGTGCTGCGGCAACCGGCTGCGCCGGCGTGTCGAGCTTGCTTACATTCTCGTCTATCTTGACTGCCGCGTTCATGCTGCTGCCCCTTCCGTACTCTTCAAGGACGACGTCTCGCCGTCCGCCAGGTTTTGCACGATGGTGTCCAGCGCCCGGATCAGGATGCGGCGATCGTCCGGCGAAACCCCGACCAGCGATTCCTCATAGACTTCGCCGGCCAGGCTTTTGACCTCGGCATAGGCCGCGTTCGCCTTGGCGGTCGGGAAGATCATGCGCACGCGCCGGTCAGTTGCGTCGGGGCGCCGTTCGATCCAGCCGCCCTCCTCCATCCGGTCGACGAGGCGCGAAACGCTGATCGGCTCGATTTCGAGAAGTTCGGCGAGGCGAGCCTGGGCGACACCGGCCTCCTTGGCGACGCGAACCAGAAGCCGCCATTGTGCCGAGGAAAGGCCAAGACCGCTGGCGCGCGCCTCGAAGCGCTTGCGCATGAGGCGCTGCACGTCGTGGATCAAAAAGCCCAATCTATCTATGCCGTCGGAAACCATGAGCGGTATATATTATAAGCGTGCTTACCATTCAAGGCGCCGCATTGCGCCAGAGCCGAAAAAGAGGGATGGCAGCCATGCAGATGCGGTCATGGCACAGTCAATAACGGTTGCGGATGACCTCCCGACCGTGACGTGAATTGCCGTCGAGAACGCCGCGAGGAGAAAGGTCGTCTTGCGCGTCCTCGCCACCGGCACACCTAGGCTTTCGGCGGCACTTTCGCCGGCGGGGAAGGCATCGAGCCGGCGGTGGTTCCACAGGGCATAGGCAAGGATGGTGCCCGCACCCAGCGCGCCCGGATATTGTCCCAGCGAGCCAGGCCGAGGCCGCCCAGCAGCGGCTTTCCACGATGGTGACCTGCCACAGTCGACCAGCGCCCTTCGATTTTACGACAGGCGCAATTTCGATCAAACTGGCCTCGCAAAAAGCCGGCAGCATGGTGTGGCCAAATGCGAGGAGACTCATGAACCCGACCGAGAAAGCGCTGTGGTTTGTCGAGAGCCATTTGCCGGAAGCGATCTCGCTTGAGGATGTCGCGCAAAGCAGCGGCGTCTCGCGCTTTCATGTGACGCGCGCCTTTGGCGCCGCCACCGGCCGTTCGGTGATGGGCTATATGCGCGCGCGCCGGCTGACCGAAGCGGCGCGCAAGCTGGCTTCCGGCGCGCCTGACATCCTCGCGGTCGCGCTCGATGCCGGCTACGCCTCGCACGAAGCCTTCACCCGCGCCTTCCGCGATCAGTTCGGCACGACGCCGGAACTGGTGCGCGCGCAGGGCAGCCTCAGCAATCTCGACCTGGTGGAGCCGATCCTGATGGACCAGTCCTTCCTCGCCTCACTGCCGCCGCCGCGCTTCGAGACCGGCCGTCCCTTCCTCATTGCCGGCCTCGGCGAGCGCTACAGCTGCGAAACCAGCGCGGCTATTCCGATGCAGTGGCAGCGCTTCGGTCCCTATATCGGCAACATTCCCGGCGAGACCGGCGACGTCGCCTATGGCGTCTGCGTCAATGGCGACGATGCCGGCAATTTCGACTATATCGCCGGGGTCGAAGTTTCGGATTTCTCGGACCTGCCGAAGGAGCTTTCGCGGGTGCGGGTGCCGGCGCAGAAATACGCCGTGTTCACCCATGCCGAGCACATCTCCACCATCCGCCGCACCGTCAACACGATCTGGAACAAATGGCTGCCGGCCTCGGGGCACGATATAGCCGACGGCCCCGAATTCGAGCGCTACGGCCCGGAGTTCCATCCGCGCAGCGGCAATGGCGGGCTGGAGATATGGGTCCCGGTGGCCTGAACGCCGCTACAACTCCAGGTTCCAGTTCTGGCCGACCAGATCCTTGCCGAAGGCGTGATGGCGCTCTTCGTCCACCAGCCTGAAGCCGGCACTCTCGTAGATGTGGCGGGCGGCGGTCAGGATGTCGTTGGTCCATAGGGTCAGCGTCTTGTAGCCCTTAGCACGAGCAAAGCCGATGCACTCCTGAACCAGCCGCTTGCCGATGCCGAGGCCGCGCGCCGATGGTTCGACATAGAGCAGGCGCAGCTTCGCCACCGCGTCGGATTTGCGCACGACGAAGACCGAGCCGACTACCTCCCCTTGCCGTTCGGCAATCCAGCTGCGTTCCCATTCTGGATCGAAGGATTTTACGAAGGCGCCGAGGATTTCGGCGACCAGCGCCTCGTAGGTTTCGTCCCAGCCATATTCCTGTGCGTAGATCTGTCCTTGGCGGCGCACGACCCAGCCGATGTCGCCGACCTGCAAGGGGCGCAGCACATACGGCACTTTGGACTCCGGGCTGTCGCCCAGGAGTTGCTGCACCGTCTGCATAGCCTTGGCCAGCCGGTCCTGTTCGGCAGCGGGAAGCCGCGCCAGCAAGGCGGCGACCTGGTCGTGCGAAGCCCGGTTCAGCGGCACGAAGGCCTGCCGCCCCGCCGGCGTCAGCGTGATCGACGATTGCCGCGCATCCGACGCCAGCGCCGCGCGCGAAATCAGCTGCAGGTGCTCGAACTTCTTCAGGAGCCGGCTGACATAACCGGCATCGAGGCCGAGATCGCGAATGAGATCGCTGGCGGTCAGGCCATCGCGATGCGCCAGTTCGTAGAGCACCCGCGCCTCGGTCAGCGAGAAGGCGCTTTTCAGCAGGCCTTCGTCGAGCAGACCTATCTGGCGGGTGTAGAAGCGGTTGAAAGCCCGCACCGCGTCGATGCGCTCCTTGCCGGGCTGATGATGGATCGTCATGGGAAGCCTCCTGCCCATCAACGATCGGCCATTTATTTGACTTAGTCAAGTATGTACGAGATGCTCACGCGGTCGCTTCTCAGGCGATCGCGCGGCGGCGCCGCGCGATCAGGACGAACAGGCCGAGCAGCACGACGCTGGCCGCCGCACTGGCGGCGGCAAATTCCGGCACCGGGCGAAAATCCTTGCCGTCGATCAGCAGCGATGCCGCGACCGGGCCGATCGCCAGACCGAAAAGCTGGGCCGCCGGCACCAGAAGCACGGCCGTGCGCGTCTCGTCGGCGGTGATCGCCAGCCGGATCTGATAGGGCACGATGAACAGAAGGATGAAGCCCATGATCAAGGCCGCGACCCAGAAAACCGTCAGGCCGGGGCTGCCGGCGAGCACCACGGAACTGGCGACGGCGACCACGCCGATCGCCACGATCGCGAAGCGGTAATCGATGCGCGCCTCGAAGACGGTAGCCGTCATTGCGCCCAGCACCTGCAATGCGAGGTTGGCCGAGACGATCAGGCCGACGGTGCGGCCATCGATGCCGTATTGTGCGCCAAGTGGCTCGAGAAACGCCCAGACCGAGCCGAAGAACATGAAGTAGCAGAAGACGCTCAGCAAAGCGGCAAGCGAAGGAACGGTCAGCACATTGCTGAACTGTTCCTCCTTGGGCAGGTCGGCATAGCTATCGGGGACGATGAAGGCGACCGCCACCGAAGCGATGCAGACGACGGCAAGGACGATGAAGCCGCCTGCCGATCCGGCGGCCGGGATGACGTAAAGCGCCACCAGCAGGGCAAGGGCGCATTGCGCCAGGGTCTGAAGGGTGACGAAGAAGCCGCCGATGCGCTCGGCCCGGCGTGAACGGGCGATCAGTTCCGTGGCGACCGCCACCAGCCCACCCTCGGCGAGGCCTGCCACCGCGCGGGCGGCAATCAGCGAGGTCGAGGTCAGCGCATAGGCGGTCGCCCCGTTCGCCAGCGCCAGCAAGAGCAGAAGGACGGCACTTTTCAAGCGCATATTGTGGGCGGACAGCATCATGGCGATGGCCGCCGATCCGATGCCGATGGCGATCATCTCCGCCGTGGCGACCAGCGCGAGTTCGTCACCGCTGACATGCCCTTCGGTGTAGAGCGCGCCGAGAAGCACCGGCTGCAGCCCGAGAATGAGCAGGCCGACCGAGCCGATCCACAATGCCGAGGCGAGTTGCGCCCCAGTGGGGTTGCCGACCAGCCAGTCGCCGTTCCCGGCATCCGCGTTACCAGCAGAAGTCACGGTCGCCTCCCAACGTCCTTGCCTGACGGCAAAAAAACTGACAGTCTGTCAGCATTTAGAAACTGATACTCGATCATATTCGTTTGTCAATCAGTAGCGGGACTTGGCACCAACAAGGCTGGGGATGGTCTTGGCGATCGAATGGTCTGGGCGATCGAGAGGATGCGGCATGAACGAAGCAGTGCAGATGACGACCGAACCGAGGCGCAGGCCCAAACAGGAGCGCAGCCGCGAGCGCATCGACGCCATCCTGTCGACGACCATGCGGCTGATCGGCGAGAAAGGCATCGACGCCGTCACCATGAAGGAAGTCGGCGCACAGGCCGGCGGGCCGATCGCCACCGTCTATCATTACTTCCCCAACAAGTCGGCGATCCTGGCGATGCTCTACGAGCGATTCTCCGAAGTGAGCCGCGCCCGGCTTGCCGCGATCGTTGCCGACATTGGCCGGCTGGGCGACGTCATCGCGGCGGCCGACCGGCTGCTCGACGACTACTATGAGCGCGTCGCCGGCGACCCCGCCATTCAGGACCTGCAAAACGCCATCCAGGCTGACAAGGCGCTGAAGAATCTCGACATCGCCGAAACCCGGCGCCAGGCGACGATGTTCTGCGACCATGTCGGACCGTTTCTCGCGCCGGAGCGACGCGATGAGTTCGGCCGTATGGTTTTCCTGATCTTCCAACTGGCCGGCGGCGTCGTGCGGATGGCGCTGACCCAGAACCAGGAGGAAAGCCGCCACACCATCGAGGACTACCGGTCGATCATCCATACGCAGTTGGGACTGTTCCTCTAGCGCCCGATTCGACCCCGTCCGGTCTGGTGGATGAGGTTTTCGAAGCCGTCGGCCAGGTTGGAGGTGCCGGCGGCAACGATCTTCGACAGGTTCCTGGCGCGACCTGGGGTCTTGTTGGCATCGAGCAGCACGGCCCTGCCCTCATGCACGACAAAGTCGAACTTGCCATAGTCGAAGCCCAGCTTCCGACGCAAGGCGCGCAATTCGTCGGGAACCGCAACCGGCTCCCGGCGGATGGTGTCGTCGCCCTTGACCAGGCGCTGCGGCGAGACATAGCGGGTGCAGCGCTCCCGATCGCCGCAGAAAATCCAGAACCGCGCCGCAAACCCGTCGGGCTCGATTTCGGGAATGAATTTTTCCACGATCAGGTCGGCACGCCTGAAAATCTCCGGCGCCACATCGGCCAGCGAGGCATGCACCTGATAACGGTCGAAGGTCTGCGCGCCCGGGAAAGGCACTGCCTTGCCGGCGCGAACGGATTTTCGGTTGAGCTGCTCCTCGGGCGTCCCCCAATGATTGAGGTTGCTCTTGACGATGACCTGGCCGCTCCAGTTGGCACCCTCCTCGAGGATAGCACCGCTGATGCGGCGCTTGGAAATGTCGGTTGCACCAAGATTGAGACAAATCGGAAATCCGCGCGCGTAGTCGACATAGTCCGATGGCGTCACTGTCGCGTCGACATGCAGGACGGCAATATCGGCGTTATGACTTGCCGAGGGTCCACGCATGATCTGCACGGAGTGCCCGCGCCGTTTCAGCTCCGCCAGGACGTCGAACAACATGTAGGGGCTGTCCTGGCGCAGCAGGAGGCCCCGCCGGCTCTGGAAGCGGTCAAATTCATGCGTTATGACGGCAATGCGGGCCATGGCCTTTCCATGCATGAGGTAACTCGCAAGGCAACCAACAGCCTGGAAGGAATATGTCCAGCCTTTCCCCAAGCCGTTCCACATGACTGAGCATTGGGACGCAATTCGCCGTCACTGGCGGCTTCTCGGGTCGCCGCTGTGTCCGCCCCCGGAAGCTGTCGCCGCCTATGAGCGCGAACTTAGCCTGCAATCGGTCGATGTGGTGCTGCTCGGGGTCACGCCGGAGCTTGCCGGCCTCGGAAGGACCATGCTCGCGATCGACGAGTCCACTGCCATGATATCGGGCATCTGGCCGGGCGATACCGCGTCACGCAAGGCGGTGATCGGCAACTGGCTGGAGCTGCCGCTGGGCGACGAAAGCGCCCGGGCGGTGATCGGCGACGGCTGCCTGTCGGCGCTGGACTCCTCGGTAGCACGGCAGGCGCTGCTTGCCGAGATTGCGCGTGTGCTGAAGTCCGGTGGGCGGGCTGCATTGCGCGCCTATGCAAGCCCTCAGGTGCCGGACGATCTGCAGGAGGTCCGGGCGCTGACGCTTTCCGGTGGTGTCGCGACCTTCCACGAACTCAAATGGCGCATTGCCATGGCTTGTGCAGGCAGCGATCCCGACCGCGCCATTCCGGTGCGGGCGATCCTCGACGCCTTCGATGCGCTGTTTGCCGACCGGGAGGCCCTTGCCGCGACGACCGGATGGGAGATGCCGGTCATCGGCACCATCGATGTCTATGCGAATTCGCAGACTGTCTACAGTTTCGCCCCGGCGGCGACGCTGGTCGAAGAGGCGAGCCGGTTTTTTGACAGTGTCCGCCTCGCGCCGACAGGGACCTATGGGCTGGCTGAACGCTGTCCGCTTCTGGTGCTTAAATCGCCGCGGCGCCGGTAGGGTCTGCCGTCGGATCGCGGCACGGCTCCAATTGGCACAATTGTGCTCACCGTTCGCCTTGACTCTCGAAAGCCACGCGCTTATTTCAGCGCGACGTTAGCACTCTCCCCAGGTGAGTGCTAACGCACATCCGGCACCGCCGGATCGAGGAACAGCTCTCACCGTTCTCATTCGAGGAAGAAAAAATGGCAAAGTCGAAGTTCCGCCCGCTTCATGACCGCGTGGTCGTACGCCGGGTCGAATCCGAATCCAAGACCGCCGGCGGGATCATCATCCCGGATACGGCAAAGGAAAAGCCGCAGGAAGGCGAGATCATCGCCGTCGGCTCCGGCGCTCGCGACGAAGCCGGCAAGCTGGTCCCGCTGGACGTCAAGGCCGGCGACCGCATCCTGTTCGGCAAGTGGTCGGGCACCGAAGTCAAGCTCAATGGCGAAGACCTTCTGATCATGAAGGAATCCGACATTATGGGCATCATCGGCTGATCATCGGCCTCACCGTCAACTAATTTCGGGCTTGATCGCAAGCCCCCTGCCAGGAGCTAAAAAATGGCTGCTAAAGACGTAAAATTCTCCCGCGACGCCCGCGAGCGCATGCTGCGCGGCGTCAACATCCTCGCCGACGCAGTGAAGGTCACGCTCGGCCCCAAGGGCCGCAACGTCGTCATCGACAAGTCGTTCGGCGCACCGCGCATCACCAAGGACGGCGTCACCGTCGCCAAGGAAATCGAGCTTGAAGACAAGTTCGAAAACATGGGCGCGCAGATGGTCCGCGAAGTTGCTTCGAAGACCAACGACATCGCCGGCGACGGCACCACGACCGCGACCGTTCTGGCGCAGTCGATCGTCCAGGAAGGCCACAAGGCCGTTGCCGCCGGCATGAACCCGATGGATCTGAAGCGCGGCATCGACCTGGCCGTGACCGAAGTCGTCGCGGCTCTCGGCAAGGCTGCCAAGAAGATCAAGACCTCCGAGGAAGTTGCCCAGGTCGGCACGATCTCGGCCAATGGCGACGAGTCGGTCGGCGCCATGATCGCCGAAGCGATGCAGAAGGTCGGCAATGAAGGCGTCATCACGGTTGAAGAAGCCAAGACCGCCGAGACCGAGCTGGAAGTCGTCGAAGGCATGCAGTTCGACCGCGGCTATCTCTCGCCCTACTTCGTCACCAACGCCGACAAGATGGTTGCCGAGCTCGAGGACGTCTACATCCTACTGCACGAGAAGAAGCTGTCCAACCTCCAGGCCATGCTGCCGGTTCTCGAAGCCGTCGTGCAGACCTCCAAGCCGCTGCTCATCATCTCGGAAGACGTCGAAGGCGAGGCTCTGGCCACGCTGGTCGTCAACAAGCTGCGTGGCGGCCTGAAGATCGCCGCCGTCAAGGCGCCGGGCTTCGGTGATCGCCGCAAGGCCATGCTGGAAGACATCGCCATCCTGACCGGTGGCCAGGTCATCTCGGAAGACCTCGGCATCAAGCTCGAGAACGTCGGCCTCAACATGCTCGGCCGCGCCAAGAAGGTGTCGATCTCCAAGGAGAACACCACCATCGTCGACGGCGCCGGCAAGAAGGCCGAGATCCAGGGCCGCGTTGCCCAGATCAAGCAGCAGATCGAAGAGACCACGTCGGACTACGACAAGGAGAAGCTGCAGGAACGTCTGGCGAAGCTCGCCGGCGGCGTTGCGGTGATCCGTGTCGGCGGCGCGACGGAAGTCGAAGTCAAGGAAAAGAAGGACCGCGTCGATGACGCCCTCAACGCGACCCGCGCGGCCGTGGAAGAAGGCATCGTTGCAGGCGGCGGCGTCGCACTGCTGCGCGCTTCGGCCAACATCAAGGTCACCGGCGTCAATGCCGACCAGGCTGCCGGCATCAACATCGTTCGTCGTGCACTGCAGGCTCCGGCCCGTCAGATCGCTTCGAACGCAGGTGCTGAAGCTTCGATCGTTGCCGGCAAGATCCTCGACAACAAGGGCGCGACCTACGGCTACAACGCCCAGACCGGCGAGTATGGCGACATGATCGCCATGGGCATCGTCGACCCGGTCAAGGTCGTTCGCACCGCTCTCCAGGACGCGGCTTCGGTCGCCGGCCTGCTCGTCACCACCGAAGCCATGATCGCGGAGGCCCCCAAGAAGGAGTCTGCTGGCGGCGGCATGCCTGGCGGCATGGGCGGCGGCGGCATGGGCGGCATGGGCGGCATGGATTTCTAATCCAAGCTATCTGGCTTATGCATACGGAAAGGGCGCCGAGAGGCGCCCTTTTTGTTTTGGAAAGCGGATGGTTAGGCGGCGCTGTCCGCCTGCCGCGCAACCTTGCCTGCAAGCACCGCCTGCTCGACAAGCGCCGCGACCTCGTCGGCCACCACCAGCACCGGGCCACGATCGCGGGTGGCCCTCGCAATCACCATCAGCCCTTCCAGCGAGGATTCGACCAGCAGTGCCAGGGCATGCGCCCGGCGTTCGGGCACTCCTGCCCTGACAAAGGCCTGTCGCAGCAAGCCGATCCATTGCTCGAAAGCCGATCGGCAGAGTTCCGCCAGTTCCGGCACATCGGTGGGTGAATCCAGCACCACCGGCGCGATGGGGCAACCCAGCGAAAAATCATTGTCCTCCAGCATGCGCCCGACCGACTGGTAGATGTGATGGACGGCCACTGCAGGATCGCTCTCGGCTGCCAGTGCTTCGCCCAGCCTTTTCGTGACGTCGGCAACGCTGTTGCGCGTCACCTCGATGACCAGTTGGTCCTTGCCGCCTGGGAAATGAAAATAGAGCGAGCCGCGCGGCGCCCCGCTGGCGCCCAGAATGTCGTTGAGCGAGGTGCCGTGATAGCCGCGCTGCCTGAGCAACAGGCCTGTGGTCTCGAGTATGCGGGTGCGGGTGTCGTTGGCCATGTCAACCTCTGTCAGCAGTGACGCATTATAGGCCTTGCCAAGAATATGACAATCGGTCTATATAATATGTGGATCAGTCTATATACTATTAAGGAGAGTGACATGCGCAGCTACCGTCTCGAAGGGTTTGGTGGAACCGAATCCCTGGCGATGCGCGACGAGGCGCGGACGGAACCGAAACCGCATGAGATCGTGGTGCGAGTCCGCGCCGCCTCGCTCAATCGGCGCGACACGATGATCCTTGGCGGCACCTATCCCTTGCCGGCGCGGCAAGGCATCGTGCCGCTGAGCGACGGAGCCGGTGACGTCGTCGCAATCGGCGATGCCGTCACCCGTTTTGCCGTCGGCGACCGCGTCACCGGCAGCTACTTCGCCCGCTGGATCGATGGCCGCATCAATGCCGGTCTGATCGACCAGCTCGGCTGTACGCTTGACGGCATGCTGACTGAGTTTGCCGTGCTCGACGAACAATGGGCGGCGCGACTGCCCGATCATCTGAGCTGGCACGAAGCGGCGACGCTGACCTGCGCCGGCGTGACGGCCTGGAACGCGGTGACCGGGACCCGGATTCCGAAGCCTGGTCAATGGGTTCTCAACATCGGTTCGGGTGGCGTTTCGCTGTTTGCTCTGCAGTTCGCCAAGTTGCTCGGCTGCCGGGTTGTCGCCATCACATCGCGCGCGGAGAAGGCCGACAGGCTGCGGGCGCTGGGCGCCGACCTCGTTGTCTCCAGCACCGACATACCGGAATGGGGCGGCTGGGCGCGCGAGCAGACAGGCGGAGTCGACCTCGTCGTCGAAACCGGCGGCCCGGCCACCTTCGCGCAGTCGCTGATTGCCAGCACGCTTTATGGACACATCGTGCTGCTGACGCTGCAGGACGCCAGTGGCAGATCGATCGAGATGCCGGCAGCGCTTTATCAGCGCAGCCTCGCCACCATCAGCCGCCTGTTCGTCGGCAGCCGCAGCAATCTTGAGGCCATGCTGCGCGCCGTGTCGCAGCATCGCCTCAAGCCCGTTGTCGACAGGGTCTTCCCCTTTGCCGAAGCCCCCGAAGCGTACCGCCACTTCCAGCAGGGCGACGTGTTCGGGAAGGTTGTCATCGACTGCGCCTGACCCAATTGCCCGCTTTTCAACCCCGAATCAGGAGAACGACCATGACCATCCGTGAAGCTTCCGCAGAATGGCAAGGCACGCTGAAGGAAGGCGGCGGCCGTCTGCGGCTTGGCAGCGGCGTCTTCGAAGGCGCCTATTCCTTTCCGTCGCGGTTCGAGGACGGTCCGGGCACCAATCCCGAAGAGCTGATCGGGGCAGCACATGCCGGCTGCTTCTCGATGGCGCTGACCTTCATCCTCGGCCAGGAAGGCCACGTCGCCCGCACCATCCGCACCGTCGCCAAGGTGCATCTCGGCGCGACCGCCGCCGGGCCGACGATCACCCGCATCGAGCTCGAAACGGAAGCAGAGATTCCCGGCCTTCAGCCTGCCGAATTCCAGCGTATGGCGGAGACGGCGAAGACGACCTGCCTTGTCTCTCGCGCTTTGGCCGGCGTTACAACCATCACCCTCAAGGCCGAGCTGGCCGCCACCACTGCCACGGAACAATGAAAACCAGGAGGTATGAGATGAGCCAGGACAGCATCACGAGCATTCATCCGGGCGACCACTCTAGCCAGACGGCCGAGATCATGCGTCGCTTCAACGATGTGTTCCAGTTGCACGATCCGTCCGCGCTTGCCGAGTTGGTGGCGCAGGATTGCGTTATCGAAAACACCGTGCCGGCGCCGGACGGCGCCCGCCATGCCGGCAAAGAGGCATGCATTGACCTATGGTCGGCGATCGCCACCCAGCCCGGCACGCGCTTCGACCTCGAGGAAACCTTCGTCGCCGGTGAACGGGCGACGATCCGCTGGCGCTACTTCATGGCCGACGGCAACTCCATCCGCGGCGTCAACCTGATGCGTGTCGCGGACGAGCTGATCGTCGAGGCGATGGGTTACGTCAAAGGATAGAAGCGTTGCCCGGCACTCCCGTTCCCAGCCCGGAATCTCGCTCAAGTCGAGTTTCCGGGCCGGTTTTCTGGTCACTGGATGACGCGGTGCAGCTTCACCGTGGTGCTGGGACTGTTCTGGATGGTCTGGAAGATCACGCAATAGCGATCCGTGAGTTCGAGCAGTTGGTCGAGCTGACTTTGGGGAGCGTCGGTGTCGATGTCGAAGCGCAAGCGGATTTCCTTGAAGCCGACTGGAACACCCGCAGTCACGCCGAGCGTGCCGCGAAGATCGACGTCACCTTCCGCGGAAACTTCGGCGGACCTGATCGGAATTTCGAGCACGGCCGCCGCCGCGCGCATCGAGACACCGGCGCATGCGATCAGCGCCTCCAGCAGCATGTCGCCGGAGCACAGTTCCTGGCCGCTGCCCCCGGCCATCGGATGAATGCCGGCAAGCGCCAGCCCGCGTCCGGTCTCGACCTTGCAGGTCACGGTGGACGCGTCGGCGACGCCTTTGGCCTTCAAGGTGAGGAACGCGGCCTTCGCATCCCTGCGATAGAGATCCTTGATCGGCTCCTGCGTGGCGCGAAATGTTGCGATTTCCATGAACAATCTCCTGTCTTGAATTGTCGTTGTCAAAAATGGCGAGCAGTGGCCGGGCCTTATTCCGGCACCGCGATGCCGGAGCCGCCGAGCTCAGCCGGAAAGTCCCTGAGCTTGGGCAGCCCATCCTTCATCGGCAGCACGGTCTCAGCGTAGTTGACGTGAACCCCAGGCGTGAATTTCACGCCTGGTATGGTTGCCGCATAGACATCGACCAGGCCGAGCGGCGGATGAACGGTCATCAGATGACCACCGCATTTCGTGCAGAACTGGCGATCGCTCATTTCGGTCTTCTCGAACCCGGACAGGAACTCCGCGCCCCTGGTGACCTTGACGTTCTGAGGCTTCCACAGCGTGAAGGCGTTCACGGGAGACGCCGACCACGATCGACACGAACCGCAATGGCAATAGCCCATTGCCTCGGCGGCTCCGTGCACTTCGATTTCCACGGCGCCGCAAAAACACCCGCCCTTATGTACCGTCATGACATTTGTCCCTGGTTGGTTTCGACAGCACTCAGCGCCCTCTCTCGGCAGCGCTTGAGCACCGGTGCAGGTTTAGGAGTTCTGGCCGCGAACTGAATGATACGGCGTCCGCCTCGCTTGACAGCGCGTCCGGAACTCGAAAGGGATGGCTGACCGGCTAGCCGGGTGCGGGACGAAACGGAATGGCCGGGGATGCTCTGTCTGACCTGTTGAGGACGGTACGCCTTACCGGCGCGACGTTTTTTGACATTGAGGGCCACGAGCCGTGGGCCGTCTGCTCGCCGGCGCCATCGTCCATCCTGCCGAAGATCCTGCCCGGTGCGGACCATCTGATCTCCTACCATGTGGTAACGGCCGGTCGCTGCTTCGCGCGCATCGTCGGCCAGGAAGCGATCGCGCTGGAGGCCGGCGAAGTCGTCGTCTTCACCAGGAGCGACCCGCATATTATGTCCAGCAATCCGGCGCTGCGCGCCGATCCGCCGACAGCCGACGTTCTCGACATCGCAACAGCCGGCCGGATGCCGTTTTACATCAACTGCGCCGGCGACGGCGCGACCTCGGCCAGGCTGGTTTGCGGCTATCTCGCCTGTGATGCACAGCCTTTCAATCCACTGCTCGAGGCTTTGCCGCCGGTGATCAAGGCCGGAGCTGCCAAAGGCGATGGCGGCTGGCTCAGCCAGTTCATCAACCTGGCTGTCACGGAGGTGGCGCAAAAGCGCGCAGGCAGTGAAACGGTGCTCACCAAACTGAGCGAACTGATGTTTGTCGACGTGTTGCGCCGTTACTTGGAATCGCTGCCGCCACAAACCACGGGATGGCTGGCTGGCCTGCGCGATCCGCACCTGGCGAGGGCACTGGCGCTGATCCACGACCGGCCGGCGCATAACTGGACGGTGGAGGCGCTGGCGAAGGACTCCGCGCTGTCGCGCAGCGTGCTCGCCGAACGCTTCACCAGGCTGGTCGGCATGCCGCCAATGCATTATCTCGCCAAATGGCGCATGCAGATCGCCTCGGAGCTGCTCAGCGCCGGCTCCAGCAACATGGCCAGCATCGCCGCTGAAATCGGATACGAATCCGAGGCAGCGTTCAGCCGCGCCTTCAAGAAGATGATCGGCCTTCCGCCCTCCGCCTGGCGTCTAGGCATCCGGACCGGATCCGGAACCGACGAAGAGTAGGCCGATGCCTGCCAGATCCTGTTCTATCGATCAGCAAGCGCCAGCTTGGCCCCAAGCATGACAAAGGCGCCGGCGAAGGTGCGGCGCATCCAGGTCAGCACCATCGGCCGCGACACGACATGGCTGCGGATCGAGGCGGCAAAGATGCCGTAAGCGACGAAGACGACGAAGGTCAGCAGCATGAAGACGCTCGAGAGCTCCAGCATCTTGGCAAATGCGTTCGGTTCGGTCGTGCTGACGAATTGCGGCAGGAAGGCAAAGAAGAAGATCGACAGCTTCGGGTTCAGGATGTTGATCAGGATGCCGGAGGTGATGACCTTGGCTGCCGAGCGGGGTGCCGCGTTTTCATCGACGCTCAGGCCGCCCTTCTCCTTCAGCGTGTTCCAGGCCATGTAGAGGAGATAGGCGACGCCGAGATATTTCAGCGTCTCGAAGGCGACAGCACTTGTGTGCAGCAGCGCCGCCAGGCCGGTGATGGCGGCGGCCATATGCGGGATGATGCCAAGCGTGCAGCCGAATGCAGCAGTGATCGAGGCGCGCGCGCCTCGCGAAAGCCCGGCGCTCAGCGTGTAGAGAACGCCGGTGCCGGGCGAAGCCACGACGATCAGCGACGTCAACAGGAATTCGATGCTCATGGTTCCTCCAACGCCCTGCCCGTGGTGGAAGCTATCGGGGGATGTGGGATGAGGCAAGGTGGGCGTCGGCTAGATCGTTGGCATCCCGTGCGCCTTGCGCGCCATCAGGCAATCGTCGCCGCCAGGCATGCAGGCGTGGCAGACGTCCGGGCGGATCTCGTAGATGCCGCAGGCTGTGTGCTTGCCGATCTCGCCCGTAAGCGCCGAACAGCGCACGCCCTCGCAGCGCATCCCGGACAGGTCGGCGGAGACGAACTTTTCCGGAATCCGGTCAAGTTGCGCATCGTCCTCGGTCGAGAAGCGCGGCCATTCGGCCGAGTAGGAACAGCAGGCGCCGCAGCTCTGGCAATCGAAAACCGGCTGGTCGTCCTGTTTTGACGACCGGATATCCCTGGCGGCCAACGCGACCAGCCCAGGTGCTGCGAGATTGCGATCGGCTTGGTGCGGCAAGGCGCTATTTCTTCTTGCCTGCCTTGCCCTTGGGCGTGGCGGCTGGCGCCTCGAACAGATCGGTTGCCGACGGTTCGGCGGCCTTCGGCGCGGCAGCGGGCTTGGCCTGCTTTGCAGTGGCAGCAGCCGGCGCTGCCGGCTGGTCCTTGGTGGAAAACTTTATGGCCATGTCAGTCCTCGTCGGAAAAGCGGGATGATGGTGCGCGCGGATTGCGCAAGCGGCCGATCAGCGCCGAGACCGCTGTGATGTTCATTTCCTCGGGCGACCAGTTCCTCGCCTCGGCAATGTGGTGCGCCGCCAGTTCGCGATGCGTGCTGCCGCTATAGGCGGCATCCTGGTAGGTCACGCGCTCCTGGGTCCTTTTGTCCTCGCGGACATATTCGACCAGATAGTTCGGGGCTTCGGCACGGCCGCGCACGCCGACGCGCACCTGGGCATCGCCATGCGCGCGCTTGCAGCGCTCGAGCTTTTCCAGCACACGGCGGACATATTCGACCGGCTTGTCCAGGCCCGGGACCATGGACGCTATGGTCGCATCGGCATCGATCGGCGTCGGCGGTACGCGCTTGGTGGCCATCAGCGTTTGCCTGCCCGCTTCGGCAGCGCCGCAAGGACTGCGGCCGCTGCCATGTCGTCGGCTTCCTTTTCCTTGCGCAGTTCGCGCAAGCGCGCGGTCTTGGCTTCGCGCGCCTCGCTGACGGCATCACGCTCGGACAGGATGCGGTTGAGTGACATCGACTGGGTTTGCGTCTTGCTGAACAGCGAGCCGGCCTGGTCGGCGGTCTTGGATTGAGTGGTCAAAACTTTCTCCTGTCGGGAGCCTGGTGCCGATAGAGCGAGAGCGGTCTTCGATTACGACCAAAGCAATACGGCAGCGGGGCAGTATGGGCGGTTCAGATTGCTGGAGCGTCCCTTAGCACGTTCCGGCCGGCGTGCGGCGCACTTTTAGCGGCACGACGCACAAAATGAAAAAGGCCAGGCACCGCCTGACCTTCCATGAAAGCGCCGCGCATCCAGTTGGATGCGCAAGGCGCTCCTTTCAGCCTTTCATCGGTGCCAGTACATCCGTGGTCACCGGAAGGCCGAATTCCTTATCAGGCCGCCTTCAACTGGTCGGCGGACATCTTGCCCGACTTGTTGTCGCGGGTCATCTCGTAGCCGAGCTTCTGACCCTCGACGATGTCACGCATGCCGGCGCGCTCTACGGCCGAGATGTGGACGAAAACGTCGGCGGAGCCGTCGTCAGGCTGAATAAAACCAAAACCTTTGGTGGCGTTGAACCATTTCACTGTGCCGGTGGCCATGAAGAACCCTTTCCCTGGCAAATATTCGTTCACCATCGTGCGACTGCACAACAGCGTTTTGTCTCGATTTTTGATGGGGAAGTTCGTCAAAGGCGCGCATCATGCGCGGATAACAAAAGTCGGTCAAACAAATATCGACATATTTCTTATAGACTTCTCTTAGCGCCGAGTCAATTTCTGGTTTGGCCACAGAACAAATTCAACCTGAGGATGCCTGAGGCATAAGCCTCAACTGACGAGGTGGCGGAGCGCAAGGCGTTCCCAAAAAATATTCCACGCCCCGGAACCAATCGCAAGCCGGCGCATTTCCGTGGTGTCAGCAATTTAGAGAGCAATCTCGGTAATGCTGGCAAAAGGACGCCTCCCGCACATTAAACGGTGCGAGAGGCGTTCTTGTATGTGCCGTTGTCTGACACAATTCCCAAGGGAAAACCGTTTCACACTTTTCCTTAAACTTACGCTCGCCTACAGGATCGCGCTGATCAGCGGCAGGATCTCGTAGCGGAAACCGCGGCCGGAGCTCGACACCGGATCGCCGTCGGTGACCGCTCTTGCCTCGGCTTCGCTGCCGACACGCAGGATCAGCAGACCCCAAGGGCCGGCCGGGCCGGCGACCGGCCCGGCCAGGATCATGGTGCCCTCGGCAAGCTTGCCGCGCAGATAGTCGGCATGCCGGCCCATCAACTCCCTCTCCTCCTCCGTCAGGGTGAAGGCGAAGTCCGGCCGAGGCGGGATCAGCCGGCAGTGGAAGATTGTTGGCGCGGTAGTCTCACGCGGTCCATCATTGCTGGCCATCGGTCACTCACCGTGATGTCATTAGTGGTCCTATTCGTCCGGGCCGGGTTCCGGCCAAGTCTCCTTCGCTGCTTCCGCATACCAGTGCCGCATCGCCGGCGTTGCCAACACGGCGTCGACGTAGGCGCGCGTGTCGGGCGCGAGCTTGCCGCCATAGGTGTCGAAGCGGGTGACGACAGGTGCATACATGGCATCGGCCGCGGTGAAATGACCGAACAGGAAGGGGCCGCCTTTGCCGTATTGTTCCCGGCACTGGCGCCAGATCGTTTCGATGCGCGCGCGCTGCATTTCGCCTTCGGCGTCGAGCGGCTTGTGGCCCTTCGGCCGGCGCAAATTCATCGGCCAGCCATAGCGCACCTCGCGAAAGCCGGAATGCATCTCGGTCGCCACCGAGCGAGCCAAGGCGCGGGCGCCGATATCCTGCGGCCAAAGTTTTTTCTCCGGAAACAGGTCGGCCAGATATTCAAGGATGGCAAGGGTTTCCCAGACAATCCTGCCATTGTGATTCAACACTGGCACAAGGCCGGTGGGCGAGACTTTCGCCAGAGCGGCAAAAGTCTCGGGCGTGCGCAGGCGCACGAAACCTTCCTCGAACGGGATCTCCAGATGCTTCATCGCCACCCATGGCCTCAGCGACCAGGACGAAAAGCACTTGTTGGCGATGATGAGCGTAAATTCAGCCAAGGCGGTCTCCCCAAAATTTCGTCACACTAGTCACACGATACGACGCGGCAAAGCGTTTCGGCGACCATATAAGCGACCAGATGCGACGATGATCGCCGCCCAGGGAACCTAAGCCAAGCCGGCCCGTTTGCCTCCTGCGAATGAATCCCCGGAATCCCAGGAGATGCAAAGATGGTGAACAAGGATCAGGTTGCCGGCGTGGCCAAGCAGGTCAAGGGCTCGGTCAAGGAGGCCGGCGGCAAGGCGACCGGCAACAGGCAGACCCAGGCCGAAGGCACGGCCGACAAGACCGCCGGCAAGGTGCAGAAGGTCTATGGCGACGTGAAGGACAAGATCAAAAAGGCGCTCTGATTCGATCTTGCAGGCAATGAGGAAGGCGGCTCAAGACCGCCTTTTTCTTGTCAGAGGCTGAGGCTCTTGCTGAAGGCGCTGGTGAACTTGACCCCGCCCCGGTCGCCCGCCGCCTCGCCCAGCACCACGTCCATGCCGTCCCCGGTTACCCGCACCAGCGCGAAGCCACCCATATAGGCAGCCTTCGGCTTGAACAGGTCGAGGCCGTCGCTTTTGTAGATCATAGGCACTTCGTGCTGATGGCCATGGAAGATGGCGATGACATTGTAGCCCTTCAGCGCCGCCAGCAGCGCCTGGCGGTCGGCCTCGCTCCACCAATGCGGCGCGCCTGCGCCGTCATCGTCATAGGTGCGCTTGGCCGGGTCCCAGCGCTCGACCGAGAAAGTGTCCCAGCCATAGTGCTGGAACAGGATGACGGGACGGCCATCCGCAGCGTAGGTCGTCAGATCCTGCTTCAGCCACGGCAGGCTGCTCACCGCGCCGTGGCCGGTGTCGCCGGCAAACCGGTGGGTCTGGACGAGATGCAGGCCGCCCCAGTCCCAGGAATAGCAGTCGGTGTCGATATCGTATTCGGTGGCCGGCACCGGGGGCTTGAAGAACACGCCGGGGCGATGGTTGACCTCGACATAGTCGCGCAATTCGCGCCGGTACCAGTCGACGTGCGGCGGCGAGCCGTTCTGGTCGAGATCGTGATTGCCGAGGCCGACATAGACCGGCATGTGCACGCGATCGGGACCGACGCCCTGTTGATAGCGCTGGCTGAACTGCAACAGTTGCGTGCCTTCGCTGGGCTCGGTGATCTGGCCGCCGCCATCGTCGGTGATGTCGCCGCCGACAACGAGGCCGAGCGGCGCATCGATGCGGCTGCCGGCCGAACGCAGGCGGGTTGCAACGCCATCGATCTCGACTGGCCATTGCCGGCCGGCCAAGCCATTGAGGACAGCGACATTGCGCAACAGCGCGGCATCGGTCTTGCCTTCCTCCAGGCAGTTGGGGCTGAGGCCGCTCGACATGCGGCAGGCATGGACATCGGCGATGAACAGAAAGGTGGCGTCGATGGGCTGGATGCGCTTGCCGGTCTGGCCAAGCGCGGCGCGCGGCAGCATGCCAGCCATGGCAAGGCCGGCTGCCTGTGCGAGGAAATTGCGACGGGAGAGGACGAGCTTGCGATTCATGACCTGAAATTCAGCACAGCCGGCGCCCCACCGTCCAGTTGCCAGGAATGGCAGGTCGACACGGCACTGAGGCTCTGGCATTTCTTGGGTCATGCTGGCGCGCAGCAAATACAAGCAGAGGGGAGGATCATGAGAGCCGTTTCGATAGGCGTGGTGCTGGCTGGGTTGCTGCCGGCGGCTGCGGTGCATGCCGCCGATTGTGTCGACGCAAAATCGGCCAAGGCCGGCTTCGTTCTGGAAATGCCTGGCGTCCGCAGCGAGTTTCGGCCGGTGGCCGGCGGCATGGTGTCCGTCGCCAACACCTACGAATCGCAATCACCGCAGACACAGTTCCTGTTTGCAGGCCTGATCGAAGTGTTTCGCGACAGCGATACCGGACGGGTGGCGACGATCCCGTTTTCCGATCTGCGAAAACTGTTTCCGCTGAAGACGGGAGCCAAGAGCACGATCGAATTCGTCGAGTTGTCGCCGAACAAGCAGCCGAAGAGCACCAAGACACTGAGCCTGGTCGTCAAGGGCAAGGAGACGTTCAGCGTCGGCGGCTGCAAATACAACGTGCTGGCGGTCACGGAGACCTTCAAGAACGGCGCCGGCGAAACGCTGGACACATTCACCGCGCTTTATGCTCCCGATCTGCAAGCGTCTCTCGCCCGGCGTTACGACGAAGGGACCAGCGCGGAATCGGTGAACGGTTACGAGACGATCAAGCCGCTTTCCAACTAGAACAGCGCAGTTCCGGCCTCAAGGTTTTCCCGGCCGCAGCAGGATCCTGCGACGCCGCTTCGCTCTGCTCGGGAATGGCGGCGTTGAGCTGCCCTGAAGTTCGGCCAGGCAATCGCGCAGCACGCTGGCATCCTGTGCCGCCTTGGCCATCGACATGGCGCCGGAATAGGCAGCGATGGCGAGTGCCGCAAAGCGCTCGGGGTCGGTGCCCTGCTCCCTCCCCGACTGCTGGTCGGCTCGCACCTTGTCGGCAACCGCCTGACGCCATCCGGCAAAGATATCGTCCAGAGCGGCGCGGAAATCCGGGTCAGCGAGCGACAGTTCATGCGCCAGATTGTTGAGCGGACAGCCGCGCACGAAGCCTTGCTGCTCAAGCTCGGTCGCCACCGCCTCGAACACCGCGCGCACGCCTTCGCGCGCCGAGCCTGCCGCCCGTACAGGGTTGATCCAGGTTTCATCGAGGGCCGCTGCCACGCGCTCCTCGATCACCGCCAGAGCGAGCGCCTTCTTCGTCGGGAAATGATGATGCAGCGCGCCGCCGCTGACGCCTGCGGTCGTCATCAGCTCGCCAAGGGCGGATGCATGATAGCCACGCGCCTGGAACGACGCTTCGGCGATATCGAGCACCTTGTTGCGCAGCCCTTCGGGATCGTTGGTGCGTTTTCGCGGCGGCCCTTTCGGAGCCCGAGCAATCTCTGCTGACATTTGCCAACGATAGCAGATTGACAAAACAGGACAACCGGTCTGTTTTATAAACCGGATGATCATCCTGTTTTTTGGAGACGACACAATGACCGTACCCCTGAATGCGCCTGCGACGGCAAGCCTGCTCGCTTCGCCTGTCGTCGAGTTGCGGCAGTACACGCTGAAGCCGGGCCGGCGCGAGACGCTGATCGACATCTTCGACAGTCGGTTCATCGAAGGCCAGGAACACGCCGGCATGACCATCATCGGACAGTTCCGCGACCTCGACCGCCCCGACATATTCGTCTGGCTGCGCGGCTTCGAGGGCATGGAAGCGCGGAAGCAGGCGCTCACCGCCTTCTATGACGGGCCGGTGTGGACGGCGCACCGCGACGCCGCCAATGCGACGATGATCGATTCCGACGATGTGCTGCTCTTGAAGCCGGCATGGCCAGGCGCCGGCTTCGATCTGTCAGGCGCGCAGCGAGGCGCCATGCCGGCGGATGGAAAGCCGAGCGCAGACAATGGCTTGACCGGTGTTGTTGTCATCCAGATTCATCATCTGCGGTCTGGCGCCGAAGCCGATTTCGCCGGCAATTTCGAAACGGATGCCGTTCCGGTCCTTATCGGCGCCGGCGGACGGTTGCTTGGCGCCTTCATCACCGAGCACGCCGAAAACAGCTTTCCCCGCCTGCCGGTGCGCTTGAGCGAAAACGTCTTTATCGCGGTGACGGGTTTCAACAGTCCCGAGGCGCATGCCAGTTACGAAGCCGCAGTTGCCGCTTCGCCCCAATGGCAAGCGGCCGATGTGACCTGGCGGACCGAAACCTTGCGCCTGACGCCGACGTCGCAGTCGCTGCTGCGGTAACCGGATCGGCACGCGGCCAACCGAAGTTCATACTGAGCGATAGGCCGGCGGCTTGACCGCCCTCGCCGATCGGCATTGCCTTCGTGACGCGGGCAACAGCGAGAGCATTCGATGCGACTTGGCCTTCAATGAGACTTTCTGGCAAACGAGCACTGGTGACCGGCGGCTCGGACGGCATCGGCCTGGCGATATCGGAAGCTTTCTTGCGCGAGGGCGCCGACGTGCTGATCGTCGGTCGCGACACCAGCAAGCTCGAGACCGCCCGCGAGACACTTGCGGCGGCGGGCAACGTCGGCACCCAGTCGGCCGATCTCTCGACCTCGTCCGGCATCGATGCCGTGGTCGATCGCGCGAAAGCAACCGGCCCGCTCGACATCCTCGTCAACAATGCCGGCGTCGCTTATCTGGTGCCTTTCGAGACCGTCACCGAGCACCAATTCCAGCAATCCTTCGCGCTCAATGTGACGGCGGCGTTCTTCCTTACCCAGCGGCTGCTGCCGCATCTCGGCGCCAACGCCTCCGTCATCAACATCTCGTCCTACTTCGCCGACAAGATGATCCCGAAGCGGCCGTCGAGCCTGTATTCCTTGTCCAAGGGCGCGCTGAATTCGCTGACCAAGTCGCTGGCCTTCGAGCTTGGTCCGCGCGGCATCAGGGTCAATGCGATTGCGCCCGGCACGGTCGACACCGCCATGCGGCGCAAGTCGATCGACAACCTGCCGGCGGCAGCGCAAGCCGAGCTGAAAACCTATGTCGAGCGCAGCTACCCGCTCGGCCGCATCGGCCAGACCAGCGATCTTGCCGGCATCGCCGTCTATCTCGCCAGCGATGAGGCGGCGTGGACCAGCGGCGGCATTTTCGCGATCGATGGCGGGTATACGGCGGGGTGACCGTTTGGACGGCCCTCGGCCTCGAACAAGCGGAGCACTTGACCAAACTTGCGATACCGCGTCTGTCTGCGGATTGAGCAATGCTTCAGACATTCGTGGTGCCATGCCGTCTATCGATCCACTGATCCTCTTCTACACAACGTTCTTCAGCAAACCCGTCGATATCGCGTCGATACAGTGCGAAATTCCCGGGCGGTGGACACTGGACAAACGACGGATTTCCGAGGCCGCGGCAGTCGTCTTCCATATTCCGAACTTTCGCGAAGTTGGCGATGCCCACAAATACCCTGGTCAATATTGGGTCGCCTGGTCGATGGAATGCGGCCAAAACTACAAGCGACTTGCCGACCCCAAAATCATGCGGCACTTCGATGTCATCATGACGCATGAATCCCGGTCCGATGTCTGGGTACCCTACCTTCCGCGTGCGGTGTGGTGGAAAGATGCGCTGGCCAGACCAATCGTGCCGAAAACGGAAGAAGCGCCGGTCGCACTCTTCCAGTCGGCCGGCCTGAATTATAGCGGCCGTGTCGATCTGGCGAACGAACTGGCGCGCCACATGAAGATCGATTCTTATGGCCGATATCGCAACAACCGATCGGTCTCTGGCCCCGATCTGGGCTCGAAGACCAAGATCGAAACCATTGCGCGGCACAAATTCTGCCTGGCCATGGAGAACTCGATCGAGGCCGACTATGTCACCGAGAAAATCTATGACGCGTTCATGGCCGGCACGGTGCCGATCTACCTTGGCGCTCCCAATGTGGACGAGTTCGTTCCGGAGCACTCCTTTATTGACGCCAGTGCCTTCGCCAGCGCCAGCGATCTTGCAGCCTATCTCCAGCGCCTGATAGCAACGCCGCAGGACTACGAGGCTTATTTCGACTGGCGCTCAAAGCCATTGCCCGACAATCTCGTCAAACGGGTGCAATCATTGGAAACACCCGCGTTCTGCAGACTGATGAGCGTCGTGCGCCAGCGTCTGGAGGCGCGGACAAGCAAGCCTTCCGGACGGCGAACACTTCCGTTCGGCTATAGATCCTATCTCAGGACAAAGCTGCGCCGTTGGAGGAAAAAGGTTCCGAGCTGACGGTCCGCGATCAGGCGCGCTTTCAGCAAAATACGGAGGACAAAGAGCGTCCCTTGCGACGTCGAGACGGCTTCGACCTTGCCGCCATGCATCTTGGCAATCCCCGAGGCTATGTGGAGGCGCTCCCAGGGTGGACTTGAAATTCTCGGCTTCGCGATCCGAAGCTCGATCCGGATGCGATGCCGGATTTTGGTCGGGAAACTGAACAGAAGGACAAGCGCGTAAGCTACCTCATCGCTGCTGTTGCCTGTGAGACGCCGGTACGGATGGTAGTTTGGATCGTGTGGCAGCGTCGCTCGTAGGTAGACGTGAATTGCGCATTGCTGATCCTGGGGGAAGTTTGCGTAGAGCAATCCGCCAGCTCGACATGATCTCATCGAGCAAATCCGCAAGTTTCCGTCCACTTTATGGGATCAAGCCGCACTGAGGAGCAATTTCCTTCACACGAAAGTGGAGGGTGCAGGATCCCGAAGGCCGGCGCTACCGCTTCAACCGATTTACTGCCTGCCGGCCGCAATCTCTGCTTGAAGGCCATTGTGCAACGCGATACGCCGTTGCCGAATTCGATCGTCGGAGAGACAAGTGACCGCTGCCAGGACCAGAACCGAAACCGACACGTTCGGCCCCATCGAGGTTGCCGCCGACCGTTACTGGGGCGCGCAGGCGCAGCGTTCCCTCGGCAATTTCAGGATAGGCTGGGAAAAGCAGCCGGCCTCGATCGTGCGTGCGCTCGGCATCGTCAAGCGAGCGGCGGCGGAAGCCAATATGGAGCTGAAGCGGCTCGATCCGGAAGTCGGCAAGGCGATCATCGAGGCGGCGCAAGAGGTGATCGACGGCAAGCTCAACGACCATTTCCCGCTGGTCGTGTGGCAGACCGGCTCGGGCACGCAGTCCAACATGAACGCCAACGAGGTGATCTCCAACCGGGCGATCGAACTTCTGGGCGGCGTCATGGGCTCGAAGAAGCCGGTGCACCCCAACGACCACGTCAATATGAGCCAGTCGTCGAACGACACCTACCCGACAGCCATGCACATCGCTTGCGCCGAGCGCATCGTGCACGATCTGCTGCCGGCGCTTAGGCATCTGCACGCCGCGCTCGAGGTCAAGACAAAGGCTTTCGCCCACATCATCAAGATCGGCCGCACCCATACGCAGGATGCCACCCCCCTCACGCTGGGCCAGGAATTTTCCGGCTATGCCGCACAGGTGGCCTCTTCGATCAAGCGCATCGAGATGACGCTGCCCGGCCTGCAGGAACTGGCGCAGGGCGGCACCGCAGTCGGCACCGGCCTCAATGCGCCGGTCGGCTTTGCGGAAAAGGTGGCGGCGCGCATCGCCGACATTACCGGCATTGCCTTCGTCACCGCGCCGAACAAGTTCGAGGCGCTCGCCGCGCACGATTCCATGGTGTTCTCGCATGGCGCCATCAACGCGGCGGCCGCCGCCCTCTTCAAGATCGCCAACGACATCCGCTTCCTCGGCTCCGGCCCGCGCTCGGGCCTCGGCGAACTGTCGCTGCCGGAAAACGAGCCGGGTTCCTCGATCATGCCTGGCAAGGTCAACCCGACGCAGTGCGAGGCTCTGACGCAGGTCTGCGTGCAGGTGTTCGGCAACAACGCCTCGCTGACCTTCGCCGGCAGCCAGGGCCATTTCGAGCTCAACGTCTACAACCCGCTGATGGCCTACAACTTCCTGCAGTCGGTGCAGCTGCTGGCCGACGCTTCGATCTCCTTCACCGACAATTGCGTCGTCGGTATCGAGGCGCGCGAAGACAACATCAAGGCCGCGCTCGACCGCTCGCTGATGCTGGTGACAGCGCTGGCGCCGACGATCGGGTACGACAATGCCGCCAAGATCGCCAAGACCGCGCACAAGAAGGGCACCACCTTGCGCGAGGAAGCACTGGCCACCGGGCTGGTCAGCGAGGCAGACTACGACCGGCTGGTGCGGCCGGAGGACATGACGCATCCGGGTTAAGCGATTCCAGGGAAAGTGCCTTGCGTTTCCTCGGGAAGCGCGCAGCCCCTCTTCTTGGGAATTGCGTCAACTAGAATCCGAATTGTGTGGCGGGACAATTTGCTCCCGCCGCTGCTGGCCGCGACAAGAATTTTGCGTCGGTCGAACGATCCCGAAATGTACGTCCTGTGAACAATGTGTCGCCGGACTGGCGGCTTTGGTGAACAGTCGGCTTGGTCTATCTGACGGGACATCAACCCTTTTCGGAGAGCCACCATGTCCATCAACACTTCCGCTGCCGGCGCCGGCATCGCGTCCAACAGTTCCACCACCATCCTGCTCGGCCGCATCCTGCTCGCCGCCATCTTCCTGCTTTCCGGCTTCGGCAAGCTCACCGCCATTTCGGGCACCGCCGGCTATTTCGGCGCCATGGGCCTGCCGGTGCCGACCATAACGGCCATTGTCGTCGGCCTGATCGAATTGCTCGGCGGCCTTGCCGTGCTCGTTGGCTTTCAGACCCGCATCGCCGCCTGGGTGCTCGCGGTCTTCACCATCGCTTCGGCCTTTGTCGCCCATACCGGCTGGGCCGACCAGAACCAGATGATCCATTTCCTGAAGAACGTCGCCATCACCGGGGGTTTCCTGCTGCTGGCTTCCTCAGGCCCTGGCGCCTACTCGATCGACGCCAAGCGCGGCTGAGCTTTCCCTCCCAAGCCTGAAAAAAGCGGCGTGGAATTTTCCACGCCGCTTTTTCGTTGTCTGCCCAAGCGCGCGCCCGTCCCATCCCTGCTAGGATCGGTCTCGAAACAGCCGGCGGACAGACAACGGAGATGACCATGCCCCGCGATGCATTGCTTCTGATTTCCCGGCTGCTGCTCGCCGCCCTGCTCGTTCCCTCCGGCTACCACGCGCTCGCCGACATTGCCGGGACGACCGGCTATTTCGCCGGCCTCGGCATGCCATTGCCGACGCTTGCCGCCTGGGGCACCGGGCTGTTCGAGTTGATTGCCGGTCTCTTGATACTGGTCGGCTTTCAGACGCCGGTCGTTGCGATACTTCTTGCCGCTTTCTGCATCGTTGCAGGCTCCATCGGCCACTACGGCCAGGGCGGCGATGACCCGATGCTCACCTTCCTGCACCAGCAGATGCTGATGAAGGATATTGCCATCGCCGGCGGATTCCTGGCGCTAGCCATGGCCGGCGCCGGGGCCTGGTCGATCGACGGGCGCGGTGCCGCGGTCTGATATCGTCAAATATCGTCCCGGTTGAACCATCGATGCCCGAGGCAGGTCGACCCCCACTCCGTCTCGGCTTCGCCGAGCCCCCTCTCCCCCGATCGACGGGGTAGAGGAAGGGCGCGAGCCTATTGCCGCCAACGCTTTCCAACGAGGCTCCCTTCCTTTCCCTCCGGAGGGGGAAGGTGGCGGTGCGAAGCAGCGACGGATTGAGGAAGCCGGTGCTCGAACGCGAGGCCGACGACGACATGGTTTTGCTGTCAGGCCGCGCCTACTTCACCGACACGCTCTGCCCACCCTCGACCGCCAGCACCAGCCGGCGGTTGGTGATCCGCGCCAGTTGCGCCAGCCGTCCGGCCGGGCGTTCGCCGTAAAGATCGGAAAGTGAGGCCGGCAGCACCAGCGCCAACGTGCCATTGCCGCGGTTTTCCCATTTCAGCCGCGGCATGACGCCGGGCATGGCCGCAGTCAGCAGATAGACGACGCGCAGCACCGCCGCCAGGATGCGGGCGCGCTCGAGATAGCGCGGCGTCGCCAGGCCGCGGATTTCCGGCGCCGCATCGTTGAACACGCCTTCGTGGCGGAACAGGCCGACCAGCGCCAGGAAGGCACGGCCGGGGTGATCGACGCCAATGAAGGATGCGTGGGCAATGATGTTGAGCGACTGCTTGCCGCGATATTCCGGGTGTGCGCGCCAGCCTATATCGGCCAGCAGACAGGCAGCGTGGCGATAGCGTGCCTCATCCTCCGTCTCGTCGATGCCGAAGGCGGCAAAGGTCTTGTCCGTCCATTCGACAAGCTCATGCGCATGGGTGACCGAGCGCGACCGCAGCCGCGCCAGTTCCTCCGAAGCGGAGACCAGCGGATCGGCCTTCTGCTCGGCAGGGTCGAGCAGCGAATAGAGAAACCCTTCGCGCACGCCCAATGCCGAGACGATGATCTTCGACGGTTGCATCGCCGCCATGATCTCCTGCAGCACGACCGCGCCATAGGGCAGCAGCGAACGGCGGTTCTTCGACACACCTTCGATGCCCTTGACCTTCTCGATCTCGCCTTTCGCCACCTGCTTCAGGAAATTGGCGGCGCTTTCGACACCGATCTCATAGTGGTGCATGACGCCAAGCGGGTAGTTGGTCATTTCCATGTGCAGCCGGGCAAGGTTTCGCCAGGTGCCGCCAACGGCGTAAAAGGGCCGTCCCAGCCCGCCCTTCAACAATTTGGCGCGCGCCAGTTCGTCGCGGGTGATCTTTGCCGCCTGGGCGAGCGAATTCCTGGCCATGTCCTGCAGCCGCAGGCCACCCAGCGGCAGCGTGATGCCGTCGCCGATCGCCTCGCCATTGATGTCGATAAGCTCCAGGCTGCCGCCGCCAAGATCACCGGCAATGCCATTGGCGGGGTGGAAGCCCGAAATGACGCCAAGCGCCGAATAATGCGCCTCCTGCCGGCCAGTGAGCACGCGGATCTCGGTCTTGAGCACATCCTGGGCGCGGTGGATGAAATCGGGGCCGTTGATCGCTTCGCGGGCCGCGGCCGTCGCCAACACATACATGTGCTCCGCGCCGGCCTGGTCGGAGAGCGCACGGAAACGGCGGAACTCCTCCATCGAGCGCGTCACCGCCTCGGGGTCGAGCTTGCCGGTCGAAACGATGCCGCGGCCTAGGCCGGCCAGCATCTTTTCGTTGAACAGCAAGGTCGGCGAGCGCGCCAGCCCCTCATAGACGACAAGGCGGATCGAGTTCGAGCCGATGTCGATAATGGACAGCGGCCGGCGATCCTGCAGCCGGCCTTGGGACGTTGAAATCATCAGCCGGTGTTCTTCTTGCGACGCTTGAACTGCGCGATGCGCTTGGGCGCATGCGACTTCAGCGCGTCACCCCGTCCCGACAGGCTCGGATTGGTCATGAAATATTCCTGCGCGTTGAACGGTTCCTCACCCTCCTCCAGCACGACGCGCCGGGAGGTTCCGTCAGCCAATACGTCGAAACTTTGCTGGTTGTCCATGATGTTGCCCAGCATGATCTGGCCAAGGATCTGTTCATGCACCGTCGGGTTGGTGATCGGCACCATGGTCTCGACGCGGCGGTCGAGATTGCGTGGCATCAAGTCGGCCGAGGCGATGTAGACGATCGCCTCGTCCGACGGCAGGCCATGGCCGTTGCCGAAGCAATAGATGCGGCTGTGTTCGAGGAAGCGGCCGACGATCGACTTGACCCTGATGTTTTCCGACAGGCCGGGCACCTGCGGCCGCAGGCAGCAGATGCCGCGCACGACGAGATCGATCTCGACGCCGGCACGGCTGGCGTCATAGAGCGCATCAATGATGTTGGGATCGACGAGCGCGTTCATCTTCATCCAGATGCGCGCCGGACGGCCAGCCAGCGCGTGGGCGACCTCGTCGGCAATGTGCTTGAGGATACGGCTGCGCAGCGTAAACGGCGAGATGGCGATCCGCATCTCATCGGTCGGCTCGGCATAGCCGGTGATGAAGTTGAACAGCTGGGCGACATCGCGCGCGATCGTCGGATCGGTGGTGAAGAAGGACAGGTCGGTGTAGATGCGCGCGGTCACCGGATGGTAGTTGCCGGTGCCGAGATGGACATAGTTGCGCAGCTTGCCGTCCTCGCGCCGCACCACAAGCGACATTTTCGCATGGGTTTTGAGTTCGAGGAAGCCGAACACGACCTGGACGCCGGCGCGTTCGAGGTCGCGCGCCCAGCGGATGTTGGCTTCCTCGTCGAAGCGCGCCTTGAGCTCGACCAGGGCGGTTACCGACTTGCCGGCCTCGGCCGCGTCGACCAAGGCGCGCACGATCGGGCTGTCGTTGGAGGTGCGGTAGAGCGTCTGCTTGATCGCCACCACCTCCGGGTCGGCCATCGCCTGGCGCAGGAACTGGACCACCACGTCGAAGGATTCATAGGGGTGGTGGACGACGATGTCCTTCTCGCGGATGGCCGCGAAACAGTCGCCGCCATGCTCGCGGATGCGCTCGGGAAAGCGTGGATTGTAGGGGGTGAACTTCAGGTCGTCGCGTGGCACGGCGACGATCTCGGAAATCTGGCTGAGCGCCAGCGGGCCGGTCAGAACGCTGATGCGGCTCGAAGAGACGCCAAGCTCGCCGGCGACGAACTCGCGCAATTCGCCGGGCATCGACTTGTCGAATTCGATGCGGATGACCGAACCGCGGCGGCGCCGCTTCAGCGCCGTCTCGAACAGGCGCACGAGATCTTCCGACTCTTCCTCGACCTCGATATCGCTGTCCCGGATGATGCGGAAGGTGCCGGAACCCTTGACCTCATAGCCGGGGAACAGCTTCCCGATATAGAGGCCGACAGCCTCCTCCAGTGGAATGAAGCGAACGTGCTGCTTGCGGTCGGGCAGGCGGATGAAGCGCTTCAGCGCCACCGGCAGGCGCAGAAGTGCGCTCATCTCCTCGCCATTCTTGCGGTGGCGCAATTGCAGCGCCATCGAGAAGCCGAGATTGGGAATGAACGGAAACGGATGCGCCGGGTCGATCGACAGTGGAGTCAGGACCGGGAAGACCTGGTCCTGGAAATGGTCTTCCAGCCAGACTTTCTCATCCTTGGTCAGTGCATCGCGGGTGATGCTCTCAATGCCTTCCTTGTTGAGCAGCAGCATCAGCGCCGAAAGGCTGTTCTGCTGGTCCTCCTGCAGCCGCTCGACCTCGCGCAGCAATTGTTCCAGCTGCTGCTCCGGCGTGCGGCCGTCGGGGCTCTTGAGCGCAATGCCTTCGCGCACCTGGCCGGCAAGGCCGGCGACGCGGACCATGAAGAATTCGTCGAGATTGGCGGCTGAAATTGACAGGAAACGGACGCGTTCGAGCAGCGGATGGTGCTGGTTCTGGGATTCCTCGAGCACACGCCGGTTGAACTGCAGCCAGGAGAACTCACGGTTGACGAACCGATCGGGGTTGCCGCCCTCGGGGCTCGCCACCTCGACATTGATGAATTCGCTCTGCACCGGCTTCAGTTCGTTCATGGTTCCTGCTCTTCCCCCGCCAACCGTCCCTTGGAGCGCCGCTGGACGTGCCATGCCTCTAACACGCTTTTGTGGCGCATGACCCTTCGGCGAAAACCGTTCCGATTTCAGGGACATGCACTTAACCGGCTCAACGTATCCTCTGACAGGCTTTTGCGACAGTTTCATTTCATCGATCTTGCAAACAGGCCTGTTATGTTCCAGATGCTTTTCGACGAGATCAAGGAGACGACGATGGCAGGCGGTTCCATTCCCCATTTCCAGAACGATGCGGGCCATCCGGCAATCGACATCGGCGTCAAGGAATTCATGTGCACCGGCGCCAACCCGCCCTTCGACCACCCGCATGTGTTCCTCGACATGGGCGACGACAATGAAAAGGTCTGTCCCTACTGCTCGACGCTCTACCGCTATTCGGCGAAGCTGAGGGCGACGGAAACGCTGCCGGCTGGTTGCCTTTATATCGACCAGGCCGCCTGATCCTTCCGCGACAAGCCCGATGGAAGACATCAGGTCCCGGCAGGTCATAATCGCCGGGGCCGGCATCGCCGGGCTGACCGCTGCCCTTGCCTTCGCCGGACGGGGTTATCCGGTAAAGCTTATCGAACAGGCACAGCACCTCGAAGCGGCCGGCGCCGGCATCCAGCTTTCGCCCAACGCAACACGCATTCTTGGAAAACTCGGCGTGCTCGACCGACTGCTGCCCGCAGCGTTGCGGCCGGAAGCGGTCGTGCTCAAGGACGCCGGGACGCTGCGCGAACTGGCGCGGGTACCGCTCGGGCACGCCGCCGAAGCGCGCTGGCAGTCGCCTTATCTCGTTGCTCACCGCGCAGATCTGCAGGCAGCGCTGTTGGCGCAAATGGCTGAACGGCCGGAGATTGAGTTCATCACTGGCGCCCGCGTGACCGGCATCGTCAAAGACGCGCAATATGTCGCCGTGACCGCCGAAGTGGACGGCCGCGAGATCGAGGCACGCGGCAAACTGCTGGTCGGCGCCGACGGCGTCTGGTCGGCGGTCCGGGCGCAACTCGCAGGCGAGGACTTCGTCAAAAGCCGTTTTTCGGGCGAACTCGCCTGGCGAGTCACGATCGCGGCCGAGAGCGCCTCCGGCGAAGCCTTTGTCGCGATCGGCGCCGCCGACTGCGTCACCACGTTCCTGCATCCAGGCTTCCACATGGTCGCCTATCCCGTCAGCAAAGGCCGGGCCTTCAATCTCGCCGCCTTCACCAAGGGCGAGCGCATGGCCGAAGGTTGGTCGGGCCATGCCGATCCCGCGATCCTCACGGCTGCCCTGCGCGGCACCGCGCCGGGCCTGACGAAGCTTGTGGCACTGGCCGGCCCATGGACGGCCTTTCCGATCCACACCGTCGAACAGAAGCGGTGGACGAGCCCGCAGGGCATCGCGCTGATCGGCGACGCCGCGCACGCGATGACGCCGTTTGCCGCGCAGGGCGCGGCAATGGCGATCGAGGATGCCATCACGCTTGCCGACGCTATCGCCGATTTCCCTGGCGATCTGCCCAGAAGTTTTCGAATCTGGGAAAATCTTCGGCGGCCGCGTGTCGCCAAGGCCGCGCGTCGTGGGGCCGTAAACCGCCTCGCCTGGCATGCTGCCGGCCCGGTGGCGATCGCCCGCAATCTGTTCCTGGCCATGCGCTCGCCCGACAAGCTCGCCGCCGACCTCGATTGGCTCTATGGATGGCGAGCGGACACTCGGCAGTCTAGATCGTCGACGTAGCGATCCTTCCCACTCCCCTCTGTCCTGCCGGACATCTCCCACGCAAGGGGGGAGATTGGATGTCGCCGTCGCCTTCGCCAAAATCGCCGGCGTTGCAGCAGGAGCGCGGGCAAAACGGCTGATCTCCCTCTTGCGGGGGAGATGGCCGGCAGGCCAGAGGGGAGTGCTGTCCCGCTGACTTCAAAAGATCCAACACTGTCGCGGTGCGATGAAGGACTGCTAGTTATAAAACCGCATCGACAAGCCCAGCGAGGCCGGCAGCGGGTTCCACCAGCCGGTGCGCAGGCCGGCGGTGCGCAGGCCGGCGGCTGTCCAGGTGTTGCAGCCGACAAGCGCGTTGAAATGGCCGTTCGCCTCGAAGAAGCGGTCGAAGCTGGAATAGGCGGCGTTCTCGATGACGACCGGACCATGCGGCCCTTGCTGGAAACTCGCGTCGATATAGTCGAGCAGCGCTGCAAAACGTTCCTCATCGATGTCGAAACCGGTGACAGCAGGGTGCGGCTCGGCGATGGCCCCGGCGATATCGACATGCATGACCGAGGCGTCCAGTGTCAGCGCCTTGAGGACGGGCACTGCTTTCAGCTGCGACCAGCTCGGCGTCTCCAGATAGAAGGCCCGGCCGCCCCAGCCAAAGACGATGTAGCGCACTTCCGGGGCGTCGACAGGGATGCCGGCAGCGACCAGGAAATGGAAGCGCCGGCGCACCTCGTCATCGACGGGAATGGCGATGTCGGTGTGGATCGGATTCTCCAGCACCAGAATATGGCGCGTGCCCTCACCCGCCGCTGACGCCGGCCACAGCGGACGCGGCACCAGCGTGCCGAGCGTGGCAGCGAGCGCGACCACGATAATCAGCATGGCCACGAAACGCAGGGCTTTTCTCATGCGGCGGCGGCTTTGTGTTTCAATGGAGAAGATCAACCCCGACCCCAGATAGCAAAAGAGCCCGGCCGCATTACGGCAGGGCTCTTTTGCTTCGCATGAAAATGCTCAGTGCAGGATCTGCGACAGAAACAGCTTCGTGCGCTCGTGGCGCGGATGGTCGAAGAACTCGGCCGGCGTGTTCTGTTCGACGATCTGGCCCTGATCCATGAAGATCACCCGGTTGGCGACTTTGCGGGCAAAGCCCATTTCGTGAGTGACGCACAGCATGGTCATGCCTTCCTCGGCCAGGCCCACCATCGTCTCCAGCACTTCCTTGATCATTTCTGGATCGAGCGCCGAGGTCGGCTCATCGAACAGCATGATGCGCGGATTCATGCACAGGGAACGCGCGATCGCCACGCGCTGCTGCTGGCCGCCCGACAGCTGGCCCGGATATTTGTTGGCCTGTTCGGGGATCTTGACGCGCTTGAGGAAGTGCATCGCGATTTCCTCGGCCTGCTTCTTCGGCGTCTTGCGCACCCAGATCGGTGCCAATGTGCAGTTCTCCAGGATGGTCAGATGCGGGAACAGGTTGAAGTGCTGGAACACCATGCCGACCTCGCGGCGCACCTCGTCGATCTTCTTGAGATCGTTGGTGAGTTCCTTGCCGTCGACGATGATCTTGCCCTTCTGGTGCTCTTCCAGCCGGTTGATGCAGCGGATCATGGTCGATTTGCCCGAGCCCGAAGGACCGCAGATGACGATGCGCTCGCCGCGCATCACTTTGAGGTTGATGTCCTTCAGCACATGGAACTCGCCATACCATTTGTGCATGCCGATGATGTCGATTGCGACATCGGTGGTCGAGATGTGCATCTTCTTGGCATCGACCTTGATCTCTTCGGCGCTGACGGCGTTTTCTATGACCATGGCAGGTTCCCCTTTTTGTTCTGTCTTTTAGCTATGATGCATGTCGTTGTCCCAAAACCGCTAAACACTTTTGGGCGACATGCATCAACGTTTGTGGCCGGTGTCGAGCCGGCGTTCCGTGTACATCGAATACCGCGACATGCCGAAGCAGAACAGCCAGAAGACGAAGGCTGCAAAGATGAGACCGGATCTCGCGGTCTGTGGGGTCGCCCAATTGGCGTCCGAGAAGTTCTGCTTGACGACGCCAAGCAGGTCAAACATCGAGATGATGATGACGAGGCTTGTGTCCTTGAACATACCGATGAAGGTATTGACGATGCCGGGGATGACCAGCTTCAGTGCCTGCGGCAGCACGATCAGCACCATCTTCTGCCAGTAGCCCAGGCCAAGCGAATCCGCACCCTCATACTGGCCCTTGGGGATCGCCTGCAGGCCGCCGCGCACCACTTCGGCCATATAGGCGGCGGCAAACAGCGAGACGCCGATCAGCGCCCTGAGATATTTGTCGAACGAAACCCCGGCGGGCAGAAACAGCGGCAGCATGACGCTGGCAAAGAACAGAACGGTGATCAGCGGGATGCCGCGAACGAACTCGATGAAGACCACGCACAGTGTCTTGACGATCGGCATCTTGGAGCGCCGGCCGAGCGCCAGCACGATGCCCATCGGCAGCGACACGGCAATGCCGACAAAGGACAGGCTCAGCGTCACCAGCAGCCCGCCCCATAGCTGGGTCTCCACATGCGGCAGGCCGAAGATGCCGCCGACCAGGAGCACGAACGCGATGATCGGCAGTGCCAGGAATAGAAGAATGGCGTTCAACCCCTTCCGCGGCACACGTGGCATCAGCAACGGCACCAGCAGCGCCACGAACAGGACGGCGACCAGGATCGGCCGCCAGCGCTCTTCCAGGGGATAGCGGCCAAGCATCAACTGGCCGAACTTCGCGTTGACGAAGGCCCAGCAGGCGCCTGACCAGCCGTCCGGCTGGATGCCGCCTTGCGCCACCGTGGCGCATACAGTCCGGTCCGGCCCCGTCCACTGGGCGTTGATGAAGGCCCAGTTGACGACGGGCGGCACGATCATCACCACCAGCGCAATAGCCACTACAGTCAGGATGACGTCGCCCACCGAACCGATCAGGTTCTTGCGAACCCAGGCCAAAGGCCCCCGCACGCCGGCCGGGGCTTGTTGAGCGAGTGCCATTTCGGTCCGCACCCAGGAGGTATCATGTTCCTGCATGGTCTTACCTCTCCACCAGCGCCATCCTGGCGTTGACCACATTCATCACCGCCGACGTCACCAGGCTGATGATGAGATAGACGACCATCATGATCAGCACACCCTCGACCGCTTGACCGGTCTGATTCAGCACTGTGCCGGCGATCGCCGTCAGGTCGGGGTAACCGATGGCAATGGCCAGCGACGAGTTCTTTGTCAGGTTGAGATACTGGCTGGTCAGCGGCGGGATGACGATCCGCATGGCTTGGGGAACGACGACAAGCCGCAGGATAGATCCCGGCCGCAGCCCCAGGGCGCCAGCCGCTTCGGTCTGACCCTTGCTGACGCCGAGAATGCCGGCGCGCACGATCTCGGCGATGAAGGAGGCCGTGTAACAGGACAGCGCCAAATAGAGAGACAGGAACTCCGGCCCGATCTGAAAGCCTCCGGTCAGGTTGAAGGTCGATTGCTTTGGAAAGTCGAAGCTCAAGGGAAAGCCGCTCAGCGCATAGGCCAGGAGCGGAAGGCCGACGATCAGCGCCGCCGAAGTCCAGAATACGGGAAACTGCTGGCCGGTTGCCATTTGCCGCTGGCGTGCCGTGCGCGCGACAAAAAAAGCCATGGCGATGCCGACAAGCAAGGCGACAAACATCAGCCAGGAGCCGTCGCCCCAGATAGCGCGCGGAAAATAGAATCCGCGTTGGTTGAGGAAAGAGCCGAACGGCAAATTGAAACTGTCGCGAGGCGCCGGCAGTACCGCGAGCACGCCTGAATACCAGAAGAAGATCACCAGCAGGGGCGGAATGTTGCGGAACACCTCGACATAGACCGTGCAAATCTTGCGAACCAGCCAGTTGCGCGATAACCGGCCGACGCCGACAATGAAGCCAATGATGGTCGCGGTGATAATGCCGGCAACGGCGACGATAATGGTGTTGATAAGCCCGACGACAATGGCCTGGCCATAGGTCGAATCAGAATCATAAGCGATGGGCCTGACTGGAATGTCAAAGCCTGCTCGGTTGTTCAGGAAGCCAAAACCGGAAGTAATATGCAGGCGCTGCAGGTTGACGATGACGTTGTGGACGATCCACCAGACGCCCGCCACCAGCAAGATGACAACCACCGCCTGGAAGAAAAACCCGCGGACTTTCGGATCGTTGATGAAGGAACCGCGGCTCGGCTCCTCGCGAAGAACTTCCTGCGATGCCATTGCTCATCCCCTGGAAAGAGAAACCGGAAGGCAGATGATCTGCCTTCCGGATCACATTTCGATCAGCGGATCGGCGGTGCGTATTGCAGGCCGCCCTTGGTCCACAGCGCATTGATGCCGCGCGCGATCTTCAGCGGGCTGCCGGTGCCGACATTGCGCTCGAACATCTCACCGTAATTGCCGACTGCCTTGACGATGTTGACGACCCAGTCATTGCTCACGCCAAGGTCGGTTCCGATCTTGGTTTCGGCTTCCTGACCGAGCACGCGCTTGATCTCCGGATTATCCGAGGTCTTCATCTCTTCGACATTGGCCTGGGTGATGCCCAGTTCCTCTGCCTGCAACAGGGCGAAGTAGGTCCACTTGACGATGTGGTACCACTGGTCGTCCCCCTGGCGTACGGCGGGGCCGAGCGGCTCTTTGGAGATGATCTCGGGCAGCACGACATGGTCGGCCGGCGCACTCAGCGTCAGGCGGATGCCATAGAGGCCGGATTGGTCGGTGGTGTAGACGTCGCAGCGGCCGGCGTCATAGGCAGCGTTGACCTCTTCCAGCTTTTCGAAGACGACCGGGTTGTACTCCATCTTGTTCGCCTTGAAGTAATCGGCGAGGTTGAGCTCGGTGGTGGTGCCGCTCTGCACGCAGACTGCCGCACCTGAAAGCTGCAGCGCCGAATTGACGCCAGGCAGTTTCTTGGCGTTGATCATGAAACCCTGGCCGTCATAATAGGTGACGCCGATGAAGTTCAGGCCAAGCGCGGTATCGCGATTGATGGTCCATGTGGTGTTGCGCGACAGGAGATCGATCTCGCCCGACTGCAACGCGGTGAAGCGCTCCTTGGCGCTGAGCGGCGTGAACTTGACCTTGGAGGCATCGCCGAAGACTGCGCCAGCGACAGCGCGGCAGAAATCCGCGTCGATGCCTTTCCAATCGCCTTTGTCGTCAGGCGCCGAGAAGCCGGCCAGGCCCGTCGAGACACCGCACTGGATGAAGCCCTTCGCCTTGACGGTTTCGAGCGTTGTCGCCGACGCGGCCGAAGCCATCCATCCAAGCGCAGCGGCACCGAGAATGCCAATTGCAATATGTTTCATAACCCACAGACCCTTTTCTGTTTTCAGGTAAACCCTGATCCTCAGGCAAATCCTGATCTTTTCCCGCGTGAACCCGGCTCCCATCCGGCTCATTCCGGAACCTCGCGTCGTAATCGACGCCCGGCCCCTCCCATTCACGAACTGCATCGAAGGCGATTATCTCTGTGAGGTCAAGGGAAATGACCGTTTCACGACAGCTTTGAAAACCAATTGCCGCAAATGCCTGAATTGCGGACAACACCCTCAGGAAAGCAGCAAGCCCCGCAAACAAAAACGGCAAAGTCCGTCGACGCTAATCCACATCCACTCATGAAATCCGCGGCTCTGGATTGCCACGCGTTCCAGACTATTCATGGGGGAATTGGCCTATGCAAAGGGCACCGCGTGGCGGGCGCCCGCTGTTGCACGGCCAATGCCGCCGCTCTATGGCTAGCGCTTTCACCACGAGGCGAAGAGCAATGGCGACTGACTGCAACGAGATGGGTATCAACACGCGGCTTGCCCATTCGGGCAACAATCCGCACGACTATTTCGGCTTCGTCAATCCGCCGATCGTGCATGCCTCGACCGTGCTCTATCCCAATGCGTCGGCGATGGCGGCGCGCAGCCAGAAATACACCTATGGCACACGCGGCACGCCGACCACCGATGCGTTGGCGCATGCGATCGACGCGCTGGAAGGCTCCGCCGGCACCATAATCGTGCCGTCGGGCCTGGCGGCGGTGACCGTTCCGTTGCTGGCGTTTCTCTCGGCAGGCGATCACATCCTGATTGTCGATTCCGTTTACCATCCGACCCGCAATTTCGCCGACACGATGCTGAAGCGGCTGGGTGTCGAGGTCGAGTATTACGATCCGCATGCCGGCGCCGGCATCGCCAGCTTGATCAAGCCGAACACCAAAGTCGTGTTTACGGAATCACCGGCCTCCAACACCTTCGAGGTGCTGGACGTTCCGGCGATCGCCAAGGCGGCGCATGAAACGGGCGCCATCGTCATGATGGACAACACCTGGGCAACGCCGCTCTATTTCCGTCCGCTCGACCACGGCGTCGATATCTCGATCCATGCGGCGACGAAATATCCGGCCGGGCATTCGGACGTGCTGCTGGGCACAGTGTCTGCCAATGCCAACTGCTGGAAGCAGCTTTGCGAGACGTTCTACACGATGGGCTGCTGCGCCGGCCCCGACGACGTCTATCAAGTCCTGCGCGGCCTGCGCACGATGGGCGTTCGGCTGGATCACCATCAAAAGAGCGCGCTTGCCATTGCCGTCCGGCTTGAAGGCCAGCCCGGCGTGGCCCGCGTGCTGCACCCGGCGCTCCCCAGCCACCCCGACCACGCGGTGTGGAAGCGTGATTTTTCCGGCTCGAGCGGCATCTTTTCCATCGTGCTCAAAGGCGGCGGCCAGAGACAGCAGCATGCCTTCCTCGATGCCTTGAAAATCTTCGGTCTCGGCTATTCCTGGGGCGGCTATGAGAGCCTTGCCGTGCCGGTCTTCCTCGGCGACCGTACCGTCGCCAAGGGCCCCTATGACGGCCCGCTGATCCGGCTGCAGATCGGGCTCGAGGATGTCGAGGACCTCAAGGCCGATATCCTGCGCGGGCTGGAAGCGGCCGCTGCGGCATGACACCAGCAAACTTGCGAAGCTGATTCCGCTAGCCCGCTTAACCCGTTGAAAGGATTGGCGAGCGACTTTCGTAGGACGATCGACGTCGCAAAGCCGCTCATGGGTAGACCAAGCGCAATGTTATTTCCTCAACGCGCGCTTTTTCGGATCGGTTTGACTTTCAAAATCGTCGGCCCAACGCCATTGCAGGCGCTGCGCCCACAATTCCAGCCGGACTGAGCTTACCATGGCCTTTCGTCTCTTTGTCCCCATTCTCGCCGGCGCGACGCTGCGCGAGCGCCTCATCGCCTGCATCGGGGCGATGATCGGCATTGCGCTGACCGGCGCGATCGGCGCGCTGGTGCTTGGCAACGGCCCGCATGTGCCGCTGCTGGTGGCGCCGATGGGGGCTTCGGCGGTGCTGCTGTTTGCGGTGCCTGCAAGCCCGCTGGCGCAGCCATGGTCGATCATCGGCGGCAATACAATATCGGCGCTGGTCGGCGTGATCGTGGCCCATTTCGTCCATCAGCCCGTTCTCGCCACGGGCATTGCCGTGGCGATGGCGATCGCCGCCATGTCGTTCTCACGCTGCCTGCATCCGCCGGGCGGAGCCGCCGCACTGACCGCCGTGCTCGGCGGGCCGGCCGTGATCGGTGCCGGCTTCCTGTTTCCGTTCGTGCCGGTGGCGCTGAACTCCATGATGCTGGTCGCGCTCGGCTATGCTTTCCACAGGCTGTCGCGACGCAGCTACCCGCATGTGCCGGCCCCTGCCCCGAAAAGCACGCACGGAACCATCGATCCGCCGGCTCAGGAGCGCATCGGCTTCCGGGCCGAGGACATCGATGCCGCGCTGGCTGCGCTCGACGAGACCTTCGACATCGACCGCAACGATCTCGAACAACTGCTGCGACAGGTCGAACTGCAAGCGACGATGCGCGCACACCGAACCATGTTGTGCGAGGACATCATGTCGTGCGACGTGATTTCGGTCGATGAACACGCGTCCGCCGATCGGGCGCGTCATCTGCTGCTCGACCACAATATCCGCACGCTGCCGGTTGTAGACAAGGACGCCAGACTGGTCGGCACCGTTGGATTGAGGGAATTGGCGCGAGCCGACGAAGCCGTCGGAAGCGTTACGTCGACAGCGTCGACCGCCGCCGCCGGTACGCCCGCCATGGCCCTGCTACCGGTGCTCACCGACGGCCGCACCCATGCAGTCATCATCGTGGACGGGGACAGCCGCATCCTTGGCCTGATCACGCAGACCGACCTGCTTGCGGCAACGGCACGAGCGCAGGCTGCTGACAAGCCGCTGGCGGAAGCAGTATTCTAGGCGCCGTCGGAGCCGGGCGAAAATGGCCGGGAACCTTTTGCCGGCGATGTCATCCAATGTCTTGATCGAGGTTTCGGACGGGGATTGGATCGAGGAACTGGCCATGCCTGCTATGTCTGTACCAATGCCCACGGCTGCTTCAAGCGAGATGCTTCTCGTGCGCCGCGCGCTGGCACGCGAAGGCAACGCCTTCTGCATCATCATGAAGACCCATAATCAGCGGCTCTATCGCATCGCTCGCGGGGTGGTGCGCAACGATGCCGAAGCCGAGGACATCGTCCAGGAGGCCTATGTCAGAGCCTTTGCCCATCTCGATGCCTTTCGCGGGGAGTCCTCATTGGCCACCTGGCTGTCGCGCATCGTCATCAACGAGGCGCTCGGTCGTCTGCGCAAAAGGCGGCGGACGGTGGCGAAAAACCCGCAAGCCGAAATCATCCAGTTCCCCCTCAATCCCAGCGACGACCCGGAGCGGACGATGGCGCAGCGGCAGATCCTCGAGTTGGTGGAACGGGCGACCGACAGCCTACCCGATGTTTATCGGACGGTGTTCGTGGCGCGGGTTATCGAGGGGCTCAGTATCGAGGAGACCGCCGAGCTGCTTGGCGTGCGGCCGGAAACCATCAAGACAAGGCTACACCGCGCCCGCGCCCTGGTACGCAAGGCACTCGACGACCAGATCGGGCCGGTGCTGCTCGACGCCTTCCCGTTTGCCGGCCGGCGCTGCGACAGGCTGACCAGCGCCGTCATGCAGCGGCTCGGCCTGGAGAGCTGATCATCGGCTGATTTGGCCGATTTCCCCGGGAACGTTTGCCGCCGCTGCGCATCCAATGACCGTCAACTGAAAAACACGGCCCGGCGCGATCCTGCGTCCGGGCGAAGGAGATGCCATGGTTACCCGACACACCGCCGCCCTCGCTGCCTTGCTGCTGCTTGGCGCTGCCCCGCTCGCGCAAGCCGCCGACAAGCCGACGGACCCGCAGATCGCCCACATCGCCTACACGGCAGGCGTCATCGATGTGGAAGCCGCCAAGCAGGCGATCAAGAAATCGAAGACCAAGGAGGTCGTGGATTTCGCCAACGACATGGTGCGCGACCACGAAGCGGTCAACGCGCAGGCACTGGAACTGGTAAAGAAGCTGAAGGTGACGCCGGAAGACAACGCAACCAGCCAGGCGCTGACCAAGGCTGCGGCCGAGGAGCGGGCGAAGCTCGCCAAACTCGACGGCGCAGCCTTTGACAAAGCCTATGTCGACAACGAGATCGCCTACCACAAACAGGTCGACGGCGCGCTTGAAACCCTTTTGATCCCATCGGCCAGCAATGCCGAGTTGAAGAGCCTGCTGCAGACCGGCCTGAAGATTTTCCAGGGCCATGAACAGCACGCCGAGCATGTTGCAGGTATGCTGAAGTAAGGACCAGGCCATGTCGAAACGGCTGCTATGGATTGCACTGGCGCTGGTCTTCGGGACCTCACCCGTGCAGGCCGAAACCATCCAGGTCACCATCGACAAGCTTGTCTTTTCGCCGGCCACCGTCGAGGCGAAGGTCGGCGACACGATCAAGTGGGTGAACAATGACGTGTTCGCCCACACGGCTACCGTCAAGGGCGGCTGGGAAGTGATGATCCCACCGAAGTCAACAGCGAGCCTGACCCTGCAGAAGGCGGAAGCGGTCGACTATTTCTGCCGCTTCCACCCCAACATGAAAGGTCATCTGGCCGTGACGGCGCCTTGATCGCGGTCCGCAAGCCCGTCCTGCTGCGTTGAGGCTCGCCTGGCTTCATCCGGCCGGGTGATGTGCGTCCACGAGCCGTGACAGCCCGGCTGGCGGCGTGCGATCCAGGCATCCAGCCCTTCGCGCAGATCAGCGGTCGGAGCCATGCGGGCGAACTGCTCGGCCTCGACAGCCAAGCCATCCGCGATGCTCTGGTTCAGGCCGCGCGCCACTGCTGTGAGGATCGAGGCAATTGCTGCAGGAGAATGCCTGGTCACGCGCCGGGCGAGATCAATTGCGGCGGGCATCAGCTCCTCATGCGGCACCACCTGATTGACGAGGCCGAGTTCGAGGGCGCGCGGCGGCGGGAACCAATCGCCGGTCAACAGCAGCTCGAGCGCCCGCTTGCGCCCTGCCAGCCTCGGAAGCCGCTGCGTGCCGCCGAAAGCAGGCGGCATTGCAAGGTTGATCTCAGGCTTGGCGAACAAGGCGCGGTCGCTGGCGATAGCGAGCGGCACGGCTTCGGTGATCTCGCAGCCGCCGCCGAAGGCGATGCCGTTGACGGCGGCGATGACGGGCTTGCGGAATGCCTCCAGCCTTGCAGTCAGCCGCTGTCCGCGCATGACGAAGTCGCGCAGGGCAACGTCGACGCCGATGGCCACGCTGCCTGAGAATTCAAGGATGTCGGCGCCGGCGGAGAAGGCGCGCGCTCCTGCTCCAGTGAGAATGATGGCGCGGATGGCATCGTCGGTCTCGGCGGCATCGAGGAGCGCAAGCAGGCGATCAATCAGCGCATAGTTCAAGGCGTTGAGCTTTTCCGGCCGATTAAGTGTGAGGATGGCGATCCCGTCGCGGGCCTCGGTGAGCACAAGCTCGGTCATGTCTTTTCCTTCCCTGTGTTTGTCGACCGGAGAGGATCAGGCTTTCGGTTGTATGTATATTCACTAGTCGGTATACTTGCCCTATGAGCGAAGCACCGAACCCCACCCGCAAACGCATTGTCGATGCCGCAACGAAGCTGTTCTATGCCGAGGGGATCGGCCGCGTCAGCGTCGATGCAGTGGCGGAAAAAGCCGGGCTGACCAAGCGCACGCTCTACTATCATTTCAAGAGCAAGGACGATTTGATCGCGGCCTATCTCGACGGTCGCGACCAGCCGAACCTCAAGCAGATGGCCGGCTGGTTCGAGACGGCCGAAGGCGATGTCGAGCGCAAGGTCGAGGCGATTTTCACCAATCTGGCGCGCGTGGCGAAGCACCCGAAATGGAGAGGCTGCGGCTTTCTGCGCACGGCAGCCGAACTCGCTTCCATGCCCGGACACCCGGCCGTTAAAGCGGGGGCGCGGCATAAGCAGAATTTCGAGACCTGGCTGGCCGGCGAACTCACAGGCCACGGCGTCGACGAGCCGCAGACCCTGGCGCGCGAAATCGTGCTTTTGATGGACGGCGCGTTCTCGATCATGCTGATCCACCGCAACCCCGACTATGTCGAGGCGGCCGGACATGCCGCTGCAACGCTGGTTCGGGCAAGGTCAGGATCGGCGACTATCCGCTAGAGCGTTCATCGTTTAATGAAGACGGCGAAACACGCTATCTCTTTGTTTTGACGCAATTCCGGACCGAAAAACCGCTTCACACTTTTTCCTGGAATTGCTCTAGAATCCAGCCGCCAGCCATGCCGTCCCGACGGCAAGGGTCAGCAGCGTCAGTGGCAGGCCGACCTTGAAGAAGGCTGAGAAGGACAGCTGCGTGCCGGCCGCCCGCGCCTGTTCGGCGACGATCAGGTTGGCGACTGAGCCGAGCAAGGTGAAGTTGCCCGCCAGCGTCGAGCTCATCGCCACCACCAGCCAGGCACGCCCGGGGTTTTCAAGGCCGGGTATGAATGGCCGCAGCGCCAGCACGGCCGGAACATTGCTCATGATGTTGGAGAGCACCGCGGTGAAGCCCGATAGACGCCAGACGTCGTCCAGCCCGAGGTTCTTGGCCGAGGCGATGATGTCGGGCGTCAGCAGCGTCTTTTCGGCGCCGGCGACAACGATGAACAGGCCGGCGAACATGAACAGCAGCGGGCCGTCGATCTCGCGGTAGATGCGGGCCGGCTTGATGGCGCGGGTGAGCAGCAGGATGGCCCCGCCGATGAGCGCTGCCTTGGCAACCGGAACGCCGGCGAAGAAGGCGATGGCCAGGCCAATGCAGACAACCACCGCCTTCAGCACCTGTCCCGGCAGCATGCGGCCGCGATAGACTTCCGGGTTGAGATCGGCGGGGCGGGCGAATTCGGCGCGGTAGACGATGCGCACGATGACGACGACCGCGACGAGGCCGAAGAGGGCAACCGGCGCCAGGGCGGCCGAAAAGGCTGGGTAGGAAATTCCCGACAGCGCGCCGATGACCATGTTCTGCGGGTTGCCGGTGATGGTGGCGACGCTGCCGCAGTTGGACGCGGTGGCGGTGGCGATCAGATAGGGAATGGGATTGCGATTGATGACACGGGTGACGTGGACGACGATCGGCGCCATGACCAGGCAGATGGCGTCGTTGACCAGGAACGCCGACAACACGCCGGTCAACAGCGTCACCATCACCAGCAGCACGAAAGGCGCGTGCGCATGCTCGATAGCGTAGGCGCCAAGCGCCCGGAAGGCGCCGGACACCTTCAGATGCGCCACCACGATCATCATGCCGAGCAGCAGCGTAATGGTGTCGAAATTGATGGCGCGATAGGCATCTTCCATACTGAGTGCGCCGATGGCGATCATCGCCGCCCCCCCCAGCAAGGCGATCCCTGCCCGGTCGAGACGGAGGCCTGGAATACGCCCGACTGCGACGCCGGCATAAGTCAGGACAAGGATCAAAAGTGCCGCTGCGCCCATCAATGTCATTGGCAGACATCCTTGTCCAAACGAACCGACGCAGGAACGGACTGTTCCCGCTCAGGCATTTGCCGGGCAGCTTTAACGCCGCTCCAGCAAAGCGAAAGCCTATAACGATCCGAATGCGAAAATCGGTGGGCAAAATCGCGGGTCGACCGATGCCGGGAGCAACCGGAGCTTGATCTTGAGACGGCCGAAATTGGGAATGAGACACGCGCGGCGGACTGCGGCGGACTGAGATCGCCATCCGCGAAACTTCCCCCTCGGAAGGCTCGTGATCTATGTGATTAAATTCTAATTTAGGCTTTCCGGGTATGGATAGCTTAGCCGTATTTCGGCCTTGGGGTTTCAGATGGTCCAGGTTCTTGAGAGGGAATGCCGTGTCTCGGAAAACGAGGCTCTGCTGGCGCGTCCGATAGAATGTCCACAATGCCACGGAACCCGCAAGGTGTTTGTCTGTGCCCGGTGGGCGAGCTCGAACGGCCATTGCTGCCCTGGAGGAACACACCGGCTCAGGTGCCCCGGTCACAGCGTCACGTGCATGGAGTGCGAAGAGAACCTTGAGCGTATCTGAAAGCGATCGCGACCATTTCCTGTTCGGAAAACGCAAAAAGCCCGCTCCGGCGAACCGGAGCGGGCTTTGCAACCATACGCCAAGAGTACCCTGCTGAGACCAGTACCCTGCCGAGAGCCGACCCGCTTTGCGTTTCCGCCACTGCAATAAATTGGTAGCGGCACTTCCAGAAAAAGCGATTGTTGGCTAACCGCCGTCGGATTACTCGCCCGACTGGCCGTCGCCAGTCACACTGCTGCCCAGAATTCCAAAGTCCTGAGACTTAGTTCCTTGTCCCGCAGTCAGGAATCCATCCGCATCCAGGCCGCGCCGCAGCAGTTCCCGCACCGCCGCGGACCGGCTTGGCATGCGCTTTTCGAAGCGCCAGTTTTCCAAGGCAGCCAATTCCTCGGCTGTCAGCATGATCTGCAGTCGCTCGGGTCGTTCCAGCTCGGCCATTCGCGCCTCCAACCGTCAAGACCAAAAATATGGTGAGTTAGTATGTGTCTCAATTGCAGTATAGCTAGGGGTCCCCGTGCAGCGCGTCAAGAGAGGCTGATGGGTGACTCACATACAAGACCAACGATGAGGAAGACACGCCGATAGCACAACCCGCGCAGTCTGCTAACTACTTGATTTACCTGAGAATATTTTATATTCTTCTTGCCATCGGAAGGTCGTTGGCGCATCTTGACCACGACGGGACAACCGGCTCCTGAAAGGAAGGTTTCCATGCGCTACGGATATTCGGCTCGGCTACGGGAGGATCTCAATTCACGGGTCCTGGGCGCGCTGCGCTCGCGCGGAATGGTCAATATTGCGGTGGTTGCCGAGGACATACGATTGCGTAACCTGGACGAGAACGTCGCCCTTGAAGATGTCGAGCGGCTTGTGATGCAGACGGCCCAACTCTACGGCGCGGTGATGGAATTGGACGGACTGACCTCCGTCGAGGCGGGGAGATTGACTTCGCTTGCCGACGATAAGCACGAACTGTCTGGCATCGGCAATTCCGACACCACAGGCGGCCAAACCGCTCCCCTGCTGGGATTGTCCTAAGGCGCGACCCGCTCTTTCAATCGACAAAATCCGCGAGAGAGATTTGGACCGAGCGCAGCGGCGCCTGGAGCGTCCAGACGACGCCTTGTTCCCCAAATTCCAGTTGTCCGGTGCCGCTAAGCGCTTGTGGTGCAACCCGCTTGAGCACGACGGAGCCAAAACCGCGGCGCGTCGTCCCACTCAGGTTCGGCGGCCTCGTTGTAGAAGGTGATGCGGCCCTGTGTGTCGATGGTGTAGGCTGCAACGGGCAACGCTTCCAACAAACTGGCGGGCCCGACACCTGGGATTCCAATCCCCGCATGTTGGATGACGTATTCCCCTACCCCAAATTCCCCACCTGCTCGATTTGCCCGTTCCGCGGTAGCTGAGATGCACGTGCGAGGTTTCGGTTCCCGTCGTCCCCTTGGGACGGCAATTGTTCTCCTCAGAAAAGGCGATCACCCGCCGGGCGGCGCCGGATCTCAGGGCTCGCGCAAATGTCGACAACGAAGCGCAACTCAGGCCGTCTTTGTCGGAAGCTCGTCAACCCGAGGCGGTTCTCCCGTTAGCCCCGCCTGACGCCAGCAACAAGTTGCCTGGAACTGTGTCGCCGATGGCAAACGACAACATTGCGGCAAACAGGCCCTGATCGGCATCCAGCTTCAAAGGCCGCGGAACGTTGTTTCGCAGCCTTTACGCTGCGCCGATGGCTTCGCATCGACAGGAACCAATCAAGGGCCAGAGCGTTTGCCGCTGCGTACTCTTCTCAGACGTAGCCAGACGGAGTGAGGGACATGGCTTCATCGGTACTTATCGGCATTCTGATCACTTTCCTGGTGATCATCCTGGTGCTCTATCTCATCCAGCGTCTGCCGCTCGATGGCCGCACGAGGCAGATCGCGCAGATCGTTGTCATCATTATCGGCATCATTTCGCTGTTGAAATACCTGGCCGTATTTTAGGATAAGGATCGCCATGACATCCCAAACAATCGCATGGATCATTGGAACGGCGTTGTTTGCAGCAACAAGCACGGCCTACGCCCGACCCGACACGCGTTCGATGAGCTGCGAGGAGACGCAGCACCTGATCCAGAGCCATCACTCGGCGGTGTTGACGACCGGCCGGAATACTTACGATCGCTATGTCCGCCAATACGGCAACGAGTGCGACTGGCCGGAGGTGCCGGTCGCTGCCTCCGTTCCGACACGTGATGGCCAGTGCCGTGTCTATTGGTGCCGGGAACCGGTGTTCGATTTCCCGAACTGACATATCCAGCAGCCTTGCGGCGGTCGTTGCCATGGCGCTCCCGGGTTCAGACGATGCATTGCGCGAGGCGACATGGAACCCTTGCGCCGCGCGTGAATTGATTGTGCGCATGGCGCTGCAAGATGTAGCGGTGTGATGCCCAACCAGATGGAGGAGCGGTCATGCCCAATGATACAAGGCGGAGCGGCAGTTGCCTGTGCGGCGGCATCCAGTTTTCGGTGACGGGAGATCCCTTTCGGATTGGCCTTTGCCATTGCAAGGACTGCCGCAAGGCTAGCGGGTCGGCTTTTTCGGCGTTTGCAGTGTGGCCGCTCGAGGCGTTCGAAACGACGGGTATCGTCAACAGCTACGGCGACAGAAGTTTTTGTCCCACCTGCGGCGGCCGGGTCCCTTTGGTTCGTGAGAATGAGGTGGAAGTGACGATTGGCAGCCTCGATGAGGTGCCCACCGAAGGGCTGGAGCCCAGCTATGAACTCTGGGTCAATCGCCGTGAGCACTGGTTGCAACCCTTGCCTGCCGCCCGGCAAATCGAGCACGACCGGGTCGATGACGAGCCGACAAACCGGACAGCCGAACCGATTTCTGACGGTGTCGAGACGCCGTCTAGCTTGCCGCAACGCAAGTCGGCCTAGCGCGAGCGGCGCAGACAGCCGGCAGGCAGGAAATCGTTCTCGAAACCGCCCGATGCCGACAGGGCCGGGTCCGACAACATTTCACCCGGTAGAAGCCAAACGCAAAAAGCCCGCCTTGGCGTCAGCCAAGGCGGGCGGTAGATCATCCGGCCTGCGCTGCCGTGGAACGATGGGTTGGCCAAAGCCCTGGGCTGAGACCCGGTGCCGTTTGTAAGCGGCGATTGACTACGGAGCGGCCCGGTCAGCTGGAATTCGTCTTGTGGTTGCAACCATGGTACGTTTTGTTTGGAAACGAGAGCTTAAGACCACGCAATATCGTTACGTCAACTACGCTGCCCAAGTATCTCGTGGTGTGAACTGGAGGAACCTTCCTGACTTGTACAAAAGAACGCTTTGTTTATTTTGTTTCCGTCACATAGTGTAGCGAATCTTGAAGCCGGATGGGGCGGCTTTCATGCAGCCAGCGCCTTCGCAGGATTGCGGTCCGCACGTGCAATATCCACTTCACGGCAATCTTCATGCAAGCATAGCCAGCGCAAAGTTCATACGCAGACGTTGGGGGGCACCGATGGACCAGCCGAGCAAAATGGAGAACCTGCAGTTCGCGCAAGGGATACTGCGGGAGCTTAGGCAGAAAGCCGAAGCCGACGGCGAGAAGCTTCTGACTTATCTCATCGACATGGCCTACCTTGAAGCCAGCGACCGCATCCGTGCACATTGGGTCGGCAATCACGAGCCCGAAAGCCGCAGGGCCATGGGGTAACCGAAACGCGGCGATGGTTGCCCCCCACGGGGCGTTTTTAACCAGACGCCTGGGGCCGGGGAGACCATTGGTCAGTTGGCGATACCGGCTGAGATGTCAGCCAGAGCCTCCCTCACCCGAGTTTCGCTGATGCCCCGCGTGTCCTTGACCCAGCTGGGCGTCGAAAGCGGCGGTTCGATAAAGCGAACATGGTTGTTTACGGGCCCATGCACATAGGGGCGATTCAGCCCGTAGATGAGCGCGCATGGGACGTTCAGGGCAGCGGCGGCGTGGGAAATCCCGCCATCAACCCCGAGGAACATGGTCGACGCAGCGATTTGGCACATCGCGTCAGCAATCGACGGGGTCGAGGTGAAGTCGATTGCCTCAGGAATGGCGGCGCGGATTTTTGCGGCACCGGCGTGCTCGCGCGGTCCGCCTACAATCCAGATTGCCCAGCCGCGATCATGATGGTCTCTGGCGATCGAAATGAAGCGCTCGACGGGCCACGAGCGGAAATTCTCAATGTCGGCAGTATAGAGCGCCAGGGCCGGTCGGCCGGCATCGATCTTCTTGTGCTGGCGCCAATCGTCCAACTCGGCCGGATCGACCACAAGCCGGGGCGCCGGCCACTCTGCGCCCGCAGCCGGCTTTTCGCCAAGCGAGGCAATCGAGCAAACCTCCTCGAAGAGCCGCGTCTTGCGGGGTCCGAAGGCCCATAGATGCGCCAACCAGCCGGCGGGGAAGCGATTGAGGAGGCCGAATTGCAACTCCTGCGGATAGCCGATGCGCTCCTCTATTCCGGCCATGAACGCCATCAGCGCCGCCTTGGTGCTGCTGGTCATCAGATAGGCCGTACGGTAATTTTCCTTGCGCAACTCGCCAACCAGGCGGCTGCGCTCGCCAAAACCGGGGCGCTGATGACGCTTGGCAAGCGTCCAGCCCTTCCTGACATGCGGCATCAGGCGCGCCAGCGGCGCTGCGACAGGCGAGGTGACGACATCTATGGGGCGATCAGGAAATCGCGCAGCGATGATCTGGATGGCGGAATGGCAACGGACGAAGTCGCCGACCGCGGGGAAGCCGACGAAGAGGATTGGATCGCCGGTCGTCAAGGAAGCGCTTCGCCGTCAACGATGCGGAGTGTAGGGGTCGCGCGAAAATGGACGGGAGGCATTTCAGGATCGATCGAGGCGTGCAGGACTTCGTCCTGTGGGCGGCCGGTGCCGGCCGACGACCTAGCGCCGGTGCAAACCAAATCGACATGACGCTGAATCGGCCGCATTGACCTTGCCTCACAATGCTCTCAAGACGGCCCAGTTGCGTCACGGGCTGGGCATTGTCAAGGTCGCGCCAGAAACGCAAAAAGCCGCGGCGGCCTCGACCGGGTTACGGAATCGTTAATCAGCGCTTGCTACTATTCTGGATGACCAAGAATCTCGGCAATGCGCCCACGACCATCTCCAGGCAACAGCCAAAGACCTCCGCTCTTGGTCGGCTGGCGCCCGCCCTGTTTCCCCTTGTGGTCGTCGCGCTTGGATACATGATCGGCCGGCAATTCTTCGGCTTCTAGGGCGACTCGACTCGTCTATCCGCGCACGGTTAAGCCTCGCGCCTCGCCGGGGATGCAGTCAATGTCCACCCAACCTCCAAAATCAACCGGCGGCACGTACGCCGCTACCCACTGCCCCGCACGTAAGCAAATTTTGTGCAATAACGGGAACGTGATATTCACTGATCACCGGACAAAGGGGGCGCTGATGAGGTGTCTGGTGATCAATCTTGATCGTTCTCGCGATCGGCTGGCGCATGTCGCGTCCGAGTTCGGCCGGATCGGAGTACCATTTGAGCGTGTCTCCGCCATTGATTGCCCCGATTGCTGCTCTGTCGCCAAAAGCCCGCTGAGCGCTGCTGAGGTTTGCTGTTTCCTGAGCCACCGCTCGTGTTGGGAGATCGTTGCGAACGGCGCGGATCAATATGGCGCGGTTTTCGAGGACGACGTCGTTTTCGGCGCTGGCGCCGGCTCGCTGCTTGCTTCCGATCGATGGGTGCCACGCGATGCCGATGTGATCAAGCTGGAAACGCATTTTGCCAAAGTGAGGGTCGGACGCAAGGAAGTCGCTCTCGATGATGGGTTTTCGCTTGCCAGACTTTATGGGCTGCACGCGGGCGCCGCAGGCTATGTCCTCTCCAGATCGGCAGCGCAAAGATTGCTGCGCAGGACCATGCATCTGAGAGGAGAGGTCGACTTCGTTCTTTTTCACCCAGGATTCATGACCTGCTCGCTCAACCGAATCTATCAGATCATGCCGGCGCTTTGCGCACAGCACCATTTTGTTTCGGGACGAGAGCGCAAGCCTCGTGCGACGGCCCGGGAGGCGGCCAAAGCCGTTTCTCGATCGAATTGTTGGAGAAGCGGTGCGAACCTTCGCCTATCTTCGAAACCAGAGCCTGACCGGAACAAAGAAGATCGAGGCCGTCGCGTTCTCAGACTCTGAGGTCGACGACAAACCCGTCCACGGCGCGTTCGTCTATGGGCAGCCCGAGCACGGCCACCTCTACGAGGCGGCCGGCATACCGATCGCGCGGAAGAATAGTTCGACCGCCAGATAAGCAGACGATAGCGGCTGCGTTACGAAACAGCCTTTTCGCGGACCGGAAGCTTCCAGCCCGGCCTGACAAAGTGGCAGGTATAGCCGTTGGGGTATTTCTCGAGATAGTCCTGATGCTCTGGCTCCGCCTCCCAGAAATCGCCCGCCGGCGCAAGCTCGGTGACGACCTTGCCCGGCCACAGTCCAGAGGCATCGACATCGGCGATGGTGTCTTCGGCGACGCGCTTCTGCTCGTCGCTGGTGTAGAAGATCGCCGAGCGATAGCTCATTCCGACATCGTTGCCCTGGCGGTTCCTGGTGGTCGGATCGTGGATCTGGAAAAAGGATTCGAGCAATGTGCGAAAGCTGATCCTGGCCGGATCGAAAACGATCTCGATGGCTTCGGCATGGCTGCCGTGGTTGCGATACGTGGCGTTGGGCACATCGCCACCGCTATAGCCGACGCGGGTAGAGATCACGCCGGGACAGCGCCGGATCAAATCCTGCATGCCCCAGAAACAGCCGCCGGCAAGGACTGCACGTTCGGTGGACGTCGCCATATCATACCTCCATTGGATTGCTCCTTAGGTAGGCATTGTCGCTGGCTTCTTCCAGCATCTCAAGTGCATCACTCGTTGCCGGCCGAGCCGAACCGCCGCACGAGGACCTCGAAGACGATGTCGGAAATCCACATGGCCGAGACGCCGATCAAAAAGGCGGCGGCGAGCGTCGTGGTGTCGTCGGCCGGATCGGGGATAGGCATGCCGGTTGCCCTGAACCAGGCGACGGCAGGCAGCGTCAGATACGCAGCCGCCAGCGCCCCGCAGATCGGCGAGGCAATCATCTCGCGCAGCTTGTAGCGATGGCGCGACAGTGCTCGCAGCACGCCGCCAGCTAGCCCGGCGGCGACGACCGGCCCCTTGATGCCGAGCATGTCGAAGAGGTTGTGCATCGGCTAAGGCCTCCATCCGCAGAGCTTTTGTCCCTTGCGGTTGTGCGCCAGGAGCGCTCTCGCCTCGGCGTCCGACAGGACGTCGACGGCTTCGGCCGACAGGCGCAGCGGGCTCGAAATCGCGCAGAAGCCGCCCGAAGCAGTCGTGCACCCGGCAAGCGCCACAAGCAGCGCAAGCATCAGTCCCTTGCCCATGATTTCAGCTCCTTTCGAACAGCGTCCGCCGGCAGTGCGCCGACGTCGTTCTGCACCTGCTCAGCGACCGCGCGCGCCGCGGCCTCAGCGGCCGCCAGTTTGCCGCGCTCGGCCCTGGCGCCGGCCAGCCGCTGGTGAGCGCCCCAGCAAAGGGCGGCGATGACCGATGCCAGGAAGCCCAGCAGCGCTTTGTTGCCAAGCAGGACGGCGAGGAGCGCGCTCACAGCAGCCACCCGGCGACAAGCCCGGCGGCAAAGCCGATAGCAGAGGGTTTCGCGGCTTCGAGATAGGCGATGAGCAGTTGTTGAAACCCTTCCATGTCAGTGCTCCCAGCCGGATTTGCGGGCCAACCAGTGCCAGGTCTCGGTGACCGAGGCGATGGCGAGACCGGCGGCGATCTCCAGACCAGCTTGAATGTCGGGGTCGGAAGAAAATGCCGCCGCGTCGTCGGCGCCGAGCAGGCCACGCGCGACCAGAACACCGGCGCCGTAACGCAAGCCGATGCGGATGAAGACGGCGATCATGTCGAACTCCTTGCGAAAATCGATTTCAGGATTTGAAGCAGCGCACGCCAGAACGGCAGGCGTTCGACGGGGCTGACGCGCCCGCCGGTAGACACCGGCGGCATCGCACTGCCGGGCTTCGGCGAGAGCGCTGATGGCAGGGTCGGGGAGCCCGGCAAAGGTGCCGGAGCGGGCTGTAGTGCCGACATCAACAGCGCCTGGGAACGGACCGACCTGATGCGATCGCTCCAACCCTTGCCGAAAACCGGCCAGGTCGGCAGCCGCCGCAGGAATGCCAGGCGGGCATCGCAAAGATCGTCGATGACTGCGCCCGGTGGCCTGGCGCCCACAGCTTTGAGCGTGGCCGGGCCGATCCTGCCGTCCTGTGCGGTGCCAACTGCCGCCTGCAGATATTTAGCCGCCCTGCCCGGCCCACTGTTCACGGCGAAGTCGAAGACAGCATAGTCGACACCGCCGGGAAGCTCGGCGCCGGCTACCGCGTCCCAATAGAAGCGGCGATAGACCGTCGCCACCTGAGCGTTGCTGATCTCTCGCAGATCGGCCTTGCTGGCATCCGCCTTCACGTAGCGGCGGAAATTGGCGATGGTAACGCCTTTCATGGTAGCGCCACCGGGATCGGCCGGATTGTCGGACCAGCCGCCTTCCGATTTGAGGACGAGCGCAAGCGCCCGCGCGAAGTTGCGGTCCATGGGTAACCTCTGGAGATTGTGGAATTTAGCTCGGAGATTTTAGCCAGTCACAGATCACGCAAAGGAGACGAGTGTCCTGTTGATCCTGTTTGTGCCGACGGCATGTCGGTTGGCCAGCTATAACGCTTCCTCACCGGATAGGAATTTTGGATGGAGCGGCTAAAGCGGGCTCACGGAAGCACTTCGCCGTCAAGGATGCGCTTATAGAGTTCCAGGTAGGCCGTTGCGGTTTTCTGGATCGGAAATCTTTCGGCTGCCGATTCACGGCATGCTCGCGCGGAAATGCTGTTGATCTCATTGAGACCGTGAGCAAACTCATCATCGGTTTCGAAGAAACGCCCGCTGTCTGCATCGACCGTTTCGGCAAGCGCACCGCACCGAGTGGTCAGCACAGGCGTTCCGCACAGCATTGCTTCGACCGCCGCCATGCCGAACGGCTCTGCCCAGGAGATCGGGTTAAGGAAGGCGTACGCCTCGCCGAGCAATCGGAGCTTTTCCTCGCCATCAACAGTGCCGTGGAAGCGGTAGCGCCGCGATAAGCTCTTGAAGAACAGAGACTCTTTCCGGGTTTGGCTGCGCCCGAGCAACTTCCACCTCGAGCCACCCGCAATATCGAGAGCGAAGTTAAATTTCTTCGCCAGATCGACGGCCCGGTTGAGGCCCTTCCCGGCCCTCGCGATACCGCCCAAAAACAACAGCCGCTCACCTTTCCGATCTGCCAGCCGGTAGGCATCCACAGGGAAGCCGTTGTAAACAAACGTTTCTCGATCATGATGATGCGCGTGACTGGCGCTGACGAAGCTGTAATTTTGCCCCTTCCTCGGGGCGTTTGGAACATAGCCGTGCAGAGTGTAAAGCGCACGATATGGGCTTTCTACATCGTACCAGCCGTTGAAATGCACGATGTCAGTATTGATAGGGATCGCCCCCAGACATTCCACTACTGACGCGGCCTGCCGGACCTCGCAACGCGGATGGGTGGAGCCCACTCCGGCAATGAGTGTGATTTCATGTCCGAGAGATGCGAGTGCGCTGGCGAGCCAATCGATTTGCCGCTGGGTGCCGCCATAGCCTCGACAGGGAATTTTGCCTTGCACTGCAATAGTAATATGCATGTTCCAACGTTTAGACCGTTGCTCACATTTCGCAAGCTAGGCCCACGCTCTCACAACGAGTTTCCAGCTAGCGTTCGTTATGTCGTTAAAACCTGTTCCAGCCTTGTTAAGGACTTTAAGTGCGCCAGCAGCATTACCAATCCGTACATTCAAATTGGTCGCATCTGGCACGATGCTAATAGCTTGAGCGGTCGCATCAGTTGTATTGAGAGATGGGTTAATGGGTATCTCGTCACCAACCGAATACCCCGAATTAACCGTAGTACATTGAATGAAGGCCGCATAGAGCTTCGGCTTCACCCCCAGCCCATGAGCCAACGTCAGCGACCCGCCGGATGTGATGGTCTGTTGCGGGCTTTCATAAAACTTCTGAAGCAACGCCGTGGACGACTGGACATAGCGTGCATCCTGTTCGGCCTGCGACCATTGCAGCTTGATCCATCCTCCCCAGGCACCGCCAGCCTGCCTGCGCCGCCATAGCTTTTGGTCTGCCGCCGTAGTGTCGTTGACGAAATCATGCACCGTCTGCGTCCGGTAGCCAGTGCTTCCGTGCGCTTCCACAAACCCCAGGAACCAATTTACGCCGTCTGGCGCATTAGCCGCCGCCGAGGCCATATACCAGCCGTTGTCCAGGGCGTTGTTCCAATCGGTGATCGTCTGCGCGACGACACCGAGGTTAGGTCGGCTATCAAGTTTCAGATCAAACCCAGCCTTGACGAACCCCGTTGTAGCCAATTGCGTGGTATTCGTTCCAGGCGCTGCGGTCGGCCCCGTTGGCGTCCCGGTAAATGTCGGGCTGGCCTTCGGCGCCAGGCTGGACACCGCGATCCCACTATCCTTCCCCACCTTGCCCGTGGTGCCCGCGAAAGTGACAATATTGTCGGTTGCCGAAGACGCAGGCCCCAAAAAATCTCCTACTCCCGTCCCGTCGGCGCCTCTGTCGCCGGTACGGTCGAACATCAGCCAGATGCCGTTGGCCACCGTCGGCAAAGTGCCGGCGCCGCTGACATAGGCGAGCGTCAGTTTGCGGTAGCGCGTCGCGGCCATCAAATCGTCGCGCAGTTTCACCACCTTGCCGTCCTTTCGGTGAAAAAGCCTGAATTCCTCGAACCAGGGCAGCAGCGTCGAAAACACCTTGAAGCGGCCGGATTGCATGCGGTCGAGCATTTCCATCAGCCCCGCCTCGACCGAGACCGAGCCGTCGGCGAAGCGGGCGTGGCCCGACAGCATGTTCAGCCCGTGCGCGGCGTATTGTCTGGCAAGCGCGGTGCCCGCGCCTTCCAGCGTCTCGCGGCGGCCGTCGCGCGGCCAGGCCCAGGGCAGCCACTCGCCCCACGGCTTCAGGGCCAGTACCTGCATGGCCGGCGTCTGCTGCGAGGCCCGCGCCGCCTTGGAGATATAGACGACATCGGCCTCCGTATCCCAGGCCAGCTCGACCGCGGCCGACGGATGGTCCCAGCCGAAATCGAGGGCGCCGATCCGCGGCCAGTAGCGCGGCAGCCGGAACGGCTCGCAGGCAATCAGCTCCTCGGCAATCGGAAAGATGCGGCCGGAGCCCAGCACCGGAATGCCCTTGGCCCTCGCTTCGCGCTCATGTTCGGGATAGGCGGCGATGATCGCGGCACGCTCGTCCGGCGAATAGTGTTCGACGTCGTCTATGGTCATGAAGGTGACGTGACGGGTCATGCAAGCATGCTCCAATAGAGTGTGGCCATTGATACCAGCGCTCATCAATGCGAAGCTGACCCAAGACTTGGGGGAACACATGATTCGGATTGCAATCGTTGTCGGCATTGCCGCCAGTGCATCGGCATGCACCAGCCAGGCGAATGTTCCTTACGATACTAGTAAAAAAATCTGCAGAACCCGTACCGATCCAGGAACAGGGTTCAAACGCGAGGTCTGCGTCCCCGACACTCCCAATCAATCCTGTATGCTCTATATATATCAGTATACCGGTCGAGAGAAAATATTGTGCGGCCCATTAACGCGCAAATCGTCAACCGCCGAAGGTCGTGCCAGGCAACTTGCCGGCACCAAATACCCCTGATTCGACTTATCAACTGGGTTTGATGCGGATCACCTTTGGCGCCTGCGCATCCATGAACATGTAGCACCTGCCAAGCAGCGCCTTTTTGCCGAGCTCATCGAACACATTCTGCCCCAGCGGCGTGATCAGCACCTCGCCCGTAGCCAGCCCATCCTGGTGGCGGGCCTCGATCTCTTGCCAATGCGCATTCGCAACGTCGGAAAGCACGACATTGAAGGCTGGATGATTGTAGCTGACCAGCACGTTGCCATCATCCATGTCAGACGGCTTCATGTCCGGGAGAAGTTGTAAATCATGGCAAGCGTCTGGATGGCGGCCATGGCTGCCGCCTCATCGGACAGGCCGGCTTCCGTCAGCACGCAGGTGCCGTTTCAAGGATGGCAAAGTCACGGCCTCTGTCGAAGTAATAGCCGAACCGTTCCTCGATGCGATCGATGGGTTGTGAAAACGAGGGTCGCCATTTGGGCACCTGGGGCTTTGATACCTCAGCACCACCCGCCGGCGACACGACAAGCGAAGACAAACCGCCTGTCAATACCTGCCGCCTGTTCATGGACTTGGTTCCTCGACAACCTGGCCACCAGTCTAGTCGCGGTTCGCAATTCCGCAACGCGCCGAAACGGGAAAGCTTCGCTCTCATCTTTTCCTTTATCGCTTTATGCGGTAGGTCTTGCCGTGCATCGGCGACATCGATGCGTCTGGGCTGGTGCATTCTGCGCGGCCTGTACTCTACGCGGGTGGGACAGCCACTCTTTGCCATGACAGATCTATTCGAGGCGATGCGCCTGTCCGCCGAGGACAGCGAGGTTGCTCATCTTTTTTTCAGCGAAGGCGGTAAGATCCTGCTGCCACTCGGCAAATCGACAAATGCCATGACAGGTCAGGAGATGCTGGAGCGGCTGCTGTCGTCCCCGCATGATGACGATGGCGCGCTTGCCAACGACCTTCTCGGCGAGCTCGGCAAGACGGTGCCGTTGGAAAGCCTTCGTCTCCTGCTGACATCTGCCAATGCTGAGACGCGAGCGGCGGGTGCGTTTATTGCCACCTTTCAAAACCAGAACATAAGTTCGATGGTGGGTGAGCTGGCCGCGCTGCTTGGGGACAGCAACCCGCGCACGCGCTTCGATGCCGTGGAGTCTATCTTGCGATGCAGTACGCGGAACGATGGTCAGCATCTCGCGCAGGCGTTGTTTGCCCTTGATGATTATCACGATGGTGTACGCATGGGAGCCGTCAAATTTGTGCGCTTTGCAAAAGACTGGCAGTTAAAGCTTGCGCGTCAGCACGCCGCGTTGCTCAGGCCGCAAACGCCGTTTTCGGCGATCGCCGATATCTCCGGGCAATGGCGAGGTGATGCATCAGGCATGATCCGTGCTATGCTCGACCATTCAGAGCCGGTAGTGCGCCGTTACGGCTTGGGGCTGGCCAGCCGGGCGAGGTTGGTCGTTGTTGACGCGTTCGTCGAATGGGCGCAGGCGTCCGCCGATCCTGAAATCAGCAAACTGGCAACCGATTGCATCGAGCACAACCAGATATCGCACCACGCCGTATGGCAATCATCGTTGCCGGCAATCGCCTGAGGCACCGCTGATCTCGGGGTCAAGATAGCGACGTGACAGGACGTAGAGCCTGCCGAACTGATTCAAAGTAATGTCGTATGATGTTGTCCGCGCACGATATTTGCGCCGGGCGTGGCGGTTCTTACCTTCTCCCTTTGTGGGGTGAGAAGCGGTCCGCGTGGCGGACGAAAAGCCAATTGCTTGGCTTTTCGAGCTTCGAACGCCCTGAGCCTGCGAAGGGCCGGGTGGTGGCCGATCCAACCTGCCGGGTCCCCGCTGCTCCGCAGCGTCCCGGCGTTCGCCGGCCTTTCGTCGTGCCACTGGCACGACGAATTCGCTTCGCGAACCAGCTGCTCACCCCACAAGGGGGGAAGGGAGAACCTCCTGCGCCGTCAAGAACCGCAGCACCACGTCGCTCATGCCAAGCAGCGGCGTAAACGTCACCATGGTGATGCCGCCCGTCGCGTTGGTGCGGGTCAGGCCTTCGGAATAGATATCGAGCGGCGGCTCCTCGTCGAACCAGACGCCGTGCAGGGTTTCGCCCTGCCACTTTTCGCGGCCCTTCTCATAGCTCTTGAACGACAGCACCGATTCATCGGCCTGCACGTCGCCGCCGCCGCCCCAGCGCACCACGATGCTGTCGAGCGCGCCCGGCGCGCCGCGGCCCATCGTGGTCTGGCGGATGGCATCGGCGGGGATCATGCCGGTGCCCCATGCCGCCTGCTGCTGCGGCGGGCCGACCAGCACGCGCTGCGGGTTGTCTCGCGTGCCCTCGCCGGTCACGCCGGCAGCCCATAGCCTGACGGCGGCGTCGAAGGTCTTGCCCTGCCACCACGCGGGATAGCGGCCGGTGAGATGCATGGCCCATTCGGCGCCGCCGGCCCTGGTCTTGCCCAACTGGTTGCCGGCCATGAACAGACGTTCCCGGTTCTGCGCGCCGGCGGCGTGAAACTGCGCCTGCCTGGGATAAGGCCGGTAGGCGGCAAGCTGGTTAGTCCTGCGCCTGCGGTCCAGCTCCTGCAGCAGCGCCAGATAGTGGCGGCGCGTCTTCAGGCTGGTCGCCAAACGGCCCGAGGACGGCTTCGAGGCCACGGATGCGGCGGCGGATCTCGTCATCGCTCAGGGCTTCCAGATTGTCAGATGAAACATGCAAATCCTTGGCCAGATCCTTGGGTAGCACCGATTGCACGATCTTCAGATACTGGTCGGGCTTGTCGGCCCGGACCGCGGCAATGACGCCGGCGCCATGGGCGCTGAAATCGGCGCGAACCGCGTCGAGGAAATCATCGCCAAGCGTCTTCTTCGTCCGCTTCGGCTTGGCAGCGGCGGCAGTCGCCTTGCGGCCAGGGCGCGCACGCGGCGCCGTCCGGTCAGCCATGATCCGAGATCCCGGCGGGCTCGGCGGTAGGTGCCTGTTTCGCTGGCCGCTTGATCTTGCCGGACTTGATCTTGCCGGACTTGCGCCGTGCCGATTTTGGCCCTGACCGTGTTGGGGCGGCCTTGCGGGCTGCATCAGCGGCCGGCGCGTGGCGCTTTCCGGCAGACGCGGCTTTCAGGCTTGCCCTGGCGATCGCCCTTGCGTCGTGCGCGCCGCGCGGAAAGCCGAAGCCGCCGATGGCATCGACAGGACCACCGCGAACCATGCCGATCAGCACGCCCGGCACGACCGGCTCGATACGGCCGATGCGCGCCTGCGGGGCAGCGCCCTCGAACACGCCAATGGCGCTGACGACCTCGCGGCCGTCATCGTCGGTGATGATGGTGGCATAGCGGTTGGACAAGGGAGGCCTCGCGGATAAGGCAGAATGAACCGAGGATAGCGTTCCTTCACGCCCCCCTCTGTCCTGCCGGACATCTCCCCCTCAAGGGGGGAGATTGGCAGCTCCAGGGTCGCGACCAATTTGCAGCGCTGACGATTGGCGAAAGCAAGGCGGCAGTCCGATCTCCCCCCCGTGTGGGGGTTGAGGAGTGGTCCGCGCAGCGGACGGAAAGCCAATTGCTTGGCTTTCCGAACGACGAACGTCCGGCAGGCCAGAGGGGGGCTGTCCCGCCGACATCCGATATCCGCACGTTGTGGGCATCAGGAAAACAAAACCCGCCTCGTGGGCGGGTCGGTGGCGCAAATCAGCACCATGGACAAATCATAGCAAAGCTGCCCTCACCCGTCAATGCAGATAAGAAATAATTCCTACTCCGGTCAAAGCCTCGTCCTTGGCGGCGGCGCGCATTGCGCGAGGGCCGCATCGATGGGATGCTGGGTCTCGTCGGAGAGCGAAATGAGCGATGTGACCAGTCACTATGGCAGCGGCGGCATTGTCGAGCGCATCCTGTCGGCTGTGCCGGACGCAAAGGCCGGCAGCCTCGCAGCCAAACAACTCTATCCGTTCGATCAGCTTCATGGCCGCGAGCTGATCGCCACGCAGGACCATGCTGCGCGTCTTGCGCCCTCCGCCGGCGATCGGGTTCTGGACATCGGCAGCGGCATTGGCGGCCCGGCCCGGTTCCTTGCCGAGACCTATGGGTGCAGCGTCGACGGCGTCGACCTGACGCAGGCGTTCGTCGAGGCATCCCGCCGATTGACCGAGCTCTGCGGCCTCGGCGACAAAGTGCGTTTCCATGAGGCCGATGCGACAAGGCTGCCTTTTGCGGACGACACATTCGACGCGGCGATCTGCTTCTATGTCGGCATGAATATCGCCGACAAGGCGGCGGTCATCGGGCAAGCGTGGCGCGTACTGAAGCCGAAGGCCAGGCTTGTCTGGACCGAGGCGGTGCTGGCGGACGGCGAGCCTCACTATCCCTTGCCTTGGGCGGTGTCGGCTGTGGCCAGCCATCTCGTCGACCGCGAAACCCTGAAGGCTCTGTTTGCTTCAGCCGGATTCCAGGTCGACGACGTCATCGACGAAACCGGCGATCACGTCGAGCTGGCGTTGAAACGGGCAAATTCCAGCATGGTTCCGTCGCCCGCCCAGCAGCAGGCCAATGAGATCGTGCTCGGCGCCGAGTTCGTGCATCGGCGAAAAAACTACATAAGCAGCCTGAGCGAGGGAAAACTCGCGTCACTGGCCATCATCGCTTCCAAGCCGGCCTGAAACAAAAAACCCGCCTCGGCGGCGGGTCGGCGGCGCAAATCAGCACCATGAACAAATCATAGCATAGCTGCCCTCACCGGTCAAGATATGTCAGGAAAGAATTCCTACATCGACATCGATCGGAGACTCGGCGATGCTAGCGCTACCACATCCGGCGTCAAGTCATATGCATATGTTCTAAAGTGCCATGCCGTCGGCGGATGTTGTCTGATAATTTGTCCTTTGGCATCAAGGGGGCAAAAGAAGCCATGTCTGAGGACAAAATCCGAAATATAAATCTGACCGCCGACATCGTCGCGGCATTCGTGCGCAACAATTCAGTGCCTCCGGATAGCCTGCCGGCGTTGATCGAGAGCGTCAATGCAGCGCTCGCGGCCGTGGACAATCCCGTTGCTCCGCCGCAACCTGCGCCTGAGCCCGCGGTCAACCGCAAGCGCTCGGTAACGCCGAATTTCATTTACTGCCTCGAGGATGGCAAGAAGTTCAGGTCGCTGCGGCGTCATCTCGGCTCCGCCCATGGCATGACGCCGGAAGCCTATCGCGCCAAATGGGACCTGCCCGGCGACTATCCGATGACGGCGCCCAGCTACGCCGCCAAGCGATCGGAGCTGGCAAAGGAGTTCGGGCTCGGCATCAGGACACCCGAGGCGCCGGCCGCCAAGGCGCCGGCCAAGAGCAAGACCAAGGCGTAAAGGCACGCCCCCTCCGTGCCGTACGCCTGCTGGAGGACGATCATGGTGGCCGGAGAGCCCAATGACGTTCGCGTGGAACGTGTCGACCGCCGCCAATGGGCGGTGCTGGTTGCCGAGAATGGCACGGTGACCCAGCATCTGTTCATGGCCCAGGAAGCGGCCGAGAGTTTGCCGACGGCGAGCGGACAAGGCTCGGCCTTCCCGCCAGGCCGCCGGCGGCGGATCCGCTGGCCTGAACAGTCCTTCAACCGGCTGCAGGATACAAGACGCAGCCTTCGACAGGCCGTCTAGCGACTGGTCATTAGCTGGCTCTTATGGAATCATTCCACTCCAACTCGGGGGAGAGCGGGATGGACAAACCAGCCATGGCATCCGTGTTCAGGATGCGGCAAGCGCCAGCCACTGTTTCGGGCGTTCGCAGCGTCGGCCAAGGCCAGGCCGATCCGGTCATCGGCAGAAGGCCGCTCGGCGAGGCGATCCGCTTCGTCATCGACGCCCATCCCCATTACGACATCAGCGGCGTTTCGATCGCCTATGGCGACGGCTCGGCCCCGCGCCTCGGCAGCCGGGAGGTCAAGGCGCTGTGGGCCGAATATGGCCGCCGCTGGATGGAAGAGTAGCGCAGGCCATCGGCCGACGCCTATCGCTTGCATCCCCGTCCGGATCGTAACAGCGGCTCATGCGTTGAGCGTGAGCCAAATGGGAGCAACAGCAATGAACGTCGCCAATCTGCAACTCGAAGGCCTGCTGATGGCCGTCGCTTCGATCAATCAGGTGCTGGTGCGCAAGGGCCTGCTCACGGTCGAGGATATCGACATCGCGCTGCGCAAGGCCGAGGCCATCGAAACCGGCGAGGAGCGGTCCGACGGCATGTCGGAGTCCAACCGCGACGCCGTCAACTTTCCGATCAGACTGCTGGAACTGGCCAATCAATGCCAGCCGGAGGCGGACATGCCGTCCTTCTCGAAACTGGCCCGCATGGTCGGCCAGATGAAGGAACCCTACAACGACCAGATGTGAGGCGGTCTGCCGACGCGGGGCCTCACCCTCGGCCAAGTTTCGAGGCAAGCACGCTGCCCGGTCCATGCACGGCGGCGAACAGCAGGCCGGCGGCGAACGGGAAATGGGACATGAAGGCGCCGAACTCGGCCTGGTTGCCGGTCCAGTGCGACGGACCGTGGAAGGCAAGCCGAGGAAGACCACGTAGACGGCGGCGACCAGGGCGGCCGGCGTGAAGAACGCTCCGGTCAGCAAGGCGATCACCAGCAGCGTTTCGAGGATCGCGGCGCACCAGGCCAGAAACAGCGGGAACGGAAAGCCGGCGGCGGCGATGTAGCCGGCGGTCATGTTCATATCCATGAACTTGAAGGCTGCTCCCATCGCGAACATGGCGGCCAGCGTCAGGCGGGCGATGAGAATGGCCGCGGTCTGCCACGGCGATTGAACGGCTTCCATGATGTGCTCCAAAGGTTTGCAACGGGTTTCGCCCCAAGGACGGGCGCCACGCCGCCGATCCTACACCAGCCCGCGAAATTCTTTCGCGGCAAAGCCGGAGCTCGCAAAAGGAGGCGCTTGCAATCCTCTTGCCGCGCGTGGCCGCTCAGAGCTTCGCCATCAGCTCCCGCCCCAGCCGCTTCGGCGGCTCGGCCCGAAGCACCACATTGGTCGTCACCGCGCCGTAGCGGCCGATGGCGTCGACGATGCTTTCGAGGTCGGGCGGCGACGGGACGACGACCTTGACCAGAAAACAATCCTCGCCGGTCACCCGCAGCACCTCGACCACTTCCGGCATGGCCGCGAATTTCTTCAGGCAGGTCTGGATGTGCTCATGCGTGGTGCGCAGGCGGATCATGGCCATGGTGCCGAGACCAAGGGCGGTGGGATCGATCGCGGCCCGGTAGCCGGCGATGATGCCGCGCTCCTCCAGCCGCTTCACCCGCTCCGACGTCGCGGGCTGGGACAGGCCGACGCGGCGGCCGAGTTCGGAAATGCCGATGCGGCCGTCCTCCTGCATGATCTCGATGATCGCCATGTCGGTGGGGTCGAGCCGTGGCCGGTAATCGCCGTTTGCCATGAACACCTTCAATCCATCGGAATTCTTGGTCGCTTTCCGATGATCTCTCATTCCGCGAACGAGGAGAAGCCCTAGGATTGGGCATCATCTGCGGCGAAGGAACAGGATTTTCCATGACCGACTTCATCATTCTGCCGGGCAGCGGCGGATCGGGCGAGGCCCACTGGCAGACACGCTGGCAGCAGGCCAACCCGGCGATGCGCCGCTTCAGCCCGGCAAGCTGGGAGCTGCCGGATTTCGACGACTGGGTGGCGGCGCTGGACGTCGCGGTGTCACAGGCACAGACCCCGCCGGTGCTCGTCGCCCACAGTCTCAGCTGCCTGCTGGTCGCGCATTGGCAGGCGGTGTCGAGCCGTCGGATCGGCGGGGCGTTTCTGGTTGCGGTTCCCGACCCGGCCTCGCCGGTCTATCCCGCTTACGGAATTCCCTTCGCCGATACGCCGCGCGGGCCGCTTAGCTTCCCTTCGCTGATCGTGGCCAGCACCGACGATCCCTATGATCCGAACGGCTATGCCGGTGAGAAAGCCACACAATGGGGCAGCGAACTGCACATCGCCGGGCCGCTTGGTCACATCAACAGCAATAGCGGGCTGGGCGACTGGCCGGCGGGAATGGAGCTGCTGACGGCCTTCGTGAGAGAGAGACAGGCCGACCACGCAATCGCACCGTAGGCGCCCGAAGCGTGCGCGCGGGCTTGCCCCGACTTGTCCCGCCAGCTATCTCTCGGAAGGGGCGTTTGTGAGGGAGCCTGCGAATGGTGTCCGTCCGATATCTGGTCCGCGATGTCGATCTGTCCATCGCGTTTTATACGAGCCATCTGGGCTTCGCGCTGAAGCAGCAATTCGGTCCGGCGATGGCCATCCTGACGCGCGGCGACCTCTCGCTCTGGCTCGCCGGCCCCCTGGCGTCGGCAGCCAGGCCGATGCCGGACGGCCGGACACCCGAGCCGGGCGGATGGAACCGCTTTGTGCTCGAAGTCGAGCAGTTGCCGTCAATCGTGACTAAGTTGGGCGAGGCCGGCGTGCGGTTCCGCAACCAGATCGTCGAAGGTCCGGGCGGGCGACAGATTCTTTGTGAAGACCCGTCCGGCAACGTGGTCGAGTTGTTCGAGCCAAGCTAGACTTCGGCCGTCGCCTCGGATTCGGCGCCGGGCTTTGCCTGGCCTTCCCACTGCCGCTCCGCCTCTGCTTTGCGCTTCGGACAATCCTCGTAGTCATGCTCTCGCGAACCGCAATAGGAGCAGCATTTTGCCGGCGTGTCGGTTCGAAGCATTGTGGCCATGCACAAGAATGCACGAAAATTCATCCGGTTGCAGCAGCGTCTGCGACGTCGCTGCTGGGATGCGTGACCGCCAGCCTGGCGACGCCGCTCAATAGCCGCCGACGATCGGCAGAATCTCGGCGGCAGACATTGCGCGCGGCGCGTATTCGTCCGGCCTATATCAAAGTTAAATGCGGATGCTGGGCGTGAGGTGGTAGGTGATCGCGATGGGGGGACTCTCAACGCGCTCGAGGTGTCCCATGGACGTTCGAAATCTGATTGCCAAACTGTCGGCCGCGGTACTGCACCGCCGCGCCGCGTCTTCGCCGATACTGTACAGGCCGATCCGCAACTCGCTCGCCGACATCCCGTTGAAGCCGGCGCCGCGGCCGCCTTATCGTCCGCATCGGCCGATCTGGCCGGCAAGCAACATGTAGCTCGCCGGGCTGCAACCAGTTTGTGATTTCCTCGTTTATGGCGATCCCGTTTTCAAGGAGGCAAGTGATGAGATCGATCCGGGCGAGACGCGAATGGTTTGGATGGTGAGCGCATGAGCCGTTTTCTGCCCCTGACGATCAGATTCGTGGACGGAAGCGCGATGACGGTGTCGTCGATCGCCGACGCCAGGAGGGCGCTAGGCGGAACATGGAAGAACAAGCAGACGGCGGCCTACAAGGCGGCCGACAGGCTGGTGGACGACGCGTTGAACGGCATTTGCCGCCCGGACATCGCCTTTGCCGCTTTCCAGAATGCCGCCGCCCAACAGGGCTTGCTGAAGCCGGCCAAGCCAAGTGCCGCCCTTGCCATGCTCGACGAATTGGCGTCGCTGGATGGGCATCGTTGAAAGACCGGCTGACGGATTGCCGGCGATGTCATGGCGAACTCCGGATGGCCTATCTCGGCTCGCGGTTCATGCTGAGATAAGTCGGGTCGAACTCGGCGATTTCCACCAGCTGCTGCCAGTCCAGAATGGTCACCATGTAATTCGCCCAGCCGATCACACCGATCTTGCGCAGCGCACCGATGACCCGGTTCATGTGGACGACCGAAAGCCCAAGCACATCGGCCAGCTCCGCCTGCGACAGAGGAAGCCGGAAACTCATGCCGTTGGTCTGCTTGACCACCTGGAGCCGGACGAACAGCTCGCACACCAGATGCGCCAGGTGCGACGTCTTGGACCGCCGGCCCATGGCCACGATCCATTCCCGATGGATGGCGCCATCGACGAGCGTGTCCAGCCACAGCAAGCGGCTGAGATGAGGCGCCTGTTCGGTGATCGTCCTTAGCCGACTGTGGTCGGCGGCGATCACCCGGCATGGCGACAAAGCTATAATGCCATGGTCCATTGTCTTGAGCAGGAAGGCGTGCAAATCGACAAAATCGCCTGGCACCTGCAACGAGGTGAACTGGCGCCCGCCATCCTCCAGCACTTTGTAGCGCGCCGCCAGACCCTCGATGATGAGCGTGCTGTAGCCTGGCCTCGATCCCTCGGAAACGATGTCCTGACCGGTGGCAAAATCCATCTCGATGGTCATGGCGGCGGCCAGCAGCCCCTTTTCCTGCTCGGACAAAGCGTCATGCTGGCCAAGGTTGAGATAAAGCGGTTCTAGCATCGAGGATCCAGTTCGAGATTTCTTGGACATCCGTGGCCTAGCCAAACGCCGGAGATCGGGTGCGGTTGCAATCGGCCGGCACGGCGACGGCTCCTGGCAGGAAATCTGCTCAGGACACAGTCGCATGGAACCATGGGCGCGGGTTGGAATTTAATCCATGTCGCTCAAATTGGCCCCGATTTTGAGACAACGACATGCATAAAAACACAGACCTGAAGCGCGTCGCCTGCGCCCTTTCAACCGCGACGCGCTTTAGCATTCTCCAGCAGGGACTTGCACATATGGAACGGTTCTACTTCGACTTGTACAACGCCGAGACCCAGATTGACGAAGAGGGGCAGCTTTTTCCCAGCCGGGAGCGTGCGGGAGCCGAAGCGCTGCGCATATTGCACGATGTGGCGCGCGACGAGATACCGGAGGGCGACCACCGGCGGATCACCGTCAAGATGCTGAACGAGAACAGGGAGCAGATATTCGAAGCGTCGCTGACCATGGCGTCGCTGTGGAGTTGAACTCGTCGACCCTGTCGAGGACTGTATGGAACCTCTTGCCCTCCCCTCTGTTTCCTAAGGAGGGGCCAGCGGCAGAAGCTGCACGGCTGATTGACTGGAGGCATCTATGTCCTTGCAAAAGCTTCATCCCGAGCAGGTCGACGACACACGCAGGCTTGCCTATTCGACCTTTGCCCCGGCGCTGATCGGTTCGCTCACCAAGCGTCTGGCGCGGTGTCAGGGCGTCAAGGAACTGGGCGCCCTGGAAAAGTCGCTCATCCGCCTGATCGAAGACTCTGATGTCGATGGGCCGCAAGCCGAGGCGATGAAAGAGTTCGCCATCGAGCTGGTGGTGTCGACGATATCGGAAGCCCGCGCTCACCCCGACACCAAGAGCGATGTCGAAGCCGTTGGCGAGCGCCGCGCCGAAGGCCGCTCCGAGAACCCGCAGACGCTCGAGGAGCAGTTGCAATCAGGCCTCGAAGACAGTTTTCCGGCCAGCGATCCGCCCGCCGTCCTCTCGACCGCCATTTCCGGCGGCTCGAAGGACCTTGTCGGCACCGACGAGGTGTTGCGCCGCAAGAAGGAGGCGGCGCAGCGAAAGCAGGAGAAGGCCGACGCCGGTTAGCCGGACAAGTCGCGCCAGCTCGGGCGATGAGAAGCCGTCAGCCGAAGCGCTTTTCCGGTGACTGTCCGCTGGATGGTGACTGTTCGCCGGCCCGCGCGACGATCGCCTCGAGCGGCTCCGGCCGGTGCAGCAGAAAACCCTGGCCATAGGCCACGCCCATGCCGCGCAGAATGTCGAGCGCTTCCTGCTGCTCGATCTTTTCGGCCACCACCGCGCAGCCGAGACTTTTGGCGATGCCCGCTATGGCCGAGACGATCTCGCGGTCGAAACGGCTTTCCGCGATATTCTCGATGAACGAGCCGTCGATCTTGATCTGATCGACCGGAAAGCGCCGCAAATATTCGAACGAGCTCATGCCGGCGCCGAAATCGTCGAGGCTGACACGGCATTGCCGCTCGCGCGCCTTGCGCACGAACTGCTCGGCGGCGTCGAAATTGGTGACGGCCGCGGTCTCGGTGATCTCGAAGCCGATGCCGGAATGCGGCGCCCCGGTCTCGGCGATGACGGCGTCGACGAAATCCCATAGCAGCGGATCGCTCAGCGTCTGCGCCGACAGGTTGAAGCCGAGCATGATGGCGCCTGACCGCATCGCCGCGCCATGCTGCGAAAGCGCTGTCCTGATGATCCAGCGGTCCAGCCGCGAGGCAATGCCGAAGCGCTCGGCGACCGGAATGAATTCGTTGGGCGGGATCAGCTTGCCATTGCGCCCGGCAAGCCGCGCCAGCACCTCGACGTGGCGGCTCTCCTGCCAGGGCTGGCCGAGCAGATGGATTTCCTGGCCGAACAGTTTCAGCCGCCCGTCATCCATGGCGTCGACCGTGTCGGCGGCGACACGCGCCGCGTTGAGGCCGCCGGAGCCCGACGCCGCATCGGCCGAAAACACCGCGAAGCGATTGCGCCCGGCCGCCTTGGCGGCATAGCAGGCGTCGTCGGCGCAGGCCAACGCATCGGCAACTGTGGTGGTGGTGTCCTCGACGAAGGCGATGCCGATGCTGGCCGCGAGTTTTCGCGAGGTCGCCGGCAGTCCGAGGTCGGCGTCACGGACCGCCGCAAGAATCGCGCCGGCCAGCGCCTCGGCCTTGGCCGATTGGCAATTGGGCACCAGCAGCGCGAACTCGTCGCCGCCGAGGCGCGCGGCACGCGCCGATGCCGGCAGGCAGCCCAGAATACCGGCGGCGACACCCCTCAGCGCCAGGTCGCCGGCGGCGTGGCCGGCAAAGTCGTTGAGCGCCTTGAAGTAGTCGAGATCGACATAGAACACCGCCAGCGGCAAAGCCCGCTCGGTGGCGATATGCACGGCCAGCAGCCGGTCGAAGGCGGCACGGTTCAACAGGCCGGTCAGCGCATCGTGGTGAGCGGCGTAGGCGAGTTCCCGCTCGCGCTTCTTGTCCTCGGTGATGTCGCGCACGGTGCCGAGAATCTGGCCCGCCGTCTCGGGCGCCGCGATGAAGCGCACCAGCGATTCGACATGGCGGATTTCGCCGTCGCGCCTGACGATGCGGTATTGCGCGGCGACGACGCCGTCGGTCGAAAGCGGCGCCAGATGGGCGCGCTCTGCGGCATCCTTGTCGTCGGGATGCAGATAGGAATGCCAAAGGTCGGCAGCCACCTCGTCGGTGTCGGCGACCAGGCCGAATATCTCCCTGGTGCGGGCGTCCCAATAGCTCTTGTTGGCGTCGATGTCGTGATGCCAGATGCCGGTGCCGCTGGCCGCCAGCGCCAGGCGAAAGCGCACATTGACCCGCTCGAGTTCGGCTTCCGCCTCTTTCTGCCGGCTGATGTCGGTCTGCACGCCCATCAGCCTGACCGGCTTGCCCGTCTCGTCACGCTCGACAATGCCGCCGCGGTCCAGCACCCAGATCCAGTGGCCGTCCTTGTGCTTGAGGCGCAGCTCGGTCTCGATCGAGGCGGTCAGGCCGGAAATGTGCCGCTCGCCGCTGGCCAGCGCCCGCTGGCGGTCGTCGGGATGCGTCAGCTTCAGCCAGAGGTCGTCGCTGTTGGCAAGCTCGCCATCCTCATAACCCAGCATGTGCGACCAGGTCGGCGAATAGAAACAGTCGCCGCTCAAAATATCCCAGTCCCATACGCCGAGATGAGCGCGTTCGAGCGCAAGCGCCCAGAATTCGCCGTTGCGTATTTTCTCTTCAGCCATGCCCTGGTTTCGCTCACTCCGTCGCCGCCACTATGCACGCAAGCAGAGAAGAAACCGTTACCGGGTGCGCCGCGCCCACAGTGCGGACAAGGCCTGCAATCGTGGACCATGCCGTAAGGCGTCATCATGCGATTGGGGCTCGTCATGCCATTGGCGCCCTGATTGGAACCGCCCTGGCCGGGCCTGGCTCGACGATCCTTATCGCGCGGCGGCGCGCATTGTCCTCGAGCAGGCCGCGCAGTTCCTCACGGCCGCGCGCGATGCGCGACATCAGCGTGCCGGCCGGAACGCCGAGCATCTCGGCGGCCTCGGCATAGGAGAAGCCCTCGATGGCGACCATGGTCAGCGCGGCACGGCGGTCCGGGCTGATCGCCTGCAGCGCGTCGATGATCTCGCGCGCGGCGACGTTCTCCAGCTGGTCGGCGGGAGAGGCTTGCGCCTCGCCGGCCTCCAGCGGCAGCATCGAGGCCTCGCCTCGCCGGTTCACCTTGCGCATCTGGTCGATGAACAGATGATGCATGATCGTGAACAGCCATTTTCGCGGGCTCTCTCCCGTCTGCCAGTTGTCCAGCCGCAGCAGCGCCCGCACCAGGCAGTCCTGGACGAGATCGTCGGCGGAATCGCGGTCGCGCAGCAGCGAGCGCGCATAGCGGCGCAGGCGCGGGATTTCGTCGAGAATGGCTCTCTGCTTTTCGTCCATGACATTTTGTCTTTGTTTCGGCATGCCGTTGCCGCAAAACCGCTGCGCCCCCGGGTGAGGACAGCTTTGGCTGATCTGAAAAATTCCTCTGTTCATGCCTGTCGTCGGCTCCAAAAACGCTGGGCACTTTTGGGCGACAGGCATGACGCGCTAGCGCGGCGTGGCGTCGATGGCGACCCGGTCGGGATAGAAGGCGCCGTGGGCGCGAATCTCGGCCATCTCGTCGAAGGGCTGCTCATAGGCCCACATCGCGTCGTTACCGGTTTCGCCCGCCGGCAGCACGTTCCAGTAGCTGGAGTCGCCCTTGTAGGGGCACAGCGTCGACCGCTCCGTCTTCCTGAGCTTGCGGAAGTCGATGTCCTCGAACGGGATGTAGAAGGAGAAGGGATGGGGCGGCTCGGTCACCATTTTGGCTTTTGCCGAGGAAGCGATGATGGTGCCGTTTGCAAACACGACGACACGCCCGTTGAAGGGCTCGACGGTGATCACCTTGCCCGGATTGCGCCTGAAGCCGGGTGACGGGTTCGCATGCTGATCCATGACTGCTCTCCTTGTCCGCTGGTGGCTCGATGCCGGTCGACGGCGTCAGCTCTCACTGGCCACTGATGGGCCGGCGACAGCGGTCACACGCGACAGCTTCTGGCGCTTTTCGAGCTGTGGCTTTTCATAGGTCTTCTTCATCGTTCTTCCTTTTCTGACGTCTGGCAGCCGGTCCGCGCGGCTGCCGGCCGTGGATCATGGCTCCAAGGGACAACAGGCGCATCTCCCGTCTGGCCGATGCGCCGCCGAAGGAAATCCGGGCCAGCGTGGCAAGAACGATTCGCATGTGTTTCGCCGCGATCCGACGGCGGTGGATTTATCTCAGCCGGGACGGCCATGCTTGGGCCGGGCGGAACACGGTTTTGGCGAATGCGGCCCTGTCAGCACGACCGCAAGGCTTGGACAGGCGCGAACAGCTACCGGCGCGGCTATGGCGATGGCCGCTTGGCGCCGGTGCACGCCGCGAAATATCGATAATAAAGGACGACAGGTGAGACTCTACAAAATCAAGATGATTTGCCAGATATTTTCGCCTTTTCGGCACGAGAAGCAAAATAAATTTTCGACAGACGAACTTTCATTTCGGAAAAATGTCCATTTCATCTCTGTTAACCAAATATTAACCAAAATTATCCGATACATACCGAAGTTATTCGCTGTCGTAATCCGAATCTAAGTTGTAATAATCATTGCACAGTTCGCTTCTGACATTACTGTATCGTTGATGTCTTGCGAAGCATGCAACGGAGGAGCTGTAGGAGTGAAATCCGGGTCAAGACTGTGTTGCGAGGAACGGTCTGCCCGACGGAGGAAACACGCATGAGATTGCTGAAATATGCGCTGCTGGCGGGAGCGTCGCTGCTTCCCATCCTGCCCGCGATCGCCGCGACCGCGACGGGCAGCATGAATGTCCGCATCACGATTACCGACGAATGCAAGGTGCAGACGGCGAGCGATCTCGATTTCGGCTCGCACGGTGTCATTGATGCGAATGTCGACCAGACCAGCACCATCAACGTGCAATGCACGACCGGCAAGTCCTACAATGTTGGTCTGAGCGCCGGAGCGGGCGCGGGCGCAACTGTTGCTGTTCGCAAGATGACCGGGCCGGCGTCGGCGACGATCGACTACACCATCTACAGGGAAAGCACCCGGACGCAGCTTTGGGGCACCACGATCCCCACCGACACGGTCGGCGGAACCGGCAACGGCGCCATTCAGCCGCTGACGGTCTACGGGCGTGTTCCACCGCAGACGACACCGGCGGCGGGCCTCTACACCGACACCGTTGCGATCACCATAACGTACTGACAATCGATACCAACACGAGGACGATCATGCGATCCATGCTTTCATGCATCGGAGCCACGGCTGTTCTGTTGCTGTGCGCCGGTCTCTCACAAGCCGCTTCGCTCAGGGTGGCGCCGACAGGTCTCGAGCTGATCTCGCCCGACGCCTCGGCGGTTCTCAACCTCAGCAACGATGACCCCAAGCGGCCGATCAATGTGCAGATACGCGTCTTCGCCTGGAGCCAGGCTGGCGGGATCGAGCAGCTGACGCCGACTACGGACGTCGTCGCCAGCCCGCCATCGACCAAACTCGGACCCAATGCCCAATACGTGGTTCGCGTCGTGCGCGTCAGCAAGGCGCCGGTGCGGGCCGAGGAAAGCTACCGCGTCATCGTCGACGAGTTACCCGACCCGTCGCGCAAGAAGGCCGGTACGGTCGCGCTCGCGCTGCGCTATTCGGTCCCGGTGTTTTTCCGCGACGCCGATGCCGCCGCGCCGGCAGTCGCCTGGAGTGTTTCGCGCAAGGGCGGCAGTCTTGTGCTGACAGCCAGCAATACCGGTGAAAGTCGTCTCCGCTTGTCCAACCTATCCCTGACCCAGAACGGCAAAAAGCTCGGCAACCGAAACGGGCTCGTCGGTTATGTGCTGGGCGGCGCGACCATGCAGTGGCCGATCGGCAGCGGCAAATCACTGTCCGCGGGCTCCGTGCTTTTGAAGGCACAGAGCGATCTTGGACCCTTCGATGCCAACGTTGCCGTCAAGGGCAAGTAGCGTCGCTGTCATCGTCGCGGTTGCGACTTTCACACCTTGCTTGGCGGTGCGTTCGCAGGAATTTCCGGCCGTGACGAACCTCGAACAGCCGGCTTCCGTTTTGCCAGCGGGCCGCAGCCTCTATCTCGAGGTGTTCATCAACGACGTTTCGACCAAGCTGGTCGGCAATTTTATCGAGATGCCGGATGGTGGGCTGGCGGCGGCGCCCCAAGAGCTGAAGGAGGTCGGCCTGAAACCGCCGGAGGACATAGCCGACGCCGGCGGCCTGGTCAGGCTCGACCAGTTGGCCGACGTTTCGTTTCGGATCGATGAGGTAGCCCAGCGCCTCTACGTCACCGCCGCCAATGACAGCCGCGAGGCGCGCATGGTGGATCTCGGCTTGCGCTTGCAGGACCGGCCGGCGCCGCAATCGGGCTTGGGCGCGGTTCTCAACTATTCGCTGTTTGCCAGCTCCAACACATTGTTCGACAAGGACGTCGAGCTGTTCCAAGGCGTTTCCGGCGGCTTCGATGCGCGCGTGTTCAGCCCCTATGGAACGCTCAGCCAATCCTTCATCGCCGGCTATTCCGACGGCAGGCTGGGCGGCTTCACGCGGCTCAACACGACATGGAGCTATTCCGACCCCGACCGGCTGATGACCTACCGCGCCGGCGACTTCATCTCCGGTGGATTGTCGTGGACGCGTCCGGTCTATCTCGGCGGCATCCAGGCGCAACGCAACTTCCACCTGCGATCGGACCTGGTGACGCTGCCGCTGCCCTCCTTCGGCGGCACGGCGGCGGTGCCGTCGACGCTCGAGGTCTATACGCAGAACGTGCGCACCTATTCCGGCGACATCCAGCCCGGGCCGTTCCAGGTCACCAATCTGCCGGTGTTCACGGGCGCCGGACAGGCGCAGGTGGTGCTGCGCGACAGCCTCGGCCGCGAGACCACGGCCACCTTGCCGTTCTATGCCTCCAGCATGCTGCTGCGCCAGGGACTGCTCGACTTTTCCGTCGAGGCAGGGATGGCGCGGCGCAATTTCGGCATCTCCTCCGACGATTATGACGGCCGCGTCATAGGGGTCGCCAGCGCGCGTTACGGCGTGACCGACCGGCTGACATTGGAAGCCCATGCCGAGGGCGGCGCCGATCTGATCAATGGCGGCACAGGTGCTGCCTTCCCGCTCGGGGCATATGGCGCGGCTTCGCTGGCGGTCGCCGGCAGCCATCATGACCGGCGCACCGGCTCGCTGGTCGATGCCAGTGTCGAATTCGGCTATGACGGCTGGGCGATCAACGCCCACATGCAGCGGGCCTTTGGCGGCTATGAAGACATCGCCTCGATGACGGCGGAGCCGGTTCTCGACCCCGACGACTTCACCCGTTTCAGCGCCGGCGTGCCGCGCGCGGTCGACCAGGTGACGCTCAGCGTGCCGATGCCGATCGATTTCTCCAGCTTCAACCTGTCCTATACGCATTTGAAGAGCGCCGAGGGCGAAAACAGCCAGATCGTCGGCCTGTCCTACAGCCAGGCGATCTTCAAGCGCAGCACGCTCTATGCCACCGCCTTCGCCGATCTCGACGACGACAGCAGCTATGGCGTGTTCGCCGGGATTTCGATCCCGTTCAACGACGACATCTCGGCGTCGACAGGCGTCGAGCAAGGCCCTGACGGCCTCAATGTCACTGCCGACCTCGCCAAATCGGAGCGGGCCGAGGACGGCAGCATCGGCTGGCGGCTGCGCACCTCGGAGGGCGAGGTCCCCAATCGTTCGGCAGCTGTCAGCTACCGCGCGCCGTTTGCGCGTTTCGAGGCCGGCGCCCAGCAATTCGACAAGGACTTTCGCGTGACCGGCCAGATGGACGGCGCCATTGCGGTCGCAGGCGGCGGGGTGTTCGCCACCAACCGCATCGACGATGCCTTTGCCGTCGTCGATGTCGGCACGCCTGATGTCGAGGTCTTGCATCAGAACCGGCCTGTAGGCAGGACCGACAGCAAAGGCCGCATCCTGGTCACCGGGCTCAACTCCTATGAGCTGAACACGGTCTCCATCGACCCGAAGAATCTACCAGTCGACGCGGATGTCCCTGCTACCAAGGAGACCGTCGTCCCAGCCGACCGCAACGGCGTCGTGCTGAAGTTCGGCGTGTCCGAGGCGGCGCAGGCCGCGCTGGTGACGCTGGTCGACTCGAGCGGAACGCCGCTCGAAGCCGGACTGTCGGGACGCGTCGATGGCGGCACTGAAGACTTTGTCGTCGGCTATGACGGGCAGGCCTACATCAAGGGCCTCGGCAAGCAGAATTCAGTGCAGGTCGAGCGCGCTGACGGCGGTTCATGCCGGGCAGAGTTTCCCTTCGAGGCGGCGCGCGGCCGACAAGTGGTGATCGGGAACGTGGTGTGCCAATGATAGCTGGAGGAAAAATGCTGCGCGCCGTAATCATCGCCCTGCTGCTGGTGCTGCTCCCGTCGCTCGCCCGGGCGCAGAGCTGCAGTTACACCGTCACCAGTTTGAATTTCGGCCTCATCGACACGCTGTCGGGCACCGCGGCGACATCGACAGCCACCTTCACCGCGACTTGCAGCGGCAGTTTGCCATTGCTGCTGCCCGTCCTGGTCTGTCCGCATATTGCCGCCGGCACCGGCGGTGCAACCTCGGCGGCGGCCCGGCAGATGGCGAGCGGCGTCAACAGCCTCAACTATCAACTCTATTCGGACCCCGCAATGAGCGTTGTCTGGGGCACCTATAACTGGGCCTATGCCTCGCGCCCGCCACCGCTGCTGCTGAGCCCCAATCTCTTCGGCAACTCAATCGACACCCTGACGCTCTATGGCCGGGTTCCCGGCGGCCAGGCGACCGTTCCGCCGGGCACTTATCTGTCGACATTTTCGGGCGGGCAACTCGAGTTCCGCTCCCGGACAACCCTGTTGAGCAGCAGCTGCAACACCGGCGCGGGCAACTTGGGCACCAGTCCGACCTTCACCATCAACGCCACGGTCGCGGCAAACTGCCTGGTCGCCACCCAGAACATCGATTTCGGCTCCAAGGGCGTGCTCGACGCCAATGCCGATGCCACCGGCCAGGTTACGGTCACCTGCACCCCGTCGACCGCGTACACGGTTTCCCTCAATGGCGGCACGACAGGGGGCACACCGACCAATCGCAAGATGTCGAAGGGCGCCGAGAGGATCACCTACGGCCTCTACAAGGATCTGGCGCGCTCGCAGCCTTGGGGTGACGCCGGAACGCCGGGAAGCACGGTGGCCGGCACCGGAACCGGTACGGCCCAGGCGCTCACCGTCTATGGCCGCGTGCCGCCGCAGACGACGCCCTCGGCCGGCGTCTACACCGACACGGTGGTGGTGACCATCACCTATTGATCGCGGCCCGCCTCGCCGTTGGCCGGCGCCAGCCAGCGCGCGTAAATCTCGCCGACGATGCCGCGGCGAAAGACCAGCACGCAGATCATGAAGATCAGGCCGGTGGCGATGGTCACCGGGAAGCCTGAGGTGGCGAGCGTGTTTTCCAGGCCGACGACGAGGCCGGCGCCGACGACAGGACCGACCATGGTGCCGATGCCGCCGAGCAGCGTCATCAGGATCACCTCGCCCGACATCTGCCAGGTGACGTCGGTCAGCGTCGCGAACTGGAAGACGATCGCCTTGGTCGCGCCGGCAAGCCCGGCAAGGGCTGCCGACATGACGAAGGCGGCGAGCTTGTAGCGGCCGACCGAATAGCCCAGCGAGATGGCGCGGTTCTCGTTCTCGCGGATCGAACGCAGGATCATGCCGAACGGCGAGTTGACGATGCGCCAGACGGCGAAGACGCCGATGAGGAAGACGGCAAGCACGACGAAATACATGTTGAACGTGACGTTGAGATCGACGATGCCGAACAGATGCCCGCGCGGCACGCCCTGTATGCCGTCCTCGCCTTCGGTGAACGGCGCCTGGACGCAGAAGAAATAAAACATCTGCGCCAGCGCCAGCGTGATCATCGAGAAATAGATGCCTTGCCGGCGGATGGCGAGGAAGCCCATGACCAGGCCGAGCACGGCCGCTCCGGCGGTGCCGAGCAGGATGCCGGCCTCGGGCGGCCAGCCCCATGCCTTGACGGCGTAGGCGCAGAAATAGGCGGCGGCGCCGTAGAAGGTGGCGTGGCCGAACGACAACAGCCCGGTGTAGCCGAGCAGCAGGTTGAAGGCGCAGGCAAACAGCGCGAAGCACAGCATCTTCATCAGGAAGATCGGATAGACGAAGAAGGGCGCGGCTATCAGCGCCAGTATGGCCAATGCCAGCAATACCCGCTCCAGCCGCACGGAGGCGGCGGTGCGATGTTGGTGAAGGGTTGCCTCGCTCATCTCAGGCGTCCCTTCCGAACAGGCCGGCGGGGCGCAGGAGCAGCACGACCGCCATGATGACGAAGACGACGAGGTTCGACGCCTCGGGATAGAACACCTTGGTCAGGCCCTCGGCGAGGCCAAGCATATAGCCGGTGACGATGGCCCCGAGGATCGAACCCATGCCGCCGACCACGACGACGGCAAAGACGACGATGATGATATCGGAGCCCATCAGCGGACTGACCTGGTAGACGGGCGCGGCGAGAATACCGGCAAGGCCGGCGAGCGCCGCGCCGAGCCCATAGGTGAGCGTCAGCAGCAGCGGCACGTTGACGCCGAAGGCCTGCACCAGCTCGGGATTTTCGGTCGCGGCGCGCAGATAGGAGCCGAGCCTGGTCTTTTCGATCAGGAGCCAGGTGCCGATGCAGATAATGAGCGAGGCCACCACCACCCAGCCGCGATAGTTGGGCAGGAACATGAAGCCGAGATTGGTGCCGCCGGCAAGCTGCGCCGGAACGGCATAAGGGTTGCCCGACACGCCGTAGTAGAAACGGAACACGCCTTCGATGACCAGCGCCAGTCCGAAGGTGAACAGCAGCCCGTAGAGCGGATCCAGGCGGTAGAGCCGCGACAGCGCCACGCGCTCGACCGCCATGCCGAAGACGCCGACGATGAGCGGAACCAGGAGCAGCGCCGGCCAGTAGCCGATGCCGAGATGGACGAGCAGCAGGTAACCGATGAAGGCGCCGAGCATATAGAGTGCGCCATGGGCGAAATTGATGATCCGCAGCAGGCCGAAGATGACGGCCAGGCCGAGGCTCAGCATGGCGTAGAAGGAGCCGTTGATCAGCCCGACCAGCATCTGGCCGAGCAAGGCCTGGACGGGGATGCCGAAGATCATGGTCATGGCGTCACCGAGGGTGTTGCAAGCGGGATGCGTCTGTGCGGCACGTACCCCCACCCGGACCTTCGGTCCGACCTCCCCACAAGGGGGAGGTAGGGCGGTGGCCCTCCACCCTCCCCCTTGTGGGGAGGGTCGCTGCGCAGCAGCGGGGTGGGGGTACTGCCGTGGGCTGTCGTCATCATACCCCCAATACCTCGTGCAGCTGTTGCGTGTGAGCGGCAAGCTCGCTTACGGCAAAACCCTCCACCACCTTGCCGTGCTCCATCAGGTAGAAGCGGTCGGCCATGCGGGCGGCGAAGCGGAAATTCTGCTCGACGAGCAGGATGGTCATGCCGCGCTTTTTCAAGGTCGCCAGCAGTTCGCCGATGCGCTGGACGATGACCGGCGCCAGGCCCTCGGTCGGCTCGTCGAGCAGCAGCATCTGCACGCCCGTCCGCAGGATGCGGGCGATGGCCAGCATCTGCTGTTCGCCGCCGGAGAGTTTGGTGCCGGGGCTGTTGCGGCGCTCCTTGAGGTTGGGAAAGAGATCGAAGATTTCCTCGACGCTCATGCCGCCCTTGGCCACCACCGGCGGCAGGATCAGGTTTTCGTCGACGGTGAGCGTGGCGAAGATGCCGCGTTCCTCCGGCACGAAGCCGATGCCGCGATGGGCAACACGATGCAGCGGCAGGCGCATCAGGCCGCTGCCGTCGAAGGCGACGCTGCCGCTGCGCTTGCGGACCAGCCCCATAATGGCGCGCAGCGTTGTGGTCTTGCCGACACCGTTGCGGCCGAGCAGCGTCACGGTCTCACCGCGAAAAACGTCGAGGTTGACGCCATGCAGCGCATGGCCCTCGCCATACCAGGCGTGGAGATCGCGCACGGCAAGCAGCGGCTCACTCATGCTCGGTTCCCCTGCTCGGTCCCCATGTAGGCGACCCTGACGCGCTCATCGTTGCTCACCGTTGCGTAGTCGCCGGCGGCGAGCACCTGGCCGCGCTGCATGACGGTGATCCAGTCGCAAAGGTCGGCGACGACGGTGAGATTGTGCTCGACCATCAGCACGGCGCGGTCCGTTGCCAGCGAGCGGATGATGCCGGAAATGAGGCCGACATCCTCGTGACCCATGCCGGCCATCGGCTCGTCGAGCAGCAGCACTTTCGGGTCGAGCGCCAGCGTGGTGGCGATCTCGAGCACGCGCTTTCGGCCATAGGAGAGATCGCCGGCCGGACGATGCGCGACATCGTCGAGACCGACGACGGCAAGCAGTTCGCGCGCCCGTGGAGTCAGTTGGTCAAGCGCGGCCAGCGAGCGCCAGAACTGGAAGCCGAGCCCGCTCGGCCGCTGCAAGGCGACGCGGACATTGTCGAGCACGCTCAGATGCGGAAAGATCGCCGATATCTGGAACGAGCGGACGAGACCCATGCGCGCCACCCTGGCCGGCGCGGTGCGGGTGATGTCGTTGCCCAACAGTTCGATCCTGCCGCTGCTCGGCTGCAGGAACTTGGTCAAGAGGTTGAAGATTGTCGTCTTGCCGGCGCCGTTCGGCCCGATCAGCGCATGGATCTGGCCGTGATGGACGTCGAGGTCGACATTGTTGACGGCGACGAAACCGGCAAAGTCGCGCCGCAGGCCGCGGGCGGAGAGCACCACCCGCGGCTTGATTTCGGCACCGTCCGGCTGGACGGCCACGGCTTGCGCCAGTGTCACTTGGTGACGAGCGGGCAGCCGCTGTCTTCAGCCTTGATGAAGGCCTTGTCGCCCGGAATGGTCGCAAGGTAGGTGTAGTAATCCCAGTCCTTCTTCGACTCCTCGGGCTTCTTGACCTGGTAGAGATACATGTCGTGCACCATCGAGCCGTCGGCCTGTACCTTGCCGTTGGCGTTGATGATGTCGTCGACGGGCATTTCATGGAGTTGCTTGGCGACCGCCTCGGTCTCGTCGGTGCCGGCCTTGTCGATGGCCTTGAGATATTGCAGCACCGCCGAATAGGTGCCGGCCTGGATCATGTTGGGCATGCGGTTGGTGCGCTTGAAGAAGCGCCCGGCGAAGTCGCGGCTCTTGTCGTCGCGGTCCCAGTAAAACCCTTCGGTGAGCACCACGCCCTGCGCCGCCTGCAGTCCGAGGCCGTGCACCTCGGCAAGCGTGAACAGAAGTGCTGCCAGCCGCTGGCCGCCGGCGACGATGCCGAACTCGGCCGCCTGCTTGATGGTATTGGAGGTGTCGAGGCCGGCATTGGCAAGGCCGATAACCTTGGCGCCGGAGGACTGCGCCTGCAGCAGGAAGGAGGAATAATCCGTCGATCCCAAGGGGTAACGCACCTCGCCCAGCACTTTGCCGCCGCTTGCCTCAACAACCTTTGTGGTCTGCTCCTTCAGCGAATAGCCGAAGGCATAGTCGACGGTGATGAAATACCAGCTGTCGCCGCCCTGCTGCACCAGCGCGCCGCCGGTGCCGACCGCCTGCGAGTGGGTATCGTAAGCCCAGTGGAAACCGTAGGGCGAGCATTGCTTGCCGGTCAGGTCGGCCGATGCCGCTCCGGTAACGATGTCGATCTTCTTCTTTTCCTTGGACAACCCCTGGACGGCGAGCGCCACCGAGGATGTCGTCAGTTCCATGATCGCGTCGACCTGCTCGGTGTCGTACCACTGGCGCGCAATGTTGGAGGCAATGTCGGGCTTGTTCTGGTGATCGGCGTTGACGATCTCGATTGGCGCGCCCTGCACCTTGCCGCCAAAATCCTCGACCGCCATCCTGGCGGCCTCGACCGACCATTTGCCGCCGAAATCGGCATAGACGCCCGACTGGTCGTTGAGGATGCCGATCTTGACCTTGCCGTCGGAAATTTCGCCGGCCGCCGCCGGCATCGCAGTCGCCGCAAGCAGCGCGGCTGAGACGAGATAGGATGCTTTCACAGGTGGTTCCTCCCTTGTGGCCGACGCTGGAAAACGCGGCGGCCTTGCAATGGTTCAACAGCTCCGTCCGGTACTCGCTGAAATCCGGGCCAGCGCCCGCCACTTCTCCTCTTGGCAACCCCTCCGCCCTGGGTGCGCCGGGAACCGTAGCATCACATTTCGCAAGGGGAGAATGCTATTTTCGTAGCATGGCGTGTGGGCGCTACCAGTCCGGCTCAATTGGAAGGTCTTCGGAAAAGCCGCTCGGGCCAGGAAGGGACAGCGTTGCGGCCGCGGCGTCTCGCAATGCCGCCGGAGGCCTTTTGAGATGTTCGCTGTCCAGCGGAAGGGCAAGATAGGCGGTGGCAATGCGTGCAGCCGCTTCCGCCTGTTCACGATCTCTCATTGCCTTGACCGCAGACCGATCAGGCAGCGTGGCCAGCCAAGCCTTGTGCAGAGCGAACATTCGAGGGTCGACCGTCGGCATGCTTACGGGATAGCCACGCTCATCGATCGCCACAGCCTCCACCTTCGGGGCGTTGATGAGCCATTGCAGCCCCTCCATGGGTGCGCTGTCGAGATCGTCGGCATGCTGTGTAATCGAGGTAGTGGCGTTGTCCTTGAGGACATGTCTTGCCTGCGGACGGATCAGGTCGACCAGATAGCCATCACGGTTCGCTGCCCTGAAGGCCCGGGGCTGGAGCGGCTTGAAGGACCTGTCCACTTTACGCAACACGCCTATCAGGCCGGACTGGCTTACCCTCTCGCCGGTCACGAAGCTGATGCGACGTCGCGAATCGAAGAGCAGGTCGATGTCGCCGGTTGCCGTGAGACCGCTGGTGATCTGGACGCCCGCCAGAGCCTCGTAAGCGAACAGCGCATTCGTGCCGACAACCAGCAACTGCTTGCCCAGCAGGTCTGTTTCGGCGCACCGCCGCAATATCCGTGCGGCGATGGCCGGTACCCTGCCCAACCCCATTGCCACATTGACTTTCGCCAGGCCGTTCAGGCGATCGGCCAGACCTGCCAGCAGATCCTTGTTCTGCACCCTGCCCTCGGAAAACGCAGCGAACGCCTTCTCCGTCTGGCTGCTTTTCGGCCCGAGTGAATTCTCGACCTGCCGGACCTTCCGCAGCAGGTATTCAGCACCGCTGCGCTCAACCCAGCGCATGCTGCCTGCAAAGCGCCTTTGGCGCTGGTCATCAGCACGCTGCCAGGCCTCGTAGACCTGTTGCGTATCTATGAGTTGGCGCCGCTGCTCGCCGGTCAACTCTCTCAGCATCGTTTTCCACTCTTAAGCCAGGATCAAGTTAACATAGTGGAAAACTCTTAATTAACAATACGTTGCTATGCTTTTTCCACTATCGCAGCTATCACCCACACGCCGAGTGGAAAATACCGTAAAAACAATAGGTTATGTCCGAGAAAGGGAGGCCAGAACCTCACACGCGGGTTTTTAGCTGCGCGCACCATGGCAGCCGCTTGCCGTCGCCTCACCGCTTCTGCGGATAGATCGTCTCGCCGCGCTTCAGCATCTCGACAAAAGCCTCGATCTTCTTCCTGCGCCCCGCCTCCGTCTTCATGTTGTGCGTTCGAAACGCCAGCGCGAACCGGTTCTGGGCGGAAAGCTTTGCCAGCATCTCCTTCGCCTTCGGCTCGGCGTCGATGGCGGCCTGCAGATCGTCAGGGATCTTCATGTCCTTGCCTGAGGCATAGGCGCGGTCCCAGCGGCCGTCGGCCTTGGCCGCCTCGACCTGTTTCAGCCCGTGTTCGGTCATGCGGCCCTCCTCGACCAGGCGGGCGACATTGTCGATGTTGATCTTGCTCCAGATGCTCTTCTTGCCGCGCGGCGTGTAGCGCTGCAGAAAGCTCTTGTCGTCGAGCGGCTTGCGTATGGCGTCGATCCAGCCGAAGCACAGCGCCACGTCGATGGCCTGCTTCGGCGTGATCGAGGCGAGGCCCGAGCCGACCTTGTGGACCTTGATCCAGACCTCGCTCTCGCCGGCATGATTTTCGCGCAGCCAGGCGTAAAAACTGTCGGGATCGGGGAATTCATGAACCTTGTCGGGATCGACCTTGAACGGCGCCATCATCACCTCGTTGTTGCCGGGCCGGCTGTATCGGCTGTCGATGCCAGTTTCCGTCAGCGGCGTCGATACCCCCTAGCCTATTGCGAGCCGGCTTGCGCCGCAGCCGACGCCCGTGGCAGTTTCCTGCTGGTCAGCCGGGCAAGGCAGACTGCAATTCGGGGGAAATGCCATGCGAGCGATGTTACTCGGCCTCATCCTTCTGCTGCCGACCTCGGCACTGGCCGAACCGATCGAAACCCAGAAAATCATCACCGCGCTGACCGGCGACTTCAATGGCGACGGCGCCGCCGATCTGGCGATGATCGTCGAGACCGAGCCCGAAGACGATACCATGGACATGCATTTCTTCCTGAGGGACAAAAAGTACAATTTTCTGAAACCCGCCGGCGTCGTGCATGAGCAGGTCTACGGCGAATGGAACGACTACGACCAGCCGCATTATGAGGGCTCCGGCATCGAACCGGAGTTGACCTTGCTGCCCAACGGCTCGATCAAGATCTATCTGCCGGGGCTGATCGGCCCCGGCGAGCGGACCGACATGACGCTGACCATCGCCTGGCGCAACGAGGCCTTCGTCGTCGCCGGCGTTGCCTATGACCATTACAAATACCAGTCCGTTGTCGTCTACAGCAGCTGCGACTACGACGTGCTGACCGGCAAGGGCAAAAGTATGCAGACGCAGGATGATGACAGCAAGGTGAACAGTATCGTGTCTGTCGAAGGCCAGGTCGTGCCCTTCGCGGAGTGGGACACGGGGACGCCTTTTAGGGTGTGCGGGGATTGAGGGGGCAGCCAATCTCCCCCCTTGTGGGGGAGATGGCCGGCAGGGGGGCCGCTGTCCCGCCAACGCACCGGCCAGTGTCAGCCACGTTTATCCCGCGATTCTTGTCAGAAAATAGATCGAGAGGTCGCGATCCTTCGTGTCCCCCCCTCTGCCCTGCCGGGCATCTCCCCCACTTGGGGGGAGATTGGCTTCACTGCAGATGCGGTTTCTTCAAAAAGCTGTTTCGGTCGGCGGATTTCACTCGCAGCCAAGTCTCACGACCGTCACGCACGACCCTGAGAGGAATCTCCGAACCCGCCGGATTCTGCCATAGCTTGCGGTAGAAATCGGCGAGACCGTCGACCTCGCCATCGCGCACGTCGGAGATGATGTCGCCCTGGCGCAGACCGGCCTTGGCGGCGGGGCCGCCTTCGGCGACGCTCATCACCACGACCGCACCGTTCGACTCGGCCGAGAAGGCGCCGAGCCATGGGCGCGGCGGCTTCGCCACCTGGCCGCGCGTCAGGAGATCGTCGAGGATCGGGGTCAGAAGGTTGATCGGCACGACCATGTTGATGTCGGCGACCTCGCCGTTGCGGCTCATCTGCAAAAGCAGCGAACCGATGCCGAGCAGGCTGCCATCCTGGCCGATGAGCGCCGCGCCGCCCCAGGACGGATGCGCCGGGGCAATGAAGATCGCCTCGTCGAGCAGATATTCCCAATAGCCGGCGAATTCCTGCTTGGTGACGATGTGTGCCTTGACCGAGCGGCCGGTGCCGTCGGCAAACACCACGGGGTCGCCGATCTTCGCCTTCGAGGCGTCACCCAGCGCCACCGCCGGCAGGCCGAGCGGCGCCAGCGCCTGCACCAGGCCGAAGCCTGTCTCCTGGTCATAGGCCAGCGCATGCGCCGGCACGACGCGGCCGTCCTGGTCGGTCAGCCAGACCTCCTCGGCCTCGGTGATGAGATAGCCGATGGTGAGCACCAGCCCGTCGCCGCGGATGACGACGCCGCTGCCTTCCCGGCGCGTGCCCAGGGCATTGGCCGTGAAGGCATCGTCGGGAACCATGGCGCGCACGCCAACGACGGAGCGCAAGAGCGGGGAAACGGGATCGATCGGCATGCTTTCATCCTGGCAGATATGCGTGGGCAGTATCCTCTATAGGTATGCCGCGCTGCACAGGGCGCAAGGGCTTAGGCAACAAGGCAATCATTTCAGAGGCTGGCGCTGCTCCTCGTCCGCCTGCCGGCACCTTCTCCCCGTATAGCGACGGGGAGAAGGGAGATGGCCGCAACATCGGCGCTCTTGGCAACGCTGGCAATTGGGGAAATCAGTAGGCGACAGCGTCCTTCTCCCCGTCACTATACGGGGAGAAGTGCCCGGCAGGGCGATGAGGGGCGGCGCCGACATCGATAATAGTTCAACACAAGTTGAACCTTTCTGAATTGCACCTATGTGTTCCCGTATCTAGGTTCCGCCGACTTTTCCGCCATCAGTCTCGCGCCGTCGCGCAAGTCGTTTTCGCCCCGCCAAACCCAAGGAATTTCCCGCATGACCGAATACACCCCGCCGAAAGTCTGGAGCTGGAAGAAAGCCAATGGCGGCACGTTCGCCAGCATCAACCGGCCTATTGCCGGTCCGACGCATGACAAGGTGCTGCCGGTCGGCAAGCATCCGCTGCAGCTCTATTCGCTGGCGACGCCGAATGGGGTCAAAGTGACTGTCATGCTGGAGGAGCTTCTGGCGCTCGGCCACAAGGGCGCCGAATACGACGCCTGGCTGATCCGCATCAACGATGGCGACCAGTTCGGCTCGGGGTTTGTCGAGGTCAACCCCAACTCCAAGATCCCGGCGCTGCTCGACCGCAGCGGCAAGACGCCTGTCCGCGTCTTCGAGTCCGGTTCGATCCTGCTTTATCTCGCGGAAAAGTTCGGCGAGTTCCTGCCGACCGAACAGCCGGCGCGCGCGGAAACCTTGTCCTGGCTGTTCTGGCAGATGGGTTCGGCGCCCTATCTCGGCGGCGGCTTCGGCCATTTCTACGCCTATGCGCCCGAAAAAATCGAATACGCCATCGACCGCTTCGCCATGGAGACCAAGCGCCAGCTCGACGTGCTCGACCGGCGGCTGGCGGAGACTGAATATCTCGGCGGCGCCGGCTATTCGATCGCCGACATGGCGGTATGGCCCTGGTATGGCGGCCTTGCGCTCGGCCGCATGTACAATGATTCCGCCGAATTCCTGTCGGTGCAGGACTACGAGCACGTACAACGCTGGGCCAAGGCGATCGACGCCCGCCCGACCGTGCAACGCGGCCGCATGGTCAACCGCGCCTTCGGCGACCCGGCCATGCAACTGCACGAGCGCCACGACGCCAGCGATTTCGAGACGAAGACGCAGGATAAATACGTGGTGGCGGAGTGAGCTAATCTCCCCCCTTGAGGGGGAGATGGCCGGCAGGCCAGAGGGGGTCGGCTCGACTGGGCGCGACCTCCTGCGACTGATGAAGGTTAGCGCTCCACGCGCGGCGACCCCCTCTGTCGCCTTCGGCGACATCTCCCCCCCGAGGGGGGAGATTAGCCCATCAATTTCGCCAGCCTCGGCACGCCTTCACCCACGGCGCGTTCATCTGCGAGCGTAAAGCTCATCCGCATCGTGTTGCGTCCCGAACCGTCGGCGTAGAATGCGTTGCCCGGCACGAAGGCCACGCGGGCTTCCTTGACCGAGCGGGCGAGCAGTGCCGTGGCGTCCGCACCTTCAGGCAGCGTCAGCCAAACGAACATGCCGCCTTCCGGCCGGCTCCAGCTGACGCCATCCGGCATTTCCGCTTCGAGTGCCGCAAGCAAGCCGTCGCGGCGCTGGCGGTAGGCGCCGATCAGCTTTTCCACCTGGCCGTCATACACGGCCTCGGAGACGCGGTGCATGACCAGCTGGTTGATCGACGGGCTGTGCAGGTCCGACGCCTGCTTCATCAGCACCAGCCGCTCGACGACACGGCGCGGCGCGCAGACCCAGCCGACGCGCATGCCCGGCGACAGGATTTTGGAGAACGAGCCGCAATAGAGCGTGCGGGCGTTTTCGATGCCGCCTGAGCGTTCGCAGTCGAGCGCCAGCATCGGCGGCTGGCCCTCGCCGTCATAGCGCAGCGCGCGATAGGCGGCGTCCTCGATGACGGCAATGTCGAGCTCGCCGGCGAGGTCAAGCACCGCCTCGCGCTGCTGGCGATTCAGCGTCTCGCCGGTCGGGTTGGCGAAATCGGGCACGAGATAGGCGAATTTCACTTTGCCGCCTGCAGCGGCAGCCGCCGCCTGGTAGGCGGCGGGCGTCATGTTGCCGCCATCCGGCGTCAGCCGGTCGTAGCGCGGCTCATAGGCGTTGAAGGCCTGGAGCGCGCCGAGATAGGTCGGCCACGTCACGAGCGCTGTGTCGCCGGGCGACAGGAACAGCTTGCCCAGATAATCCAGCGCCTGCTGCGAGCCGGAGGTGATGAAGATGTTGTGCTCGTCGCAGCCGATGCCAAGCTTGCCCATCTGGCCGGCCAGCCATTTTCTGAGCGGCAGATAGCCTTCGGAGACCTGATACTGAAGTGCTGCGCTCGCCTCCGCGCCGCCCAGCACCGAGGCGTAAGCATCGGCGATCGCCTGCGCCGGAAACAAAGCCGGATCGGGGATGCCGCCGGCAAAGGAGATGATGTCGGGCTGGTCGAGCAGTTTGAGCAGCTCGCGGATTTCCGACGCCTTCATGCGCGAGGCGCGCGACGCCAACAGGTCCATCAAACTCACGAGCCCACCTCCCGGGATACGGCATCTGGTCCAGCATGACCGTTCCGGCCCATGCGATTAGGTCAATCTGACTGACCTATTATCAGGCTCCCTCACCCGCTGGAATAGCCAGACCCTCATTCCGCGTGGCCCAGACGAAAAAGCAAACACATTTCTGCCCTGGACAGGGAAAATTGTTGCGCGCCGAGGGGCGCGGATGCAACCTCATTCCGAGCGGACCGACATAAAAAGAAAAGCGGTCTCAACAAGGGGGGTTAAAATGACGCTTGAGCTCATCGGGGCCGGATTCGGCCGCACCGGCACATGGTCGACCTTTGCCGCGCTGAACAGGCTGGGCCTTCCCAGCTACCATATGCAGGAAGTCATCCTCAACAAGGCCAACAAGGGCCATCTCGACTTCTGGCGCAAGGTGGCCAACAGCCCGCCCGGCAGCCAGCACGACTGGACCAGAGTCTTTGCCAATTACAAGGCGACGGTCGACAATCCGGGATGCTGCGTGTGGCGCGAATTGATGGCCGCCTATCCCGACGCCAAGGTGCTGCTCACCCTGCATCCGCGCGGCGCCGAGGCCTGGTACGACAGCACCATCGACACCATCCACTTCACCGAGACATTGTGGCAGTTCAAGGTGCTGGAATGGCTGACGCCGTTCGGCCGCAAATTCGGCGACATGTCGCACAGACTGATCTGGGGCCGCACGCTTGCCGGCGTGATGGACGACCGCGCCAAGGCGGTGGCGCGCTACAACGCCTACACCGAGGAGGTGATAGCGGCCGTGCCGCCGGAGAAGCTTCTGGTGTTCAAGGTCAGCGATGGCTGGGCGCCGCTCTGCGGCTTCCTCGGCGTGGCGCTGCCCAACGAGCCCTTCCCCAACCTCAACGACCGCGAAAGCGTGAAGAAGATCATCCGCGACATCATCAAGGGCAGCTACATCATGCTGGGGCTGTCGGTGGCGGCGGTGCTTGCGGCGATCGCGGCGCTGTGGTGGTGGCTGGGGTAGCCGCCGGACCGTCAGGATATTGCTACTTGCGCGTGATCCAGCCGAGCAGATCCGGCTCGACGTCTTCGTGGTCGGTCAGGTCGCGAACCAGGGAAGCGGCGAGCGCGCGCCAGCGCTTTTCCGGGACATTGTCTTCCATCACCGATTTGATGAAGGCGGCGCGCAGGATGGCGCAATCGAAGGCGGATACATCGAAAAGCAGTTCTGCCATTTCGGTTTTCCCCGTTCACATCGGGCGCGCGAGCCTGTCGAAGCCTCAGGCGCCAGCGCCCCATATACATGGTCGACGACAGCAGATTCATACTCTTGCCGAACCAAGGTTCAACACAATTCGATTGTACGGTTTTTACCAAGCCATTGCGGTTCGTTGCCCGCTTTTGCGCCGATGATAGATTTGCCGGGCGGCCTCTCCCCAGATGGCCGCAAATGGCCGGCGCGGCTCTGGCAACATGCTTTCACCGGCATTCGCGTCGGCCATTTCCAGCCCGTGCCAGGCTCAGCCCAGCAGGCGTTCGTATTCGGCCTCGGCCTGGCCGTAGAAGCCGTCGGCAACGGCGATCAGGCCATCCCGGTCGCGAATGACGATCTCGCCGCGCCTGGACCGGATCAGGCCGCGCCCTTCCAGGATCTGCAGGCCGATGGTGACGCCTGGACGCCTGACGCCGAGCATGACGGACAGGAACTCATGCGTGATCTGGATCTGATGGCCGACCACCCTGTCGTCACACATCAGGAGCCATCGGGCCAGCCGATCCTCGAGCTTGGCGCGGGCATTGCTCAGCGCCGTGGATTTGGTCTGGCCGTGCAGATAATGGGCATAGCGCAGCAGGAAGGCGCGAAGCGTCGGGCTTTTCTGCAGCGCTGCCTTGAACGGCTCGGAACCGATGCACACCGCCTCGCCCGGCATCTGCATGTAGCAGTCATGGGGCGCCCAGTCGGCGCCCATCACCAAAGCGGAGCCCGACATGCCTTCGTGGCCGATGATGCCGACCTCGGTGTCCAGGCCTGGCCGGTTCCTCGCCACCACCGAGGCCAGGCCGCTTTCCAGGAAGCAGACCGAGGCGACCGGCTCGCCCGCCATTTCGAGCGGAGCTTTGAGATCGAGCACACGATGGTGCAAATGCGGCGCAAGCAGTGCGAAGTCGGCCGGGTTCATGCGGCGCAAGAGGCCGCTTTTCTCCTTGCTGACCGACTGGTCCATCGCTCTCTCCCGTCAAGGGCAAGAGCACATGTCATCTCCCAGCCGTCGGCGCCCTGCCCAAATGCAAACGGTCATTGGACGATAGCTGACTCGGATTCAGCCATTGTACTTCGTACAAAACCGACAAATCAGGGGCGACGCCCCATGGATCAATCCAGCAGCTTTTTCCTGGATCAGCGCTTCGGGCGGTCAGCCGCAACCATGCGCGCTTCGCGCACGATGGACGAGCGATCGTTGCCGATCAGCGATGCGATCTCTTGTATCTGCTGCTCGGAGGCCCCGGTTTCCCGCGCCAAGGCCGCGAGCGTCTCGGCGCTCAGACCGGACTGTCTCGGTTGCTCCGCCATGGCTCCAATGCCTCCTGTCGGGGCAGGAGTGCGATGGTCGCTCCCAAGCGTCAGCGCCCATTGATGTGGCCGACGATGCTGCACTGTACGCTTCCGAACAATCGATGGCGAGCGATATATTAGCGACGCTGGATGCGGCCCTAGAACGGCAGCCTTATCTCATCGATCGACCTCGACTCCGTCCAGCCAATGTCCTTCTGGATCTCCGTGGGCAGCGCATTCAGTGCGCGCACGGTCTTCCTGTGCTTGCTGGCGCGCGCCAGGGCAGCGCGAATTCTGCTGAGACTTTCAAACATCGGTTACCTCCATGCAGCAGCAGAGCGCTGCCTTAGGCCCGCTCTTGCGCCACCTCTGTAACCGATCGATTGCGCGGCAACGGTGAAGCGCTTCACAAACCGATGTCGCCCACGAAACATTTGTATACAAATCAATTCAGGGAACGGGAGAGTCGCTAAGGAGGCCGCGCCAGACTGCCCGCGTCCAAAGGGCCGACATCCGCGTCGAGCTTGCGGGACGCTGGACCAAGGGCATGACGGTCTGCAATTTCGAGAAAATGGGCGCGATGCACCATTTCGGCGGTACGGCGAGCGAGCAGACCGACTTCCGCCATAGCGTGGCGATGAAGCTCGACCATGCGAAGCTCTGTGATCTGATCGTCGATGCGCTGGGCCGGTTCGTGTAGGCCAAGGGGTGACTCCCTCTTCCCGGGCAATCGCATGGGATTGCGCCAGCCCCTTATGCGATTGCGCTGCCCTCCTCCGCACCATTGCCCGCATCCTCGTCCGCCAGCCTCGGCTATGGACGAATCCCATCATGCGCAATAAGGATGGGGTCTGCCGTGGCGCTTTCGCGCCGGAGCAGGCGACGTTCGATCAATGACGCTGCGCCGGGCGCCTTTGACGCCGCCCCGCAAAAGTGTCGACACCGGGGGATCTGGTCATGACCGACAACAAGCCGACCGTAGACGGTACCAAGGACTGGCAGGCAACGCAGGGCCAGAAGTCCGGCGCCACGCGGCTGCGCCTGTTCGCCGTGCTTTCGTGGGTCATCGCCATTGGCGGCGAGATCGCCGGGATCGTACTGCTCTACAAGCACAAGTTCGACCAGGGCAACCTGCCGCTGCTGATCGGCATCCTGGTCGGCATCGCGATCTTCGCCATCGCCGGCAGCCTGCTCTGGAAGGCGGCCAACCGGAAGGACCCGGCCCGCGAATCCGACACGTTCCGGTTCTTCGTCCAGAACCAGCTCGGCGCGATCATCACCCTGATTGCCTTCCTGCCGCTGGTTATCTTGATCCTCAACGACAAGAACATGGACCCGAAGAGCAAGAAGGTGGCCGGCGGCATCGGCGCCGTGCTGGCCGTGCTGGCGACGCTGATCGGGGTCAGCTACCAGCCGCCATCGGTCGAGCAGTACACGCAGGACATGAACACCTGCGCGGAACAGATCAAGGCGGGGCAGCCGACCACGGCCTGTTCGCCCGAAGTCGCCGCCCAGGCGCAGGCGATCGCCACCGACTCCACCACGGTGGCCGCGGCGACGAAGGACGCGGCGCACCCCAATGGCCAGGATATCGTCTACTGGATCGCGCCGGAAAACGGCGCCGCCAAGTCCGACACCGAGCATGTCTTCCACCTCTGCGCAGCGGTCAGCCCGCTGAAGGACAAGACCGTCAACAGCGGCTCGGTAACGCAAGCCTACGCCCAGAACGCCATCCGCATCACGAAGCAGATCGAGATGGAACAGAAGCAGTGCGGGTTCACGACAGCGGCGGCACCCGCAGCAGCGGCCCCTGCACCAGCGCCGGCGCCCGCGCCAGCGCCGGCACAATAATCCGACGGCGCGCTGGCGGGCGGCCAAAGCCCGCCAAAGGCTCCTCAGCGGAGCAACGAGCCGCGGCGTGATCGGCTGGCTATGTCAGCGTCGAGAAAGCGCGAATGCTGTTTGCGCGAAGCGGCCATCACCTGCGCGCTGCGCGGGAATGAACCAGCGCGCGGCCCGGCGGGGCAGCCGACCACAGCCTGTTCGCCCGAAGTCGCCCAGGCGCAGGCGATTCTAATCGCGCCAGTCGTATTTGGCGGACCAATCGGATTGAATGTCCCTAATTGTGCGTTTGACTTCATTTCGGCAAGTGCTGGGTAACATTTCCACGTCTGCGGCAACGCGCGCGATATAGGCTTCGCCACGATAGGATTTAGCAGCACGCCGCAGGATCTTGCCGACGTCCGAAGCGCGGCAAGCAGTCAGAGCAAGATCGCTGGGTCGCCACGCGTCAGACGACAGGAACGTGTCGACTAGCTCGCGACGCGCCGCCTTGCAGCGATCCCAGTCGATGAATGGCACGAACTTGAAGAAATCCGGAACGTCGTCCTCTTTGGCCAACTCGCGATACACCAACGGAAAGGTTGCGGCGACGATCGCTGAGACAGGAGACCTCCCGGACCGGAAGAGCGTGGGCAACAACCGGCCTGCGCCGCGCAGAAGGCCTGTCAAATTAACTGATTGCGCATCCCAGAGAAGTGCAGCACAGGCAGTCGATGCGACATCATTGAGATCAAGCGACGATCGGGCGGCTAGCGCCTCAGCGAACTCCCCTATCGCTGCGAGGATGCGCTGCCTTGCCTGCTTAGTCGAGGTATCAAATGCCACGAGATTCCGGTTGATTAGTGAAGCGGACATCGACCTGCCCAACCCCGTCCGGATCGCCCAGCCGCCATCCAGCGATGATCCGATAATCTCGAACAGCGTAGAGATGGCGGTCAGTTCGTCGCCCCCGAAATGTGCCCGTAGGCAATCACCCAGCAGTTTGGTCGCAAGCTCTGTCCTTTGCGGTTCGGGACTAACTGGTAACAATTGAAATACAATCGGGGCACGAAGCGTTAGCGGAAGGTTGCCCTCGTTCACGGCACGAAGCAGGAGATCCGCCACTCCCGCAAAGCGTTCGATCAGCCACGTTGCCATCGAAGCATTCTCGAGCAGATTCTGAAACTCCTGAGCGTCTGCTTTTCGGACGACGTCGTACAGCAACTCGTTTGCAGTGCTCGTGCCTAGATTCGGTTGTTGCAAGAGCCACCAAACATCGTCGGCGACCGGCGAGAGCGTCATTCGTAAGAACTGATCGCGCCCCGGTGACGGCGCGACAGTAAGGAGCGTGGCTCGCAAGTCCTCAATTGCCGACAATTGTCGTGCTCTTTCAATGAGCAGTAGCAGTAAGCTCGTCGGCTGAAAATGGATGGTCTGGCTTAGACGCTTGACTTCGGTAAGCACGCCGGCGACGCCTAGAGAGGCGAAGAGAGGACGCGCCACAGCAACGTGCCTGTCGTCGACGAGTGCGGGCATAATCTCGTCCCGTAGCGCATCGAATGAAGGTGGTCCTAAGTCAACGATTGTCTGCGCCAATCGCTCGACCAGCTTAGGGTTGGCCAGTGTGGCCCGAGCCAACTGCGGGTTTGCCACAATTAGCCGTGTGAAGGTTTGCGACTGAGCTTCTACAAGTGCCCTCTCAGCCGCGTCTCCAAAATGTGCGGAGAGGCCATCGGCGATGGCCGGCACCATCGCTTCGATAGCGTCATCACCACCTGCATGATCAAGGAGAGCAATCGCGCCGGCTGGAGACCGGGCGGCGAGAACACCTGCAGCAATGCTTACCGAAGGCAATGCCGGCGTTAGCGGGGTCCCAGAGATCTTGCGAACCATAGCTCCGAGAAACTCCCATGCCTCCGGCGCAGGTAGTGTTTCAACTGCGCGAAGCGCAGCATTGGCAAGCGCCGGCTGCAGGTCCTGCAACACGGTGGAACGATGATGCATCTTGGAATTGGCAATATCGAGCAGGCCGAGAGCTGCGGACGGCGATTGCTCAAGCTTAGCCAGCAGTTCGTCCCAAAGCAGCGCGATCCGGAGGGCCGCGGGAGTTCCGCTCTCGTCCTCACTGATCAGGCGAATCTCACGATCATCTAACAACCAAGGTACAGAAGATTGGAACACTCTTTCGACGACCTCGCTCGTCCACCGATGTCGTGCCGCCTTGCCGGCGCGCGCATCTATGCGCCTGCCGGGCCAATCGGCGAAACGGGCGCGCGCATCCTTGGGGGCAAAAACGAGATCAAAATTCCGACCTTCAATCTTGCGCGGCGACAGCGCGAAAGTGGACAACGCGAAGCGGCGGCGCAACGCTGGCCAGAGCGCAGTCAACAATCGGACCGCGATAAGATCCGGCGATGGCACGTCGAACATGGCTACAGGCTTTGGATCTTCCAGAAACAATGCCTCGATCAACTCGCTAGCACGAAATTCAGGAGCCTGCGGCATCAGAGTCGCAGCTGTATTGATCAACCTTGGAGGAGGCGCACTGGTAGGAAGGGTCTCCGGATCAAGAATGTCCAAAAATGACTGAACCCCGCGTGCATCCTGCCAACCATCGGTCGGGATGATTAGGCTCAGCGTCCTTACACAGCCAGCGCGCGGAACTGTGAGATCCTGCCAGGTTCGCGCGAGCACGTAAAATCGACTGGAAGGCAGCGGATAAGCGCTCAGATAAGGTTCGAAGAATTCCCCAGGGCGTAGTGGGCCACTAATGTCAGACAAACGATCGATGACCGACTGATCAGTCTTAGACAGCTGCGCTGATGAATCGAGGAGTTGATGCCCCTGTCGGTAGCCATGAAGCTGTGTGTCCACGGTGATCACTGGTTAGGTACCGACCAACCACCACACAGGCAAGGTAATGTCAGCTTGTTTTCTCCACACCCCGGTTTTGTTATCTTGAATTGCAACCCAGCCATGTTGATCGAGAGATGACTCGAGGAACTGGTCCCTAAACGCAGCATCATCTTTGAGGTCGCCACCAACGACGCTTAAACCGAAAACCTGTATGTCCAGATCAGTGCAATCCTCCAGCCGCCCGGCGAACAACGGATACTCCTTGGCAAGATATGCGGGAGGCCCGAGGTCGAAGGTCATCTCATCTACACGGTCCCAAGCGGAAACGACCACTGAGAGTCGGGGTTTCGTTCCGTTGGGGCGAGCGGCCATTGTCATTTCCAGATAGCGGATTAGCTCGCATAGCATAACTTGCGTGGGGAGCTTGGCTCGATCCTCGTCTTGGCCGAGTTTAGCCAAAAGCCTGCGCGAAGTTACCCAATCCAGCGGACGAACATCCTGATCAGAGCCAATTCGGACGAACAGAAGCGCTCCATCCGCACGCCGCAGTTCCTCCATCCAATCCGCGGAAATTTCTGAGTCGAGTACGGCATTGCGCCAGAGTTCACCAGAAATGTCAGGAACTATGATCGAGGTTTCGTCGCCGCCAGTCGCAGGTCGCACGACAACCTTGAAATCACGGCGTTCCTCTGCATGCTCCGAGCGGGGGGCGAAATGCCCCTGAAACAAATGCTCTGCCGTATCCAGAACAAAGCCAATTTCCTGGGGTTGTTCTGCCGCGACCAAACTTCCTGTCTTGGCGTCTAGTGCGGGCCAGAGGCGACCAACATAATTGGTCTTACCCGAGTCTGGTCCGCCGATGAGGATTATTGATCGCGCGCTCATTGGTCTCGCCGATAGGATAGGAAGGAAGACGTGCCGGGCGCAGGCGGGGTTGCTGGCCAAAAGGTTGGCGCAGCGGTCGGCCGTCCGACGCTCGCGGTAACAAGCGCAGCGAGCCCGAACCCGGCCTTGAACTCCTCATTGTCTGAGAAGGGCGCTACAGGCATCAGCTCGAAGAAAACGTTATGCTTGGATAACTCGGACGTCATCCTTGCGATGGTGGCATGGTCCGGCGGATGCTGGTCTCGATGGGTGATGACCACCAGCAGGCGTGGCATTAAGCCTTCGATCACCCCGCGTAGCCTCCCGGCAAGCTGACCGAGCCGCGTGATCGCGCCTTGGCGGCGTTCGCGGTCGGCAAGTATCCGACCATCGACGACGAGCCAAACGACATCAGCGGATTTCAAAAACTCGAAGCGCTCGGACTGCGCTGAGCGGATCAGGGTTTTAGTCCATTCGCCAGGAAGGTCGGGCAATGCGAGATCGACGGTCCGCCCATCTGCTGTCTGCCGGAGTCGCAGATGAAGAAAGCCGGGCTGACGCTCGTCCGCCATTTCGGTGTGTACCGTCATTTGCTCTGGCGGGTGACCCTCGTTCCACCGACGGGCCCCGCGAGCAATCTCTTCAAAGGCCATTAGGCTGTGACTGTCAGCGAACGACCAGCCTTCGAGCATCGCGTTGGAGACGAGCAGGTAAAGGCTGGCCAGACACGCTGTTTTTCCGGATTCAGGATCACCTAAAATGCCGACAACCGTAATATAGCGACTGCGCATCATCGTCTCGATCGCCTGGGGATCGAGAGTGATGCTGGGCGGGAAACTCGGATTTTCGTCCGGCGAACGCAAAACGGGGGCACTGGAATCTTCGCTTGGCGCCAAGACGTCGTAAGCCGTGTTGGATCCAGCGTCAGACTGGCTGCCGATGCGGTTGGCGCAGGTTGCCGGGTCGCGCTCAAGGGCGCAGCGCCCAGTTTCGGCGACCGTACATCCCTCATATGTGCAGCCTGCGCTCATAGTGTGCTAGGTCCTGACGCCCGCATCTTGAGAAGCGCCGCCTCGAGGAGCGCGCGCGAGCCCCATTCCTCCGCTGTGCGTTCGATCGTGGCTGCAGGCAAGCCGTCTGATTCCCCTGTGATGATAGCCGCGAGAAGTGGAAATAAGATTGCTCCACCTGCCGGAAGTCCATTCGGATAAAGCGCCGCAAGCGTCTCGCGATCCGGACCGAGGGCAGTCAGCACTCCGACTAGCGCGACGGACGGATTGGCGTCGAGAGTCCGCAGTACAATCTCACGATGCACATCACATGGCATGCGACGCAAATACGCTGCTCCTTCAACGCCGCAGGCGACGACGCGCGCTACTTCGTCGATGCTGTCGAGCGGTTGTCTAAGCAAGCGGCTGCGCCGCAACTGCGCCCACCAGAGGAAGTCGAGTTCCTCGCGATCCAAGGCGCTATTGCGGCGCAAGGCGTCGATTGTCGGCGCTGCCGCCTCCTTCAATGCATTGCCAAGTTTCCCCTCTTCACCGGCAGAGAGCGAAACCGCGCCTAAATTTGGGACCATGACTCGCTCGCGAGCCTTTTCGGCTCCGGCGATGCAGCGATCGCGCGCCACTTGCAACACAGACATCCGCAGCGCTTCGCGCTTCTCATCGGGAAGCGGTGGCTGAAAGCCTAGCGCTGACCAAAGCGCTGCGGCCCAGATATCTGCAATCAGCCAGCCCGAAGTGTTGGGGATCGTCCCCATGATTTCGGTAGCGACCAACCCGGCGACGATCCCTACCTCGAGCGGCCGTTCTTTATGAAGAAAGGCAGAGGCCTTTTTCTGAACTGCCGCCTCAACTTCCTTGCCAAGTGCTTCGGAAGGCGTACCGTCGCCGCCGAGCGCGGCAGCTACGTCTGCTGCTTTCACAAAGATGCTGTCGAGCGTAGTGATCTTGTTCCACACGGTTTTGATGGACGTGATTGCGGCTTTGCGCGAGTCGACGTCTTCGTTAGTGATCTGTAGCCCCGAAATCCGCATGTGGTTTGCGAGCGCACTCATCAATCCGTCCCCTCACTTCTTTTTTGTATAAGTGTTTCGATCATCGTTTCGACCTCGCCTATGCGACCTTCACGTACTAGCCAGTCGAGCAGTTGGCGTTCCACGGCTTGGGTGATTCGTTCATCCGAATTGGTTTCAATAGCTCCAAGCTCAACGAGAATGGTAAGGCGCTCGCCTTCGGAGAGATCTCGAAAGAAGCGGAGCAGCACGAGCCGATAGCCGGTATCTTCGGGTGGCACAGCAGGATCTCCTTTGGTATCGAGAGCGGCCACAACTTCGACAATTGGTTCGGATTCGTTAGTTCCCGCTAAGGCTGGCGTAGTCCGTTCGTGCGGCCGAGGAGCCTTACGGAAATTGGGCGAACCGAGCACGAACTTCGGGTCTTTACCACCTAAACGCTTGTCATCGGGTTCAAAGCAGGTCCGTAGCGGATTCCAAGCACGCGGGTGGACCGTTACCGCCAACGCGTCCCGCTCGGAATCCCAGTCGAATTCGATGATGTTGTAGGTGAAAGTGTACTTGTCGTCGGACTTGAATGGAACGGTCGCGCCGGCAGCAAGCATCATGAAATCGGTGTCGTCCCCGACGGGTTCGATATGCACTTTCGGGTCATGCTCGTGGCCGGAAATCATAACACGCACACGACTCTGTAGGTAGCGCGCAGCATCCTCATTGTCCTTGAACCAGTTGAGCGGGTGGTGAATGAGGACGACCGTCTCCTCTCCGGGGTTTCGCTCCACGGTGAACTGGCGAGCGCCGACCATGAGTTCGGGCTCCTCGTCATTCTCATTGCCGGTACACAGCAACGAGGAGTTCATGCGAATGAAACGTATTGTTCTGCCGGGTACAAGTTCGACAAGAAGGTTAGTCGAATAACGGCCTTCCGCATCGAGCGGACAGTCATAGCCTTCACAGAATCGGGCGAATTCCTCAAATCTAGCGAATAGCGCAGCACGATCCATGTCGTTAACAAGGATCTTCTCATATTCGGTAGCGCCCCCTTGTCGTATCACGTCGAGGAGGTGCCCCGCGCCAATAGACATCTTTTCGCGATCGACATCATGATTCCCAGGCACCATCTGAATTCGATGGATTTCGCAGCCGACGGCATGCGCCAGGTTGTCAAGCCACACGCCGGCGTCGGTGTATTGCGTTTGCGAACCGCTAAAGGCGATATCACCAGACACGAGGATGCCGTGGGCGGTTCCACCGGGCAGTGCGCGGATCACTTCTGCGGCATCGAGGATCAACTCCTTCTTGACGTCGCCATGGATATGAACGCGCTCATCTCGCTCTTGGCCAAAGTGAATGTCTGAGAGATGTACAAAAATTGCCGACATTTATTCCTTGCGACGTTGAATGAACAATGGCGTTAACTTGTTCGCTATTCGCCACAATCGCAACTCCCTTCTGAATTTGAATCCAGATTAATATCGATCAGTGACGAAACGACATAATTCATGAGGAACACTATGACGCAACAGCTGACATAGGCCTAGTAGTGGTATTTCCATCCCCAAAACAAACAAGGCCCCTTCCGGGGCCTTGCGCATCAACCTCAGTGCCGGGCTAACCGCCCCCTCACTTCCCCATCAGTTGCTTGGCATTCTCGGCCGTGATCGCGGTGGTTTCCACCGTCACCGTCTTGTCCACCTCGGTGGCGCAATCGAGCAGGATCTTTTTCGACATCTCGATCGCTTCCTTGGCGCCCGTCGGGTAGGTGAAGGTTGCGACCCAGTCGCCCTTGGCCACGGCTTCGATGCCGCCGGCCGGGCCCGGCAGGCCGTCGGTGCCGATGATCTTGACGTCCTTGCCCGCGCCCTTGGCGGCGAGCAGCGCGCCGGCGGCCATCATGTCGTTGGAGGCGTAGAGCACCTTGATGTCGGGGTGCGCCTGCAGCATGGCGGCGAAGGCGACCTGCGCCTTGTCCGGCACCCAGTCGGCGGCCTGCTCGGCGACGATCTGGACCTTCGGGTTGCCTTTCACGCCTTCCTTGAAGCCGTTGAGGCGCTCCACCGCCGGCGTCGAGCTCGGCAGGCCTTGCAGCACGGCCGCCTCGCCGCCATCGGGCAGCAGGGTCTTGGCGGTGTACTTTCCGGCTTCCTCGGCGATCTTGAAATTGTCGCCGCCGATGAAGGCGGTGTAGTCCTTGCCCGGGTCGCCGACCGTCTTGCGGTCAAGCTCGATGACCGGGATGCCGGCATCCATGGCGCGCTTCACCGCCGGCGTCAGCGGTGCGGCCTCGAAGGGCGAGATCAAAAGGATATCGACCTTCTGGGTGATGAAATTGTCGACCTGCGAGGTCTGCGTGTTGACGTTGCCGGCGCCGTCGGCGATCTGCAGCGTGAAGCCAGGCACTTCCTTGGCCGCCGCCTCCAGCTCGTCATTGACGTGCTGGCGGTAGGGCTCGGCATTGTTGGCCTGCGAAAAACCGATGACGAACTGGCCGTCCTTGGCGCAGGCTTTCACCAGCGGCTCGGCGGCGTAAGCGGAGCCTGCAATGCACAGGCCGGCGCCTGCCAGCAGCACGGCCTTGAGGGTCGATCCTCTTAGTGTCGTTTTCATAACTCACTCTCCTCCTCGTCCGGCCGGGGGGCCAGACCTTGGTTTGACGTTCACGTGTTGCCGTCTCCTCCTTGTTTGTTTGTGCATGTCGTCATCGCAAAACCTTTTGCGCGACATGCACTAACGACCCAACCCCTCGCGGCGGCGAACGAGGGATTGAAGCACTGCCGCCAGGACGATGATCGCGGCGGTCGCGAGCAGCTGCATGGCGGGCGTGATGTTGTTGAGCTGCAGGATGTTGGCGAGCGCGCCCAGCATGATGGTGCCGGCAACGGTGCCGACCATGGAGCCGGCGCCGCCGAACAGGCTGGTGCCGCCGATGACCACGGCGGCGATGGCCGTCAGCTCATAGCCCATGCCGTCATTGGCGCTGCCGAAATTGAACTGGCCGGCATGGACGATGCCGGCAAGGGCGGCGGCAAAGCCGGTGATGGCGTAGACCGAGATCTTCACCATCGACACCGGCACGCCGGATATGCGCGCGGCGCGCTCATTGCCGCCGACGGCAAAGACATAGCGGCCGAAGCGCGTGGTGTTGAGCACGATGGTGGCGATCGCGGCAAAGACGACGAACACGAGCGTTGCCACCGGCACGGTGTTGTTGAACAGCCGCTCGCCCAGCACGGCGAACACCGGCGGCGCCAGGCCCGGCCCTTCGCCATAGGAAATGTTGATGTACTGGTTGCCGGAGACGACCAGCGCCAAGCCGCGCGCGGCCTGCAGGCCAGCCAGCGTGACGATGAACGGTTCCAGCCTGAAACGCGTCGAGATGGTGCCCTGTATGGCGCCGAAAACGATGCCCAAAGCGAGCACGGCGAGGATGGTGGGGATCAGGCCGAAGCCGCCGGAGATCATCATAGAGGCCGTGACGACGCTGGACAGGCCAAGCACCGCGCCGACCGACAGGTCGATGCCGGCGGTGATGATGACGAAGGTCATGCCGATGGCGATGATGCCGGTCTCCGACACGGCGCGCACGATGTTGGCGATGTTGTCGGGGTTGAGGAACAGGATCTCGCCATGGCGGCGCGGCGAGAAGATGATGCCGCCGATCGCCACCAGCACCAGGCCGATCAGGCTCTGGAAGCGCACGATGAGCGCCAGCGGGTCGCGATGTTTTTGAGGCGCCGCCATCACCGGGCTCGCTGCCGCTGGATTGTTGTCCTGAGACATCAGGCCTCCCTGCCGTTAGCCGCGGCCAGCACCGTGTGCTCGTCGACGCCGCCCAAGAATTCCGCCACATTGCGCCCCTGGCGCAGCACCACGATGCGGTCGCACAGACCGATCAGCTCCGGCATCTCGCTGGACGCCACCAGAATGCCCAGCCCTTGCGCCGCGAGTGCCCTGAGCCGCTGGTAGATCTCGCCCTTGGCGCCGACATCGACGCCGCGCGTCGGCTCGTCGAGCAGAAGCAGCCTGGGGTTGCCGAGGATTTCTTTTGCCAGCACCACCTTCTGCTGGTTGCCGCCGGACAGTGCGCCGACGGCGATATCAGGGTTCTTCGGCCGGATGTCGAACTGACCGAAGGATTCCTTCACCGCCTCGGCCTGGCGGCGCGGCGAGACCAGCCAGTTCGGCGATATCCTTGAGATGACCGACATCACCAGATTGAGGCCGACGGCCATGCGCAGCATCAGGCCCGAGCCCCTGCGGTCGTCGGTGACGAAGGCGATGCCGGCGTGGCGGGCAGCGCTGATCGAATCCAGTTTTACCGGCTTGCCCGATATGGCGACCTCGCCCTCCCAGCGGCCCGACAGGCCGGTGCCGTAGAGGGCGGACAGCAGCTCGGTGCGCCCTGCCCCCATGATGCCGGCAAGACCGACGATCTCGCCTTCATGGACATCGAGCGAAACGCCTTGCGGCGCCTGCCAGCCGGCGCTGTCGCGGGCGAGTTTGAAGCTGGCGTTCCTCAGGCTGAGCAGCGGCTTGCCCGCGGCCTTGGCGCGTTGCGGATAGAGTTCGTCGAGCGGACGTCCGACCAGCAGCCTGACCAGCTCGGCCTGCGGCGCGTGCGGCTCGGTGATGCCGGCGACACGGCCGTCGCGCATTACCGTCACCCGGTCGGCAATGCCGGGCACTTCCTCCAGCCGGTGCGAGATGTAGACGATGCCGACGCCGGTGGCGGCAAGCTTGCGCATGATGTCGAACAGCCGCTCGACTTCGCCGACGGTAAGCGCCGCCGTCGGCTCGTCCATGATCAGCACGCGCGAGGCGTAAGACAGCGCCTTGACGATCGCCACCACCTGGCGCTGGCCGATCGACAGGTCGGCGACCATGGCAGCCGGATCGATGGCGATCTCGATGGCTTCCAGCCGCTTCTTGGCCTCGCGGCGCATTGCCGGCACGTCGAGGAAGCCGCCCGGACGCATCAGTTCGCGGCCGAGGAACAGATTGGCGGCGACATCCAGCGACGGCACCAGGTCGAGCTCCTGGAAGATGGTGGCGATGCCGGCCGCTTGCGCCTCACGCGGGTTGTTGAAACGCACGGGTTTGCCGTCGATCTCGATCGTGCCTTCGTCCGGCGTGTAGACGCCCGACAACAGGTTCATCAGCGTCGACTTGCCGGCGCCGTTCTCGCCGAGCAGCGCGTGGATCTCGCCCGCCTTGAGGTCGAAGTCGACACCGCGCAGCGCCTGCACGCCGCCGAAGCGTTTGACGGCGCCGGTCATCACCAGCAGCGGCGCGGTCATGTTAGCCTCGTGTGGGTCGGCCTCCCGCAGGAGGCGCGCGCCCGCAGCGTCGCCTGCAGCCGCACCGAACGTGGCTCTGAACCGGTCGCCGCGATGCGGGCGCTGAGCAGGGCCGCGGCCTGCCTGCCTATCTCGGTGCAGGGCTGGGCAACCAGCGTCAGGCGCGGTTCGAAACAATCGGCCCATTCGAAATCGTCGAAGCCGGCCAGCGACAGATCGCCCGGAATGGTGAGGCCCTTTTCGCGGATGGCGCGGACGGCTCCGATCGTCGTCATGTTGTTGCCGGTGACCAATGCGGTTGGTGGCGACGGCAGCGACAGGATGGCGTGGGTGGATGCGGTCGCCGCCGCCGTGTCGACATTCTCGGCCGAGAGATAGCGCGGCACGCACTCAAGTCCATTGGCGGCGAGCGAAGCCTGGAACGCCTCGATGCGCTCGCGCGTCGTCGTCAGGCCGGGCTGTCCGGCGATATAGCCGATGCGCTTGTGGCCGAAGGAGGCGACATGGTCGATCAGCGCGCGCATCGACGTTTCGTTCTCGACGCCGATCTGGTCGAAGCGCTGGTCGGCGAAACGGTCGATCAGAACGCATGGCATCTTCTTGTCGGCGAGGTAATCGATGGCGCGCTGCGGCGAGCCCGACGGGGCCAGGATGACGCCGTCGACGCGGCGCTGATGGAAAGCGCGCACCACCTGCAGCTCGCGGTCGGGATCCTCCTGGGTATCCGACAGGAAGACCATCAGCCCGAGCCGTGCGCATTCGGCCTCGACCGCGCAGATGATGTCGGTGAAATAAGGGTTGGAGATCGCCGAGATCGCCAGGCCGACGCTGTTGGTGGTTGAGGCCTTCAGCGAGCGCGCCAGCTCGTTGGGCTGGTAGCCCATGGCGGCAATGGCGTCGTTGATCAGCCTCGCCTTTTCCAGCGAAACGAAGCGCGTGTTGTTGACGACATGCGAGACGGTCGACACCGACACGCCGGCGCGCCGCGCCACTTCAGCCATTGTCGGCAAGACATATCAGCGCCTGCAAGCGCTCCTCCCTTATGCGTTTCCCGTCCGCTCTGATGGCGGATTTCAAGGGAGCTTAGGGTGATCGAAACGTTTGCGCAATCGATTCGATGGAAATTTTTAGCGGGGCTTATCTCCCCCCTCGAGGGGGAGATGTCGCCGAAGGCGACAGAGGGGGTCGCCGCGCGTGAAGCGCCAACCTTCCATCTGCAGCAAGGACGTCGAGCCCAGTCGCACCGACCCCCTCTGGCCTGCCGGCCATCTCCCCCTCAAGGGGGGAGATTCGCGGTTTCACCGAACTCCGCCACCAGCCCCTCATATTCCTCAAAGGCCGGCAGCGCCTCGTAACTGTGCACCGCAGGCGTGGTTGCCCAAGGCAGCTTCTCGCTGGTCCATGTCTCGATGAACGGCGTGAACCAGCCGGGCTCGTCGAGCATGGTCGGACGCAGATTGACGAACCAGTCGAGCCCTTCGGGGCGCGTGAACATCCAGCTCATGCAATGTGGGCAGAAGAAATGTTTCGAGGCGCCGTGCAGCCCGCCGAATACCGGCTCGCCTAGCGTGATCTCGAAGCCGTCGGAGGGAATGGCGGCGCTTAGCGAATAGGCGCTGGCCGACATGCGCTGGCAGCCGGTGCAATGGCAAGCCATGGTCAAAAGCGGTTTTGCGGAAATCTTGAGCCGCACGCGTCCGCAGCGGCATCCGCCTTCGGCCGGCAAGGTCAGGGTTGGCACGGCAGTCTCCCACTCTTCAAAGCGCGGTGCTTCAGTCGCCGGTCAGCGCCTTCGTCGTGACCAGCGTGACGCCGGCATCGGTGAAGTCCGCATTGTACCGGGCGATGATCTCGGTCGCGGTTTCGCCTTCAGTGTCCAGCGTCGAGTGCGCATCGGAAACGACGGTGACGCCGAGGCCTTCGGCCAGGGCGCCCTCAACGGTGCCGGCGATGCAGAAATCGGTTTGCGCTCCGGCAAGCACGACTTCGCCGGCCCCCTGCCCGGCCACCCAGGCGCCAAGCTCGGCATTCGAGAAGGCGTTGCGGACGGTCTTGGAGAATGTCGGCTCGTCCTTGGCCTGGCCGAGTTCCGGCCATACCGGCCAACCCGGCTCGCCCGGCGCCAGCGGATCGCCGGCCGGCCCATCATGCCGCACGAACGCTATCCGGCGCCCCTCGCGCCGCGCCCAGTCGATCAGCGAGCGGGTACGCTCGGCGATACCCGGCGCATCATGGATCGGCGGCTCGACGCGCCCGTCGAACATGTTGGTCTGGAGATCGATGACGATGAGGGGAGCGAGGTTTGGCATGGCGCGAAGATAACGCGGGCGATGGGAGGGTCAAGACGGCGAAGCTGCTGATCTCCCCCTTGGGGAGATTACCTGTACCCTCACCCGATTCCACCCGCGACCACGTAAGCACCAGCCGTGCGTCCATCCTCCAGCCGCATGACGGCCGTAACGATCGAGCCGTAAGCGCCTCGCCACACACTGTGCATTCTTTCATGCTCGCCGGCCGGCACCAGGATGAGACCGTGAAAGCTTGTGCCGCTTCGCTCCATGACAACGGCTTCGCCATTGACGTGAACCTTGAGATCAGCGGTCTCCGCATCGAGTTCAACCGTCACGGCGATCTCGGCCTGGTCTCCTCGCCCCATCGTCTCCGCAACAAGCCTGAGTGCCGGCGGCGGCGCATCGCTGGACTTCGATCCACCATGTTGCGCAAACACATCGCCCGGCAATTCCGGCGTGCGCGGCGGGGCCGTGCGGCGTTGGGTGGCGCGCTCGTAATCGCCGGCGAGCCGCAGCAACTCCGCATCATCATAGGCCTTGCCCGCAAAGGTCAGCCCGACCGGCATGCCGATATCGGCCATCGTTCCCATCGGCACGGTGACGGTCGGGATGCCTAGATGACGCCAGACCAGATTGCCGTTGGCGACCCAGGTGCCGTTGCGCCAGGCGATTGCTGCAGAGGTCTCGTTGACGTCGGCATCGGCCGGGCCGACATCGGCGACCGCCGGCAGCACGACGGCGTCGAGCCTGTGCTCGTCCAGCCAGTCCTCGAAGTCGATGCGCCGCGTCGCCTCCAATCCCTTCAGACCTTCCGCCAGCGTTGGGATATCCAGCAATGGCATCACGCCCTGCTTGGCGCTCGTGACGTAGTCGGCCAGATCGAAACCGTCGTCGCCATAGCGGTCCGGCAGCGCGCCCGGCGGCCGCGGGAAGATTTTTGGCCCGTCGACCGTGGCCAGGTCGGGGATGGCCGGGTCGGCATTGGCGCGCAGGAAATCGTCCCAGCCCCAGATGCAGAGATCCCAGATTTCGCGCTCGGCGAATGCTTCCGGCACCAGCCCGCGTTCGACCATGGTTTTTGTGCCCGGACGGTCGCGCTCATAGTTCGAGACGACGGGGAAATCGACCTCGACCACCTCCGCGCCGAGCTTTTCCAAGTCACGCGCTGCCTGCCGCCAGAGGTCGAGCACCGAGGCGCGGGTCTCGATGGGTTTGAGCGCGCCGCCGTCGCGGCCGATATACATTTTCGGCACGCCGAGGCGTTTGCCTTTCAACGAGCCCTCCAAGGCGAGTGTAGTGTAGCTTGGCGGCCTGAGATCAGCGCTTTTCGCGATCGACACCCAGGGCTGCGCGCGCCAGAAATCGCCGCGCGTCTCGGTATCGTCGGCGACGATCACGTCGAGCAGCTCCAGCATGTCGGCAATGCCGCGCGTGTGCGGCACCACCACATCCATGGTCGGCACCAGCGGCCAGTTGCCCCTGACCGAAATGACGCCGCGCGACGGCGTGTAGGCGACAAGTGCATTGTTGGACGCCGGCGCGCGGCCGGAAGACCATGTCTCCTCGCCCAGCCCGAAAGCGGCAAAGCTCGCAGCGGTCGCGGTGCCGGAACCGTTGGACGAGCCGGAAGCGAAGGCGGCGGTCAGATAGTCCGCATTGTAGGGGCTCTCGGCGCGGCCATGGACGCCTCGCTGCATGCCGCCATTCGCCATTGGCGGCATGTTGGTCAGCCCGATCAGCACAGCACCACCGGCCCTCAGCCTGGCAATGGTGAAAGCGTCCTCATTGGCGACGAGATGCTCGAAGGCGGGCGAGCCGGCGGCCACCGTCAGGCCCTTGACCTTATAGCTGTCCTTGGCGGTGTAGGGGATGCCGTCGAGCGGCCCGAGGGAAGCGCCTTTGCGGCGGCGCAGGTCGGAGGCCGCCGCCTCCTCGAACATTGCCGGGTTAAGCACCGGCACGGCATTGAGCGCGATGCCATGGCGGTCGTAATGCGCGATGCGCCTGAGATACGCACCGACCAGCTCGACGCTGGTGACGGTGCCGGCCTCCAGCGCCCGGCGCAGGTCGGCGATCGAGGCTTCGACGATGTGGAGGGGCATGGGATTCTCGAGATGCAGCGGCAAATGAGTCTTCGCATCGTGCGATGCGAGTGTCACGCCTCAAACGGAAGGCGTGACGGCGACGCTGCTGGTCTCCCCCAAGTGGGGAGATGGCCGGCAGGCATAAGTGGCCTCCGAAATTGACTGATGAAAGACAGTTTTGGTGTCCGCTGCTGCATGTCCGTTATATGACACGATCTCGGCGATTTCAGCGGAGTTGCCTGACCTCAGCTCACAGCGTCTTGCTGTCGAACCGGCCTTTTTCCTTCATCATTTCGAGGAAGATCCTGGCCTCGGCGTTTCCGTGGCTTGCCGATGTGGAAAACCACTTGGCAGCTTCCGGATAGTTCGGCTTGCCGTCGATGCCGGTGTAATAAAGCTTGCCAAGGTTGAGTTCTGCTTCGACATTTCCCACCTTGGCTGCCTCCAGCAACCAGAATTCGGCGGATTTGTCATCCTTGGCTATCCCTCTGCCGCGGGCATAGGCAACAGCCAGGTACAGTTCAGACGAAACGTCCCCCTGCTTTGCGGCCTTGAGCCACCACGAAACGGCATCAGCGTCGCTCTGGGTCAGTCCGACGCCCGTCCAATATGCAAGGCCGAGGTTCGCCTGCGCATAAGCGTCTCCCTGGCTCGCCGCCTTCAGCCACCAGGACGATGCTTCGGCATCACTTTTGGCAGTGCCCTTGCCCGTAGCATAGGCATAGGCCAGCGCAGACTGCGCCCGGACATTGTCCTGTTCCGCCGCCTTGACCAACCAGGCGAACGACTGGGCGTCGTCCTTGCCGATGCCTTTTCCCAATTCATACGCATTTGCTAATGAGTATTGCGCTTCCGGCACACCGGCGACCGCGGCCTTCATCCACCATTCGAAGGCCAGGCGGTCATCCTGACCGACGCCGTGGCCAAGCGAATACAGCGTGCCCAACAGAGACTGGGCATTCGGCTCACCCTTGTCGACCGCCTTTCGCACCCACGTCACGGCGAGCTGATCGTCCTTCTCGACGCCTTCACCGAGATAATAGGATCGACCGATGCAGTAGGCAGCTTCGGTACTGCCGCCATCGGCTGCCTTGCGCCACCAGGAGAGAGCTTGCTCATAGCTTTGCGGAACACCTTGGCCCTGCGCGTACAGGGTGCCGATGGCATAGTAACCATTCGCGTTGCCCTTGTCGGCCGACTGTGTGGCAAATTTTAACGCCAGCTGGTCGTTTCTTTCGACACCTCGGCCATGGGAATAGGCCTGGGCGAGCAAGGATGCCGCATCTGCATTTCCTTGCTCGGCTGCTTTGCCCCACCAGTAGGTCGCCTGCCTGTCATTTTGGGCAATACCCTGGCCACGCCAGTACATTAATCCCAGATTGTACTGTGCGTCAGCATTTCCCAGGTCGGCCAGCACGGAGATCTGATGGAATTGCTCGCGATAATCCTTTGCCAGGACAGCCGCTTGAATCTTCTTAATGGCCGACCACTGCACATAATAATTTCGGCCAGGACCGAGCAGCACATAAGCCGCCAGCAACACCAGAACGACGGTAAGGACCCCTCGGCGACGCGACTTGGGCGGGCTGTAGACAGGTGTATCCACTTTGGGCGCCCAGTCGTTGTTGCTCACCGTCCCCAATCCATTTGCAGCCACCAGTAATCCATAGCGCAAGCCAGGCTGTTCTGGAATATCCAAAGCATTTGATGTCGCTACTGCGGTGCGCCGGCGAACAGGATTTCGCCATCGCCGCCAGCCGCCGGCCAATCCCTGATGGTGCGATCGTCGCCGCCGGTGACCAGTGTGCCGTCGGTGGCGAAGGCAACGGCGTAGATCGGGCCGGTGCGGCTGTCGAACATGGCGATCTGGTCTCCAGTGCCGAGATCCCACAGCCGCGCCGTGCCGTCGAGCGAGCCGGAGGCCAGGCGCTTGCCGTCGGCCGACAGCGCCAGCGTATAGACGGTGCCTTCGTGGCCCTCGAAGCGGCGCAATTCCCTAAACGTGTCGAGGTCCCAGAGCTTGATCGTGTAGTCGCCGCTGCCGGTGACGACATGATGGCCGTCGGCGGTGAAGACGGCGCCGTAGGTGCCTTGCTCGTGGCCGTGCCAGCTTCGCAATTGCTTGCCGCTTTCGACGTCCCACAATTTCAGCGTGCCGTCGATGGAGCCGCTCAGCGCGCGCGTGCCGTCGGGCGAGATTGCGACCGTGCTGATCGGCCAGTCATGTCCGGTCATCACATGCAGCACCGACTTGTTGACGAGATCCCAGACGATGACGTTGCCGGTGTCGTGGCCACTGACGGCGCGCTTGCCGTCCGGGCTGATCGCCAGCTTGCGCACGCCGCCATTCGCGCCCGACGAGAAGACATGCAGCACCGCGCCGTCGGCAAGCTTTCGCAGCACGATCTCGCCATCGTCGCCGGCGGTCAGCGCGGTGGCGCCGTCGGGCATGAACAGCGCCGTGCGCGCCATGTCCTTGTGTTCACCAAGGTTGCGGATCAGCCGCTTGCCGGCGACGTCCCAGAGCTTGATCATATGGTCGGTGCTGGCGCTCATGATGTCGCGGCCATCGGCCGAGACGGCTAGCCAGACGACGGCGTCGCGGTGGCCGTCGGGCTCGGTCGGCAGCGCCGGCGGAGGCGGCGGCAAGGGCGCGACGGTTTGCGGTGGCGTGGCCGGAGCCGGTGGTGGAGCAGTCTCCGGTGGCGGTGTCGCCGGAGCGAGTGCGACTTGTGGCGGCCGAGGGGGAGCAGCCGGAGGCCTAGGGTGCGCCGGTTCCGGCGGTTTGGCAGCCTGCTCAGGCGGGGTTGGCTCGGGAGGCATGGCGAGCGGCGGGGAACTCGGTGGAACCGCCGGCGTCGCCAAGTCCGGTGGGACGCCGGCGATATCCTGGCCCTTCGGCTCGGCTTTGGGCTCCTTCGGGGCGACGACCTCAGCGCCCGGGCCGGCGTCACGCGCCCAAGGGAAGTGGTCGGCCAGCAGCGCCAGAACGGCGAGCACCGGCAACATGAGGAAGGCGCGCCGCCAGCCCGGGCGACCCTTAGATTCGATCCCGGCGTCGCGGCCAAAAAGCGGCGTTCCAGCAGGCTGGCTTCGCCGACCCGGCAGCAGCCCAGCCCAGAACAACAGGGCGCCAAGCAGGCAAAGCCCGCCGACGGTCAGGAACACCACGGGCTGCAGCGTGGCTGGGCCGTGCAGCATGTGGTCGATCCCGCTCCAGCTGAAATCTCTGTCGCCGAGCAGGAGATACGCCCGCACCAGACAAGCCACAGCGGCCGCCAGCAGCGGAAGCGCAAACAGCCTTTCGGCCAACCTGTCCATCGGACTCCCCCTCCGGTGCCGCACCTTGCTCATCATGCGGCCGCCGCAGCGAAACAAATAGCGCAAAACTGCGCCCACGAAAGTGGGCGCGATCACGCAGCCAAATTCACTTCAATTCCACCCATACCGGCGCGTGGTCGCTGGCGCCGTCCTCACCTCTGACATCGCGGTCGATGCCGGCAGCGGTGAGGCGGCGCGCCAGTTTCTTCGACAGCAAGATGTGGTCGAGCCGCAGCCCGGCATCGCGCGGCCAGCGGTTGCGGCGGTAGTCCCAGAATGTGTAGAGCGTTTCCTTCGGATGCTTCTTGCGCAGCGCATCGGTCCAGCCCTGCTCGAGCAGACGCTGGAACGACGCCCGGCTTTCCGGCTGCACCAACGCGTTGTCGTCATAGGAGCGGGTGGCGTAGATGTCGCGCGGCTCGGGCACGATGTTGTAGTCGCCGACCAGCGCCACCGGCAGGCCGGTGTCGAACAGTTCTGCGGCATGCGCCTCCAGCCGCGCGTGCCACGCCAGCTTGTACTGAAATTTCGGCCCCGGCTGCGGGTTACCGTTGGGCGCGTAGAGACAGGCGATGACGACGCCCGACACCGCCGCCTCGATGTAGCGGCTCTGCTTGTCGGCGGTATCGCCGGGCAGTTCGTCACGGGTCAGCACCGGCTCGGCTCCTCGCGCCAGTATGGCTACGCCGTTCCAGGTCGGCTCGCCCTTCCACACCGCGCCATAGCCGGCGTCGGCCAGTGCCGTGCGCGGAAACTGCAGGTCGCGCGCCTTCAGCTCCTGCAGGCAGACGACATCGGGCTTGGCTGCCGCCAGCCACGCCAGCAGGTTTTGCAGCCGGCTGTTGATGTTGTTGATATTGAAGGTGGCGATTTTCATTTGGCGATCAGGAAACGATCCGCCCTGTCCACGCCTTCACCGTCCCGGCCAGCGTCTTCAAATGATCGGCGGTCGAAAACCCCGACACGCTCTTGCGCGGCTTCAGGTCGTGGTCGCCATCCTCCAGCCAGATCACCTCGATGGCTTTGGAAAGGCCGTAGGTCGCGACCTCTTCTTTCGTGCCGAACTCGTCGCGGGTGCCCTGGAAGATCAGCGTCGGCGTCTTGAGGTCGGCGAGATGTTTTGTCCTGAGTTGCTCGGGCTTGGCCGGCGGATGAAAGGGATAGCCGAGGCAGACGAGGCCCGAAATCTCGCCCTTGGCGAACATCTCGTCGGCGACCATCGAGGCGACGCGCCCGCCCATCGACTTGCCGCCGATGATGAGCGGACCAGCGACGCCCCTCGCCCTCAGATCGGCGATGGCCTTGATGTATTCCGGGTTGACCGTCTCGGCACGCGGCGGCGGCTTGCGCTGGCCATAGCGTCGCGCCGCCATATAGTGGAATTCGAAGCGCGCAACCTGGAAGCCGGCTGTGGCGATCGCCTTGGCGGTGTCGGTCATCGAGGGGGAATCCATCGACGCGCCGGCGCCGTGGGCCAGCAGGATGGTGAGGGGGGCTGTGTCAAAGCCGTCGAAGAGGAAGCTAGTGGGCATCAGGCTGCTGGACCCCGATATAGTGGTAGGTGGTTTTGGAACCGTGAACTTCCTTACGCCACTGCTCCGGATGCAGGGAAACATGGGTGAAAATGGCTGCAAAAACCCCCACGAGCACGATGAAGAATGGCCGGCCGAAGCAAACGCGCTGCTTGTTCGACATACGGTCCTCGGGGCGCTGGGGAAATGGCCAAGTTCTGCGGTTGTAATATGTGCCCCAATTGATTTTGCTGTCTTCGAAAAAATTCCAGCCATTGCTCCAGTAGAAGAGCAGCTCGTGGGCCTCCTGCACCGCCAAAACGACGAAGCACGCGGTTAATCCCATACTCGAAATCTGAACAAGATTATCCACGGCAGCCTCACCCCGCCGTCCGCGCCAGCTGCAGATCGACGAACTGTATCCCCTTTTGCGCAGTGCGCGCCCATTCGCTGTCAGCATCGAGTTCGAGATAGCGCACCCAGTGGCGGCGGGCTTCGGTCAGATTGCCGGCGTCGAACTCCAGCCGGGCAAGGTTGAACACCGGATCGGCGTAGCTCTTGTCGAGCGCAATGGCCTTGACCAGATGCCGGCGCGCCGAGGCGATCTTGCCTTCGTCGCTCATCAGCCCGGCGAGGTTGAACCAGGCCTCGACGAACGCCGGATCGAGCTTGATCGCTCTTGCATAGTCATGCGCCGAGTCGGCCACGCGACCGGCGCCACGCAAGCAATTGGCGCGGTTGAACGCGGCGATGGCGTCGCTCGGATCGATGCTGAGGCAGCGTTGGTAGAGCGCCGCGGCATCGTCGTGCCGGCCCTCCTCTTCCGCGCTTTCAGCCTCGGCGAACAATTCTTCCAGCGTGTCGTCGCCGGCTGCGCTTGCGCTGCCGAGATCGAACAGCAGCTGGCCGTCGAGTTCGCTCTGGCCATCCTCGAGATAGATCTGATCGGGCCGGCCATGCTGCGAGCCGACATTGAGCGATTTGGCGGTGAGCGAAGCGACCGGACCGGAGCGATGCACGGAGCGCGCGATCGCGCCCCAGGATGCACCGCCGGCGACCAGCCCGGCATATTTGCGGGCAAGGATCAGATCGCGGAACGAGTAGGGTTCACAATCGTGCTCGAAGGCGTCGAACAGGCTGAGCAGGTCGAGGTCGGCACCGGACAGTCTGGACTGGTCGACGAGAGACTGCCTGGACAGCGAAGACGCCTCCGGCGCCTTCATCAGACCAAGCAGGCGCAGGAAGCCATTTTCGCTAAGGAGTGTTCGGCCAGCGGAGCCCTCGGCTGCAACGCGGCGCTCGATCTCGGCATCGCCGCCCTTCGCCGTGCCGGCCTTTGCGATCAGCGTTCGGCCGAACACAACATGGCTGGTGCGCCTGGTGACGCCGCGCCGCAACTGGCCGTGCTGACGCTCCACCTCACGGGCCGCGAGCCGCAGCGGAAATGCCGCCAGCGCGCCGATGGCGCCGAAGACGGCGCCCGGGATTATACCGGTCGGCGCCGTCACCCCTTGCTCTTGCCGACGGCCTTGAGCAGATTGGCCTTCAACGGGTTTTCCTTGGCCGCACCCGCCTTACCCTTGGCGGCAGGTTTTTCAGCGTCGTCGGCCTTGCTCTTCGACTTGGCCGGCGGCTTGGCTGATTGCGACAGGCTCGCCTTCAACGCGTCCATGAGGTTGATGACATTGCCACGCTCGGGCGCCGCCGCAATGATCGGCTTATGGCCCTTCAGTTTCTCGCGGATCATCGTCATCAGCGCGATCTCGTAGCGGTCCTCATAATTCTTCGGATCGAAGGTGGTTTCCTTCTGCTTGATCAGCGCTTCGGCCAATTGCAGCATTTCGGGATCGGGCTTGCCGGCAGGGATGTTGCCGAAATATTCAGCCGTGCCGCGCACTTCGTTCGGGTTCCTCAACGTACACACGAACATGCCGTTCTCGCGCGCGCCGATCGTCACCACGCGCTCGCGGCTGGACAGGACAAGGCGGGCAATGGCCAGCTTGCCGGATTTGCGCATTGCCTCGCGCAGCACGGCGAAGGTTTCTTCCGCCATGGCGCCATCCGGCGCCATATAGTACGGCGCATCTTGATAGATGACGTCAACCTCGTCTTCGTCGACGAAGGCCTCGATGTTCATCGTGTGATTGGATTCGATGCGCACTGCTTCGAGGTCGGCCTCATCGATGATGATGTACTGCTTGTCCTCGTATTCGTAACCCTTGACCAAGTCCGCGCGCTCGACGAGGCCGAGTTCAGGGTCGACCGGCTTCATGTTGATGCGGTTGTGGGTCTTCTTGTGCAATTGGTTGAACGATATGCGCTCGCTGGTGGTCGTTGCCGGATAGAGCCGGACCGGACAACTGACGAGGCTGAGCTTGAGGTAACCCTTCCAACTTGCCCTGGGCGCCATGATACTCTCCTACGCGGCCATGCACTGACATTTCAGACTGAGCATGATCTTAACCGAAAACCGGTTCCCACGTTTCGGGATCATGCTTACTGCAGCGCTTCGTTCCGAGGACGATTGGCACTGCGCAAATCCTACACCGGCCCCAAACATACCGGCAAATTCCTGACGAAACCTTCCAGGTGAGCTGGAGGGCACCGACGGAGGATAATTCAAATTGTCCGCATGGTCGATGGACTTGGGGAAGTAAGTCATGCCGGAGGGACAGCACCCCCCTCTGTCCTGCCGGACATCTCCCCCGCAAGTGGGGAGATTGGCAGCTTCAACCTTATCGCTCCTCTTGCAAGGTTTGCGATTGGCGAAAGCAGAGGCGACATCCGATCTCCCCCCTTGCGGGGGAGATGTCCGGCAGGACAGAGGGGGGGTGTGCCGGATCGCCAACACCTCCCGATCTACTTCCCCGAAAACAACGGCAAATCTCTTGCGAAATCCTCCATGTCCGCCCACGGATCGCCCGACGTCGCCAACAGCCCCGGCAAGGACGAATAGTTCAGATCCTGCGGCGCATCGATCGTCTCAAGGTCTGCCCAACTCACCGGCGTCGACGCCGGCAGGTTGGTGCGGGCGCGCAGCGAATAAGGCGCCGCGGAGGTGTGGCCGCGCGCGTTGCGGTGATAGTCGATGAAGATGCGGCGCTTGCGGTTTTCCTTGCCCATTGTGGTGGTGAAAGTGTCGGGCGCGGTGGCCGCCAGGTGCGTGGAGATGGCGCTGGTCGCCTGGTGCAGCTTCTTCCAGTTCTGCTTTTGCGTCACCGGCACGGTTATGTGGATGCCGCTGCCGCCGGATGTCTTGGCGAACGGCACCAGGCCGAACCGCTCCAATTCGCCCTTGATGTGGACGGCGGCCTCGACCACCTCGCGCCAGGCGATGCCCTCACCCGGATCGAGATCGAAAACGATCTGGTCGGGCTTGTCGAGGCTCAAGCGATGCGTGCCCCAGGTGTGGAACTCAACGACGCCGAACTGCGCGAGTGCCAGATAGCCTTTTGCTCCCTCGACCGACAGATAGGATTTGGTTTCACCTTCGAAGTTGGTGGCGTCAAAAGTGACCACCGACGGCGGCATGCCGGTGAAGGCGTGGCGCTGGAAGAAACAGTCCTTCGGCAGGCCCGTCGGGCAGCGCACCAGCGACACCGGGCGGCCCATAATGTGCGGCAGCATGAAATCGCCGACCAGCGCGTAATAGACGGCGATGTCGAGTTTGGTCGGTCCGGTCTTGCCGAACAGCCGCCGCTCCGGATTGGTCACCCAGATGGTTGCGAGATCGGCTTCGGCGATCAGCCGCTTGCGCTTCGGCGACACCGGCGTCGACAGGCCGACATCGCGCAAGCCCCGAAACACACCGTGGCGCAGCGAATTGTCCGCCGTGCGGTTGGCGTAGTGGATGCGGGCCGACAGCATCGGCCGCACCCATTTCATCTCGCGCATGATCTCGCGCGGCACACCCTCGGGTGCTGTCGCGCCGTCGCGCAGCGGCTGCAGCCGGGCCAGCAAGTCGCCCGCCGTCGCGGCATCGAAGCCGGTGCCAACCTTGCCGCGATAGTGCAGTTCACCATCCGCGAATTCAGCCATGCCGATTGCCGCCAGTCCTTCGGCCGCGTCGGAAACGGTGTAGCCGGCGATGATGAAATCGCCGGTCTCAAGCGCTTTGACCTTGGTCCAGCTCTTCGTGCGGCCGCTCTGGTAGATGGCGTTGGCGCGCTTGGAGACGACGCCTTCCAGTCCAAGGATCGAGGCCTGATCGTAAAGCCCCTGTCCGTCGCCTTCGACATGGTCGCTCAGCTGGATGGCGGAGGTAGCGCCCTGCCCGGCTAGCAGTTCGGCGAGCAGGGCCTTGCGGTTTGCGAGCGGCGCCTTGCGGAGGTCCCAGCCGTCGAGATGCAGCAGGTCGAAGGCATAGAAATGGAGCTTGCTGCCCGCACCCGCCGACAGCGCATCCTGCAGCAGCGCGAAACGCGAGATGCCCTTCTCGTCCAGCACCATGATCTCGCCGTCGATGATCGCCTGGCTGAGCGGTAGCCGGGAAAAGGCTTGCGGCAGGTCGCCGTAACGCTTCGTACAGTCGATGCCGCCGCGGGTGATCAACCTGACCTCGCCATCTCCGACATGCGCCATGGTACGATAGCCGTCGAATTTTATTTCGTGCAACCAGAGTTCACCTGTGTCTTCCACTGGCCCACCCGGTGGCTTCGGCACCTGCGTGGCGAGCTGCGGCTCGATGCGCGACGGCGGATCGCCCCTGACCGCACCGGGCAACGCACCGGGTTTCAGCGCGCCGGGTTTGGGGGGCAGGCGGGCCGGCTTTTTCGGCGGCGCCACCAGCTCCTCGATGCGCTTGCCGGACTTCACGCTTTCCGGCCGCGCTTCCAGGATGTCGAGGCCGGTATCGGCGGCGAGATCGCGCTCCTTGAACAGCAGCCAGTTTTTCTTCTCGCTGTCTTCGCCGGGCTTGGGCTTCAGACGGGTCAGCATCCAGCCGCCATTCAACTTGTCGCCGGCCAGCCGGAACTTGAAGGCGCCGGTGCGCAGGCTCTTGTCGACATCGTCCATCGGCGCCCACGTGCCGGTGTCCCAGACGATCATCGGCCCGCCGCCATATTCGCCTTCAGGAATGACGCCCTCGAAGTCGATATATTCGAGCGGATGGTCCTCGGTCTCAACTGCGAGCCGCTTGTCGGCCGGGTTGAGCGAGGGCCCGCGCGGCACCGCCCAGCTTTTCAGCACGCCGCCGACCTGCAGGCGCAAATCGTAATGGTCGGCGGTGGCGTGATGCTTGTGGACGACGAAGCGGTTGCCGTCGCCTGAAATGAGCCCGCCCGCCGGTTCCGGCGTCTTCGTAAATTCGCGCTTGGCGCGATAGGCCTTGAGTGTTGGCGGGGTTGGCATGGGTCAGGCGGGAGCGGCGGCGGCGGACGAACCTTTCCGGCGCCGCGTTCCTGCACAGTGCTGTCCCGCCAACATTTCAAATTTCCCAGCGCGGTGCGAAGAATGTGGAGATCACGCTCAATCGTCTGAGGCGGGCGTCAGGTCTAGCTCGGCCGGGGACAGCCCTTGCTGGAGCTGGCTCAGCCGGAACTCGTCGACCCAGTAGGCCTCGCCGTCGACCAGCACGCGGGCCGAGTAGACGCCGCCGGAAAAGCTTTGCGCGGTGACGTAGACCTTGTGGCGGTCGAGCGCCTTGCGCACCGCGGCGCGCTTGGAATTCTGGCTGGTGACGGAACTGGCCATGGCTCACTCATACACAAGACCGCAAGACATGGCGGCGGCATAAGGATGCTGGAGATCGGCCGCTCTGTCAATTTTGACCGCCTGCTTCTGGCAGCGCTACGATCCGACGGCAGCAAAAAACCGCTGCGCCTCGGCAGCGGACTTTGCAATGGCGACGACAATATTCGGTTAGTGGTCCGAAGGAATTATGAGCGCGGTGACGCGCGAGAGCTGCTGACGCCGGTTCAGCGTCGACTTCTCGTAGATCTTCTTCATTGGTATCCCCATGGCCCCCAATGGCCGCCGGCAAGGGCGCTTGCGGCTGGGCTTTGTCAAGGGAAGCGCTGTTCTTCCGCCGAACAGCTATGGAAACTGGAGGAGCGGCCGCTATAGTTTCCTCAGCCCCAAGGAGAACGGCAATGACCCTCAGCACCCGCAAACTCGGCAGCCAGGGGCTGCAGGTCTCGGTGATCGGCCTCGGCTGCATGGGCATGAGCCAGTCCTACGGCCCTGCCGACGAGGCGGAATCGATCGCCACCCTGCACCGCGCCATCGAACTCGGCTGTACCTTCCTCGACACGGCGGAAGTCTACGGCGCCTATGCCAATGAAGAACTGCTCCGGCGGGCGCTGAAGGGCCGGCGCGATGAGGTGACCCTTGCCACCAAATTCGGCTTCCGCATCGAAAACGGCAGACAGGTCGGCACGGAGCGTGACAGCCGGCCCGACCATATCCGCGAGGCGCTGGAGGGCTCGCTGAAGCGGCTCGGCACCGACCATATCGACCTTTACTACCAGCATCGCGTCGATCCGGCGGTGCCGATGGAAGACGTCGCCGGCACGGTCGGCCGGCTGGTTGCCGATGGCAAAGTGCGCTTCTTCGGCCTGTCGGAAGCGGGCGCGGCGAATATCGGCCGTGCGCATGCCGTGCACCCTGTCTCGGCGCTGCAGAGCGAGTATTCGCTTTGGGAGCGCAATCTGGAGCCGGAGATCATCCCGCTGCTCAAGAAGCTCGGCATCGGCCTGGTGCCGTTCGCGCCGCTCGGCCGCGGTTTCCTCGCCGGCGACGTCAAGCGCGCCGAGGATTATCCGGAAGGCGATTTCCGCCGCGGCGACCCGCGCTACCAGGGCGCCAATTACGACGCCAACGTCGCGGCCGCCGCCGCGGTGCAAGAGGTGGCCAGTGCCAAGGGGGCAAAGCCCGCACAGATCGCGCTGGCCTGGGTGCTCGGCAAGGGCGACGGTTTCGGCATCGACATCGTGCCGATCCCGGGGACAAAGCGGCGCAAGTATCTCGAAGAAAATGTTGCTGCAGCCGCGATCCAGCTCGACCCGGCCGAGACTGCTGCGCTCGACGCAGCCCTTGCGCCGGGCAAGGTCTCAGGGCCGCGCTACAATGAGCGGGTGATGACGACCATCGACAGGTAGAGGCGTCTAAGCTGCCAATCTCCCCCCTCGTGGGGAGATGCCTGGCAAGGCAGAGGGGGGCGCGAAGGATCGCCCGCATCAAGTATTCTGCGTAGAGGTTAGCTCAAAGATGTAAGTGAAATTGGCCAATGTCGGCGGGACAGCGCCCCCCTCTGTCCTGCCGGACATCTCCCCCACAAGGGGGGAGATTAGCAGTTTCAGCCCCTCGCCTCACCTTGCGTAATCGATTTTCCTTGGCTAGCATCCTCCGGTCGGCGCCGTGCGGAGGAGAACGTTGCGGCGGACCGGCTGGAGCGCCTCGCGTCCCCTCGGGGCGTTCACAGGACACTCCATTTTTGAATTGACGCAAGGACCGTCCCGAGCCGCTCCCGGTTTCGGGCTCCTGCGTTCATGTGGAGGATATCTGATGAACAGACGCGAATTCCTGTTGTCGACCGTGGCGACCGGCGCCATGGCGCTGGCCGCGCCCATGGCCTTTGCCGCCGACAAATTGACCATATTGGGCTCGGTGCCCAATCTCGGCTTTCCGTTCTTTGTGCACATGCTGAACGAGATCAAGGCGGAGGCGCAGGCGCAAGGCGTCAATCTGACCGAGAGCGACGGCCAGAACTCGGCGCCGAAGCAGACCGCCGACATCGAGGCCGCACTTGTGCAGAAGGTCAACGCCATCGTGATTTCGCCGCTTGACGTCAACGCGCTGGCGCCGGCGATCGAGGAAGCGGTCAAGGCCGGGGTTCCCGTGGTCACTATCGACCGCCGCGTTGACGGCGTCGAGGGCATTCTGGCCCATGTCGGCGCCGACAATGTCAAGGGCGGCGAGGCCGAGGCGCAGGCCATGGTGGCGGCGTTCCCCAACGGCGCCAAGCTGTTCCATTTGCAGGGCCAGCCGGGTGCCGGGCCCGCGATCGACCGCAACAAAGGCGTCCACAATGTGCTCGATCCGCTCAAGGACAAGTACCAGATCATCTTCGAGCAGACCGCTAATTTCGCCCGCGCCGAAGCGCTGTCGGTGACCGAGGCCGGGCTTGCCGCCAACGGCAAGCCGGACGCCATCATCTGCGCCAATGACGACATGGCGCTCGGCGCGCTCGAAGCCTGTGCCGCGCGCAACTTCACCGACGTCAAGATCTACGGCTTCGACGCGCTGCCGGAAGCGCTGGTCGCCGTGCGCGACGGCAAGCTCGCCGGCACGGTCGAGCAGTTCCCCGGCGAACAGTCGCGCAAGGCGGTGCAGATCGCGGTCGCCTTCGCCAGGGACAAGACCGAGCCGAAGGAGAAGCTGGTGCTGTTGACGCCGATCGTCATCGGCAAGGACAATCTCGACAAGGCGGAGAGGTTGAACGAGACGAAGTGAGAGTAGGGCCCATGACGGGTGGAGGTCGCGCTCTGTCGCGCCCCCCTCTGTCCTGCCGGACATCGCCCCCACTTGGGGGGAGATTGGCCGTCACGTCTGCTTTCGCCAATCGCCAACGTTATAGAAATAGTGCTGCCGGCAAAACTGCTGATCTCCCCCCGTGTGGGGGAGATGTCCGGCAGGACAGAGGGGGGCGCTGTCCCGCTGCCTATCGCAATCCGGGAGCAATGCTTGTCCGCCGTTGAACCCACCGCATCATCGCCCCCGCTCCTTTCCGTCGAAGGCGTGACCAAGCATTTTTCCGGCGTCACCGCGCTCATCGACGTTTCGCTCGAGGTGCGGCCCAGTGAGATCCTTGGCCTGCTCGGCGAGAACGGCGCCGGCAAGTCGACGCTGTTGAAAATCCTGTCCGGCGTGATGCCGCAGTCAAGCGGCCGCATCGTCTTCGACGGCGCCGACTACGCGCCGTCCAGTCCGCAGGATGCGAAGCGGCATGGCATCGTCACCATCTATCAGGAACTGAGCCTGATCCCGACGCTGACGGTTGCGGAAAACATTTTCATCGGCCGCGCGCCGCTCGGGCCGCTCGGGCTGGTCAGCTGGCGCAGGATGGAGGACGCCTCGCGCGCGATCATCGCCCGCGTCGGTCTCGACATCGATCCGGCGACGCCGGTGTCCTCGCTGTCGGTAGCCGAACAGCAGCTGGTCGAAATCGCCCGCGCTCTGTCGCTGGAAAGCCGCCTGATCATCATGGACGAGCCGACCTCGGCGCTGACCGAGACCGAGGTGCAGAAACTGATGTCGATCATGGACAGGCTGCGCAAGGACGGTGTCGCCATCATGTTCGTCACCCACCGGCTGGAAGAAGCGTCCGCCATTTGCGACCGCATGACCGTGCTGCGGGACGGCAGGCTGGCCGGTCATCTCGACCGCGACGGCCGGCCGATCCAGATTCCGAAGATCATCGAGAAGATGGTCGGCCGCGCCGCCTCCGAACTCTACGCGCGGCCGACGCAGCGCGACGTCGCCGGCGAGGTCCGGCTCTCGGTGCGCGGGCTGCGGACGGTGCGCGATCCGCTGGCGCCGCACGCCATCGTGCTCGAAGGTGTCAACCTCGATCTGAAGGCCGGCGAAATCCTCGGCGTTGCCGGTCTCGTCGGTTCCGGCCGCACCGAGCTTGCCCGCGCCATTTTCGGCGCCGACCGCATCGCGGCCGGCACGATTGCGCTCGACGGCAAGCCGATCGCCCTGGCTTCGCCCGCCGACGCCATCAAACTCGGCATCGGCCTGGTGCCGGAAGACCGCAAGCACCAGGCGATTTTTGCAGCACTTGGCATTCTCAACAATTTCTCCATCGCCTCGCTCGGCCGCTACAGCAATGGGGCCGGCTTCATGGCCGAACGGCGCGAGCGCGAGGCGCTGGCCGGCTATCGCAAGGCACTGTCGATCCGCATGGCCTCGCCCGAGCAGGCGATCGAGGGCCTGTCCGGCGGCAATCAGCAAAAGGTGATCCTGGCCCGCTGGCTGGCGCGCGACCCGAAAGTACTTATCGTCGACGAGCCGACGCGCGGCGTCGATGTCGGCGCCAAGGCCGAAGTGCACCAGATCCTGGTGCAGCTTGCCGCACGCGGCATCGCCATCATGATGATCTCGTCGGAGCTGCCGGAGGTGCTGGCGGTATCGGATCGCATCGTCACCATGCGGCGCGGCCGTATCACTGGCGAAATGCCGGGCATCGAAGCGACCGAGGAAAAACTGATGGAACTGATGGCGCTCGACCGCAAGCAGGACGCAACGCAATGACCAGCACCACCGAACAGACCCAGCGCAGCGGCATCAACATCGCGCGGCTTCTGATGAGTTTTGGGCCGCTGATGTTCCTGGCGGTGTTGATCGTCATCTTCACCGTGCTGAAGCCTAGCTTCATCGATCCAATCAACCTGTTCAACATTTTGAGGCAGATCTCGATCACCGGGCTGATCGCGCTCGGCATGACCTTCGTCATCCTCACTGCCGGCATCGACCTGTCGGTCGGCTCACTGCTCGCCTTCTGCGGCATGGTGGCCGCGGTGGTGGCCAAGGGCGGCACCGCCAACACGCTGTCGCTGTCGACCACGGGCACGCAAGGCTATGGCTGGTTCGCCGCCTTGCTTGCCGCCGTCATCGTCGGGGCGCTGGCCGGCGGCGTCCAGGGCTTTGCCATCACCCGGCTGAAAGTACCGCCCTTCGTCGTCACGCTGGGTGGTCTCACAGTGTTTCGCGGCCTGACGCTGACCATCTCCAATGGTGGACCGATCTCCGGTTTCGACGCCTCGATGCGCTGGTTCGGCACCGGGCTCATCGGACCGGTGCCGGTGCCGGCGATCATCTTCGCGGCGGCGGCCATCCTGTGCCACATCGTGCTGCGCTATACGCGCTATGGCCGCGCCGTCTATGCCGTCGGCGGCAATGCCGAGGCCGCACGCCTGTCGGGCCTGCGCGTCGACCGCATTCTGATCTCGGTCTATGTCATCGTCGGCTTCTTCGCCGGGCTGGCCGCCTTCGTTTTGTCAGCACGGCTCAACTCCTCCGAAGCCGTGGCCGGCATCGGCTACGAGCTTACGGTGATTTCGGCCGTGGTCATCGGCGGCACCTCGCTATTCGGCGGCATCGGCTCAGTCGGCGGCACGGTGGTGGGCGCAGCACTGATCGGCGTGCTGCAGAACGGGCTGCAGTTCAACAATGTCTCGTCCTACACACAAAGCATCGTCATCGGCCTGATCCTGATCCTCGCCGTGGCCTTCGATCGTTGGCTGAAGTCGCGGGTGAGGCGGTGAGGATTTAGGCCATGGTTCAGATCAGGGCGATGACCGAGAAAAATATAGCGGCGGTGTCGCGGCTGTTGGGGGAATCCTGGCGGCGCACCTATTCGGCGATTATGGGGCCAGAGACCACTGCGCGGCTCTCGGACGACAAGCATGCGCCCGAGCGGCTGGCCGAGGAACTTGCGGACGACAACAAGATGTCGTTCGTGGCCGAACGGCCGGACGGTTCGATCGCCGGCTACGCGATGGCGGCGATGGACGATCGTGGCGATGTCCTGCTCGACCGGCTGCACATCGACAAGACAGAGTTCGGCAGCGGGCTCGCCACCGACCTGCTGCACGCGGTGCTTGTCGCGCATGCCGGCATCCCCAGCATTGCGCTGGAAGTGATCGAGGGCAACGACCGGGCGATCGCCTTCTATCGCAAGCACGGTTTCGAAGTGGTCGAGCGCCGCACGGCCGCGCACGGCGTTGGCGGCCACGCCTCGCTGATCATGCGCCGGCTGCTGTCGAGGGCGTAAGGGGAGGGAATAGGCCGTAGGGAATAGGGAATAAGGTGGCGCAGACCGATACCCTACGCCTACAGCCTACTGCGCCGCCGCTTGCCGGCCGTCCTCGTCGTCCGGCATATCGAGAATTTCGATCAGCCGCGCCACCTTCGTTCCCGGCAAGGGGCGGCCCTCGTTGACCAGCGCCTCGTCGGCACCGAGCCAGGCGAACGCCTCGCGCAGTTCTTGAAGGGTGGCGCCGGTCAGCGCGATGTCGGCTATGACCGCCTCGTCTACCGGCCCCAACACCGAAATGATGTCGTCGCGTGTCATGGTCACCTCCATGCTAAGTGCCGGCAGGTCGTCGAGTTGACGCCGGGATCCGGCCATCCAGTCAACGGATTGCGAGCGAAAGCCGCCGACAAAGCAGAATCTGGGTCTTCTTTTCGACTAAGCAAGGTGAACGCGCCTTTTGCCTTCAAGCAGCCGAATGCCGATCGATGCTGTAGAGATGCACGGGATAGCCGGGACCGATGGCGTCGCGTACCCGGCCCGTCCAGGCACGAACCGCCGGATAAGCCGCCAGCGCAAAGCCGCAATCTTCGGCACGGTGGCCGTAGGCATAGACAGCAATGTCGGCGATGGTGAGCATGTCGCCGACAAGGAACGGCGTGTCGTTCAGGCTGCGCTCCAGCGCTGCCAGCGTGCGGGCGCCGGCTTCGCGCTTGGCCGGAAGCGTCGCCTGGTTGCGCTCCAGCCTTCCGGCCAGCGTCCAGAAGCGCAGGGAGCCGATGACCGGCTCGACATGGTACTGTTCGAAGAACAGCCATTGCATAACTTTCGCGCTGACATAGCGATCCGCCGGCAGCAAGGGCGTGCCTTCGGCGAGATAAATGAGGATCGCATTCGATTCGGCGATAGCACGGCCATCCTCGAGTTCGAGCACAGGAACGGCGCCGGCCGGGTTGAGCTTCAGGAAGGCGTCGGTGTGGCTCTCGCCCTCGAAAATCGACACCAGGCGGCTTTCATAGGGAATGTTGAGCAGGCCGAGCACGACCCTCGCCTTCCAACCGTTTTGCGACGGCAAATAATCATGAAGCGTGAGCATGGCTGTCCTTTCGCTGCGGTCGACGCCTGATTTGCACGGTGCCACGATACCAGCCACCCGAATCCTGCAATGTGTACGCGCGGAAACAGATAAACTATACGCATGTAGAGTTTTATTGACTTCGCTGTATGTGCGATTTACCCGATAAACACTTGCGTCGGATAACTGCGCGGGCAAGCAATCAGTTTGCGTGTGAGAGGAATCGCAAGCATGAGCCTTTCGCGCCGAAGCGAGATCGCCGCCGAGGCCGTGGGGCCAACGATTGTCGCCGGCGAAATCCTGGTCGAGATCATGGCGACGGAACGGGGTTTCGGCTTCCTCGAGCCGCAATCGCTTGTCGGGCCATTCCCCAGCGGTGCGCCGGCGATCTTCATCGATCAGGTCGCCCGGCTGGGAGGCGGCGCCGGCATTATCGGCTGCGTCGGCCGCGACGATTTCGGCACGCTCAACCTGGACAGGCTGGAGCGCGACGGCGTCGACGTCTCAGCCGTCGATATCAGCGACCGCTTCCCGACGGGATGCGCCTTCGTGCGCTACCGGCCCGATGGTATCAGGGACTTCGTCTACAACATCGCCGAATCCGCCGCCGGGCAGATCCACCTGACCACTGCTGCGCGCCTGCTGGCGGACAGGGCCGGCCATCTGCATATCATGGGATCGACGCTGTCGGTGGCAGGGCTGAAGGAGATCGTCAGCTACGCAGTGAAGGCGGTTCGTGCCCGCGGCGGCTCGACCTCATTCGACCCGAATGTGCGCAAGGAGCTGATCGACGGCTCCGACGGCGCACTGTTTTCCGCACTCATCGACGATGCCGACCTGCTGCTGCCGTCCGGCGACGAATTGCTCGCTACGGCGGGCGTCGATGACGAGCACCGGGCGGTGGCGGCGCTGTTTGCCAGGGGCGTCGGCGAGATCGTGCTGAAGCGCGGTGCTGACGGCTCTTCCTGGTTCGGCGCCGACGGCGCCAGGATCGACTGCGCCGGTTTTCAGGTCGAGGAAGTCGACCCGACGGGCGCCGGCGATTGTTTCGGCGCCACCTACCTGACCTGCCGCCGCCAGGGGATGGAGCCCGGCAAGGCGCTGCTTTATGCCAATGCCGCCGGCGCCCGCAACGTCACCCGGCGCGGCCCGATGGAGGGCGTCACCAGCTTCGACGGACTCGATCAATTCATCAAGGGAACAGCGAGACGGACATGAGCGCCAACCCGCTTGCAGGCCTCGCCAGCGCGCGCAAAAACGGCTCGCCCTACGGCATCACCTCGATCTGCTCCGCGCATCCGCTGGTGATCCAGACGGCGATCAGGCGCGCCGTTGCCGACAGGGAGAAAAACCTGCTGATTGAGGCAACCTGCAATCAGGTCAACCAGTTCGGCGGCTATACCGGAATGACCCCGGCGCTGTTCGTCGCCTTCGTGCTGGAGATCGCCTGCCGCGAGGGGCTGGAAGCCTCGCGTATCATCTTCGGCGGCGACCATCTGGGACCGAACCCGTGGCGCGCAGAGCCGGCGGCGCAGGCGATGGACAAGGCCGAGGCCATGGTCGGCGCCTATATCGCGGCCGGCTTCACCAAGATCCATCTCGACGCATCGATGGGCTGCGCCGGCGAGCCGGCGGCGCTTGACGACGAGACCATCGCCACCCGGGCGGCGCGGCTGGCAAAGGCGGCCGAAACGGGCGCGCACGCCGCAGGCAGCACCTTGCCGGTCTACATCATCGGCACCGAAGTTCCCGCCCCCGGCGGCGTCGACCATGCGATCAGCGAGTTGAAGCCGACCGAGGCGGCGGCGGCGCGGCGCACGATCGAGGTTCACCGGGAGATCTTTGCCCGCGAAGGCCTGACCGAGGCGTTCGGCCGCGTCATGGCCGTGGTGGTGCAGCCGGGCATGGAATTCGGCAGCCAAAATGTCGTCGCCTACGCGCCCGAAAAATCCAAGGGCCTGACCGGCTTGCTCGATGAGCAGCCGTCGCTCGTCTACGAGGCGCATTCGACCGACTACCAGACCCGTGCGGCTTTGACCGCGCTGGTCGCAAACGGCTTTCCTATCCTCAAGGTCGGCCCCGGCCTGACCTTCGTCTTGCGCGAGGCGCTTTACGGGCTCGACCTGATCGCCTCCGAAATGGCCAGGGACTATGGCGACCGGTCGCTCGCCCGGACCATGGAAAGCGCGATGCTGGCAGCCCCCGGCCATTGGCACAGCCACTATCACGGCAATGAAGCAGAGCTCTATGTGCAGCGGCATTACAGCTACAGCGACCGCATCCGCTATTATTGGAGCAACCCCACCGCTGTCGCGGCCGTCGAGCGCCTGCGCAAGGCGCTGGACGACGTTGCCATTCCCGAAACGCTGATGCGGCAATTCCTGCCGGCGCTGCCGGCCGAACTCGGGCCGGCGGGCAATCCCGAGGCTATCCTTCTCGAAGCTGTCGATCAGGTGCTGGCCGACTATGACGCGGCCTGCCGTGGGACCTGAGTGCATTGCGCCGGGTTGATCTTTGCCTCAGCCCAGTGTCTCTGACGTTTCCATGAAACCAGCCATGTTCTTTCTCCTGTTCGCGGCCTCCCTGCTGGCGTCGCCGGCACGGGCCGACTGGAAGCCGGTCGAAAAGGTCGAGACCTACGCCATCGCAGGGCGGACCGGCCCGGAACTCTATGCCGCGATCGGCGAAGCCGGCCCCTTGCTCGGCAAGGGTCGGGTCATTGCGCACACCAATTTCAAGCTGACCTGGACCAGGGACTACAGGCCGCAAGGCGACGCCTGCGTGCTCAAATCGGCGCGCCCGAAACTGATCATCACCTACACCTTGCCGAAGCCGGCCGAACCGTTGCCGGCTTCCGTCCAGAAGAACTGGACGGTGTTCATCGCCGGGCTCGCCGCCCACGAGAGAGTGCATGGCGCAGCCATCGCCGAGATGGTGCGCAAGATCGAGGCGGTGAGCGTCGGCCTGACCGTTACTGATGACCCCGCCTGCAGCAAGATCAGAACCGAGCTGACGAGGCAACTCGCCCAGATCTCGCTGGCTCAGCGGCAGGCGAGCCGCGACTTCGACCGGGTCGAATTCGGCCCCGGCGGAAACCTGCAGAAGCTGGTGCTGGCTTTTGTGAATGGGGGGTAGTTTGCCGGCGAACCGGTCATTGCGCCGGTGTTCCGAATGACAAGAGCACCGGCCGCATGGCCGCTTTACAGGCAGGCTTGGTAGCGCTACCGTCTGATCGTCACGCGACCTGTTGGGGGAATGGGAGACGGTCGCGAGGCGGGAGAGGAGCGGTTTCCTTCGGGGCGTCGCAAGAAGCATTCGGGAGGAGATCGATGGCGTCTGTCGCGATCGGCGATGTTTACAAATCGTTCGGGACCGTCGAGGTCCTGCATGGCGTCAGTGTGGATATCGACGACGGCGAATTCGTCACGCTGGTCGGCCCGTCGGGTTGCGGAAAATCGACCCTTCTCAGGATGATCGCCGGCCTGGAAAAGATTTCTCGGGGCGAGATCGCGATCGGGGATCGGGTCGTCAACAACGTTGCGCCGAAAGAGCGCGACGTTGCCATGGTGTTCCAGAACTACGCGCTCTACCCGCACATGACGGTCGCCGAGAACATGGCGTTCTCGCTCATGCTCAAAGGTGTTTCGAAGGCCGATTGCGCTACCAGCATTCAGCGCGCCGCCGAAATCCTCGGGCTGGTGCCATTGCTGACGCGATATCCGCGCCAGCTTTCCGGCGGCCAGCGCCAGCGCGTCGCCATGGGCCGGGCGATCGTGCGCGATCCACAGGTTTTCCTGTTCGACGAACCGCTCTCCAATCTCGACGCCAAGCTCAGGGTGCAGATGCGCGCCGAGATCAAGGAACTGCACCAGCGGCTCAAGACGACCACAGTCTATGTCACCCACGACCAGATCGAGGCCATGACCATGGCCGACAAGATCGTCGTCATGCATGACGGCATCGTCGAACAGATCGGACCGCCGCTGGAGCTCTACGACAGGCCAAACAATCTCTTCGTCGCCAGTTTCATCGGCTCGCCCGCCATGAACCTGATCAAGGGCGAGATCGTCACCGACGGGTCTCCGTCCTTTCGCGGCGCCGGGGGAATTTCCGTGCCGCTGGCCGGCGCGCCGGCCGTTGGCAACGGTCATCCGGTGGTGCTGGGAATACGGCCCGAGCATTTGCGGCTATCGTCAGACCAAGGCATTCCAGTCCCCGTCGCGGTGGTCGAGCCGACCGGGTCGGAAGTGCAGATCATCGGCCGCACCGCCGGCGGCGACGAGATCGTCGCCAATTTCCGCGAACGCCATGCCTTAACACCGGGCGAATCCATACGCCTCTCTGCCGCGCCTGGCCTGATTCATCTCTTTGACGGCAAGACCGGAACACGATTTGAAACGCGTAACGGATGGTAAGGACCGCATAGCAAGGAAGATAAACCGGAGGAGACGACCATGAAATTCACGAGACGCGATGTAATCCGCACGACCGCAGGTGCCGCGGCGGGAGCTCTGGGAAGCCGGTTCGTCGGCTCGCCGGCTTTTGCCCAGGAGGGCTTGAAATACAAGCCCGAGGAAGGCGCAAAGCTGCGGCTGCTGCGCTGGTCGCCCTTCGTCAAGGGCGATGAGGATCAATGGCTGGCCAACACCAAGCGCTTCACCGAGGCGACAGGTGTCGAGGTTCGTGTCGACAAGGAAAGCTGGGAGGACATTCGCCCCAAGGCAGCGGTCGCCGCCAATGTCGGTTCCGGCCCGGACCTCATGTTCGTCTGGTTCGACGACCCGCATCAATATCCCGACAAGCTGCACGACGTGACCGAGCTCGGCGAGTATCTGGGCTCGAAATATGGCGGCTGGCACGACGGACCAAAGCAATATGCGACGCGGGACGGCAAGTTCGTCGGCCTGCCGCTGGCCACGATCGGCAATGCCATCGTCTATCGCGAAAGCTGGGTGAAGGAGGCCGGCTTCTCCGAATTTCCGAAGGACACGGCAGGCTTCCTCGAGCTTTGCAAGGCGTTGCAGGCGAAGGGACATCCGGCTGGCTTCACGCACGGCCACGGCGTCGGCGACGGCAACAATTACGCGCACTGGCTGCTGTGGAGCCATGGCGGCCAGATGGTCGACGAGAGCGGCAAGGTGGCGATCAACAGCCCCGAGACGCTAAAGGCGATCGGATACGCGCAGGAACTCTACAAGACCTTCATTCCCGGGACCGAAAGCTGGCTCGACGTCAATAACAACCGCGCCTTCCTGGCCGGCGAACTCGGCGTCATCGCCAACGGCATTTCCGCCTACAATACGGCCAAGATCAACAAGGACAACGATCCGAAGCTGGCTGAGATCGCCAAGGACATCCGCACCACCAACCTGCCGATCGGTCCCGTCGGGAAATCGGTCGAACTGTTCCAGGTGACCACCGCCGTCATCTTCAACTACACGCCCTACCCCAATGCGGCCAAGGCCTATCTGCAGTTCATGTTCGAGGATCCGCAGATGACCGACTGGATCACCTCCTCGGCGGGCTATTGCTGCCAGACGCTGAAGGCCTTCGACAACAATCCAGTGTGGACGGCCGACCCGAACAATGCCGCCTATGCCAAGGCCTCGGCGACGCTGCGCCCCAACGGCTATGCCGGGCCGCTCGGCTATGCCTCGGCGGCGACCATGGCCGACTATGTCCTGGTCGACATGTTTGCCAAGGCGGTGACCGGCCAGGCGACGCCGCAGGAGGCGATGGAGGAGGCGGAGAAGCGCGCCAACCGCTACTACCGCGTTTGATCACGGCACCGCCGGGCAGCGTCTAGTGCGCTGCCCGGCCCGTCGCACAATCCCATGGCGGCCGTTGACGCCGTGACCTGATTCCCCGATGAGGAGCCCTCCATGGCCGTGCCGTCCGTTGCCGCCCAGCCGCGTCCGTCGATGCTTTCGCGGATCTCCGAAAGCCGCAACGCGCTGGGCTTCGGCTTCATGCTGCCGGCGGCGGCGCTGCTGCTGGTCTTCCTGACCTATCCGCTCGGGCTGGGCGTCTGGCTCGGTTTCACCGATGCCCGGATCGGCCGCCCCGGCATCTTCATCGGCGTCGAGAATTATCAGTACCTTTGGAATGACAACGTCTTCTGGCTCTCCGTCTTCAACACGCTGCTCTACACGGTCAGCGCCTCGATCCTGAAGTTCGTGCTCGGCCTGTGGCTGGCGCTCATCCTCAATGAAAACCTGCCGTTCAAATCGTTCTTCCGCGCGATAGTCCTGCTGCCCTGGGTGGTGCCCACTGTACTGTCAGCCATCGCCTTCTGGTGGATCTACGATTCGCAGTTCTCCATCCTGTCCTGGGCGCTGCAGCAAATGGGCCTGATCGACCACCGCATCAATTTCCTCGGCGATCCGGAGAATGCGCGCGCTTCGGTTATCGCCGCCAACGTCTGGCGCGGCATTCCTTTCGTCGCCATCACGCTGCTCGCCGGCCTGCAGACCATTCCGCAGTCGCTCTACGAGGCGGCCACGCTCGACGGCGCCAGTCGCTGGCAGTTGTTTCGTTATGTGACGCTGCCGCTGCTGACGCCGATCATCGCCATCACCATGACCTTCTCGGTGCTTTTCACCTTCACCGATTTCCAGCTGATCTACGTGCTGACCCGCGGCGGACCGGTGAATGCCACGCATCTGATGGCGACATTGTCTTTCCAGCGCGGCATTTCCGGCGGCCAGCTTGGCGAGGGCGCGGCCATCGCGGTGGCCATGATCCCGTTCCTGCTGGCGGCGATCCTGTTCAGCTATTTCGGCCTGCAACGCCGCAAATGGCAACAAGGCGGCGGAGACTGACATGGTCAAGACGGCCGCGACAAGGAAGGCGAAACGTGGGGATATCGACGAAGGCGGCATGGGCTACCTGCAGAGCCTGCCGCGCCGCGTGGTGACGGTCTATCTGCCGCTGCTGGTGTTCGTCTTCGTGCTTTTGTTTCCATTTTACTGGATGACGATCACGGCGGTTAAGCCCAATCTCGAGATGACCGACTATGCGCAGTTCAATCCGTTCTGGGTGGTGCATCCGACATTGGAGCATATCCGCTATCTCCTGTTCGAAACCTCCTATCCGGGCTGGCTGCTCAACACGATCATCATCTCGACCGCCGCCACGTTCCTGTCGCTGCTGGCGTCGGTGTTCGCCGCCTATGCGATCGAGCGGTTGCGCTTTTCCGGGGCGCGGCAGGTCGGCCTCGGCATCTTCCTCGCCTATCTGGTGCCGCCCTCGATCCTGTTCATTCCGCTGTCGGTGATGGTGTTCAACCTCGGGCTCTACGACACGCCCTTCGCACTCATCCTTACCTATCCGACCTTCCTGGTGCCGTTCTGCACGTGGCTGTTGATGGGTTACTTCCGCTCCATCCCGTTCGAACTGGAAGAATGCGCGCTGATAGACGGAGCGAGCCGGTCGCAGATCCTCACCAAGATCGTGCTGCCGCTGTCGGTGCCCGGCCTGATCTCCGCCGGCATATTCGCCTTCACCCTGTCATGGAACGAGTTCATCTACGCGCTGACATTCATCCAGTCCTCGGAAAACAAGACCGTGCCGGTGGGTGTGCTGACCGAGTTGGTGCGCTCCGACGTCTACGAATGGGGGGCGCTGATGGCGGGAGCGCTGATCGGCTCGCTGCCGGTGGTGGTGCTCTATTCGTTCTTCGTCGAGCACTATGTCTCGTCGATGACCGGCGCGGTGAAGGAGTGACGCGCCGGCTCACGCGAGGCGACCGCGCGGTCAGATCGCGCCGATGATGCCGCCGTCGACGCGGATGTTCTGGCCGGTGATGTAGCCCGCACCTTCGGAAGCGAGGAAGGCGATGGTCGCGGCAATTTCCTCCGAGGTGCCGTAGCGCTGCATCGGCACGCTGTCGCGGCGCTCCTCGGTGGCCGGCAGGCTGTCGATCCAGCCGGGCAGCACATTGTTCATGCGCACATTGTCGGCGGCGTAGGTGTTGGCGAAGATCTTGGTGTAGGCGGCAAGACCGGCGCGGAACACGGCGGATGTCGGGAACATCGGGCTCGGCTCGACCACCCAGGCGGTCGAGATGTTGATGATGGCGCCGGCCCTCTGCTTGATCATCTGCGGCGCCACGATGCGCACCGGCCGGATGACGTTCATCAGATAGACGTCGAGACCGGTGTGCCACTGCTCGTCGGTGATTTCGAGGATCGGCGCGCGTGGCCCGTGGCCGCCGCTGTTGACCAGCACGTCGATGCGGCCGTAGCGCTCGAGCGTGAGGTCGGCGAGCCGCTGCAGATCGTCATTCGACTGGTTGGAGCCGGTGACGCCGAGGCCACCAAGCTCTTTCGCCAAGGCCTCGCCCTTACCTGAGGACGACAGGATCGCGACCTTGAACCCGTCCGCCGCCAGCCGCTTGGCCGCCGCCGCACCCATGCCGCTGCCACCGGCGACGACCACTGCCACTTTTTCTACATTCATCTTGATTTTCCTTCGCACGGGTTGGCGGGACTCTGAAGCCCATGTTTCCGACCTTCGAGCAATGCTATAAACGGTGTTGCCATCTGGTTCGAACCAGAAAGCCTGAAATCAAGCTGTAGAAAAACTCCTGCATGCCCGAAGCCTTCCTGAGCCTGCCGCCGTTGAATGCGCTGCGTGCCTTCGAAGCCGCCGCGCGTCATCTCAACTTCCGCATCGCCGCGCAGGAGCTGAACGTGACGCAAGGGGCGGTGGCGCAGCATATACGCGGGCTGGAGGCGGATCTCGGCGCAAAGCTGTTCGACCGGCTGCCGCGCGGCCTGGCGCTGACCGATGAGGGACGTGCCTATGCGCCGAACATTCGCCGCGCCTTCGAGCTGATCTCCGAGGCAACGCTGCTGTTGCGGCCCGAGCCGGCGCGGCTGACGATCAGCGTCACGCCGAGCTTTGCCACCAAATGGCTGATCCCCAAACTGCCGGAGTTCGTCGCCCACAACCCGCTCGTCGATTTGCGCATCCTGGCCAGCCAAAGCCTGTCGAGTTTTCAGGCCGACGGCGTCGACATTGCGGTCAGGCAAGGCCGCCCGCCCTTCGGCGCCGGCCTGATGGTCGACCTGTTGTTCCCACAGCAGATCGTCGCCATCTGCAGCCCTGCCCTGCTGCCTACCGAGGCGAACGAGATCGCGACGGCCGATATCCAGCATCATGTCCTGTTGCACGACGCGCACAATCTGTGGCCGGAATTCATGGAGAGAGCGCTCGGGCTGAAGATGGCCACCGAGGCCAAACGCATGCGCTTCAACCAGACAGGCCTCGCGATCGACGCCGCCATTGCCGGCCAGGGCATCGCGCTGGCCAGCCGGTTTCTCGTCGCTGCCGACATTGCCGCCGGCCGGCTGGTGCAGCCGATCAACGCAGAGATGCGTGGGACGCACGATTTCTATGTCGTGATGCCGCGCAAGCAACGGCACCCAGAACCGACGCAAGCCGTGCGGCAATGGCTGCTCGATAAGGGCGACGCGGCGGGGCTGTGATGGATAGCCGATCTCCCCGCAAGGCGGGAGATCCGCAGCTTGGCCGACGCCGCCCCTTTCAGCCTCGCCGAGCAATGTCGGCCGCCACTGCCTTCGCCTCGCGTCCAATTTCCCTGAGCAGACCGGTGACCGGATTGTAGAAGCCGACGAGGTAGAGGCCGAGTTGCGAGGCGCGGGCGTTGACGCCACTGCGCTCCGGCTGCAATTCCACGGGCAGAAACTTTTCGTAGCCCGGGCGATAGCCGGTGGCGAGGATGACGGCGTCGAAATTTTCCTGCCTGCCGTCGGTGAACGCAGCGCCGCGCTCGGTGAAGCCCGCTATGTCGGGCGCGATCTTGATGGCGCCTTTGGTGATGGCGTCGACCGTGCCGACGTCGATGACCGGGATGCGGCCGACTTCGTCGATCTGTTGCAGGATGCCCTGTTTCGGCCTGACGATGCCGTATTTCTCGAGCTTGCCCAGCGCGAAATCGAGGATGATCGGAAACATCCAGTCGTTCAGCGCCTGCGGCATTGGCCGGCTGGCGATGCCGACCATCTGGATCGGCACGCCAAACAGCTGGCGCGGCACGATGTGGACGCCCTTGCGCACCGAAATGGTCGGACGCGCGCCACTTTCCGCCAAGTCGAGCGCGATCTCGGCGCCGGTGTTGCCCATGCCGACGATCAGCACCGAGCGGCCGGCAAAAGGCGCCGCTTGCGTATAGTCGGCGCTGTGCAGCACCTCGCCCTTGAAAGCCTCGATGGCAGGGAGCCGGGGGATGATCGGCTCGGCATTGTTACCGCTGGCGATAACGACATGGCGCGCCTTGAGGTTGTCCGATCCTGTCTCGACCAGAAAACCGCCGTCCCCGAGGCGAATGGCTTTCACCGTCACACCGAAGCGCGGGCGCAGATCGAATTTTTCCGCGTAGTCGTCGAGATAGCGGACCACCATTTCGCGCGGCACGTAGCGCGGATAATTTTTGGGAAAGAGCAGGAACGGCAGCGACGAGAACGACTTGACCGTATGCAGATGCAGCCGCCGATAGTGCCGCCGCCAGGCGGGCGCGATCTCCTGCGATTTTTCGAGCAGGATGAAATCCACTTCCTGCCCGCTTCAGGCAGGCACCGACCGCAAGGCCGGCGGGCCCGGCGCCGACAATAACGACAGTGGTGTCCAAGCGATTCTCCTCCCGCTAGCTCCTTAGGCTACGCGTAGAAGCGCAGGCGGGACAAGGCGCGCCTCACCTTCTCCCCTTGTTGGAGAAGGTGGATCGGCGCGCTAGCGCCGAGACGCCTTCGCATCGCGGCGCGCACGCTGCGCATCCTGGCCGGTCTCGGCTCACCCCCGGTGACGAATGTCTATCCCGGCAATCGCCCATGCTGTCGGACGGGCTGCCTGTCGCCGGCCGCACCGCGGTCGAAGAGCTCTACGTGCATGGCGGCATGGGCCCAATCGGCATGCATGCCGCCCCCGCCACCGCGCGCTGGCTGGAAGAGGCCGTGGTTCGGGCGATGGAAATCCGAAGCAGACATGGCTCCGGCCACAGCGATTTGCGGGATGGGAAGGGTGAGGCTGGGCGACGTCGTGTCGATCTAGCCCGCCATCGGCCCGAAGGGAGGGCTGGCCTTGCTCGCTAGCCGATATGCTCGGCGCGCAGCTTCTTCTTTATCTGCTCCATGCCCGCCTCGCCGCCCGCGGCCAGTTCATCGGCGATCCTTGCCAGCTCGTCATCGGCGTTGCGGTACTTGCTGCCCCAGGCGCCGAGCGTCGCCAGCACCGGCAACAGGTCGATGCCCGCCTCCGTCAGCTTGTAGATCGCCTTGAGCTTGTGCGTGGGGTCGTCGCTTCTGGTGACGATGCCCTCATCCTGCAAGGTCTGCAGCCGCTCGGCCAGCGTGCGTGACGAGATGCCTTCGCCTGATAGCAGGAACTCCCGGAAGTGCCTTTTTTCCGCGAAAATCATGTCGCGGATGATCAGCAGCGTCCAGCGGTCACCGAGCAATTCGAGCGATAGGCTGATGGGACAGCCGGATCTTTCCCTGGTCGACATTTAAATGCTTCCATTTTTAAATCACTTTACTATTGACATCATTTTTCGCTCATGTCAATGGTTCCGAAAGTAAAGCAATAACCAACGCCGCCTGACCTGGCGCTGGTGACACCAGAGCTCAATCAGGAGAACGACGATGAGAAAACTGATCCTGCAGATGCAGATATCGGTCGACGGTTTTGTCGGCGCGGCCGGCGATGAGCACTGGCAGCTCTGGGAATGGGGCGCCAACTGCCCGTGGGACGACGACTTGAAGCAGGATTTCAACGCGGTGTTCGCCGGCATCGACACCATTCTGCTCAGCCGCAAGATGGCCGAAGAAGGCTATCTAACCCATTGGGGCAATGCGGCAAAAAACTATCCGCGCGATCCCTTCTACGCCTTTGCGCAGCGCATCGTCGAGGCGCGCAAGGTGGTGCTGAGCGACAAGCTCGCGGCATCGCGGTGGGAGCGCACGACGCTTGCCAGCGGCGACCTGCCGCGCGAGGTCAAGGCGCTGAAAGCTGAAGGTGAAGGCGACATGGCGGTGTTCGGCGGCGCCGGCTTTGCCTCGGCGCTGATTGCAGCGGGACTGGTCGATGAGTTCCAGCTGTTCATCAATCCGGCCGCGCTGGGCGACGGCCAGCGGATTTTCGACCGTGGCGGCTTCCGGAAATTGCGCCTGCTCGGCTCTAAAGCCTATGCCTGCGGAATGGTGGTGAACCGCTACGCGCCGCCAATGTGAAGCAGTTCAGCGATTGAATCCGTGGACCGCTTCAACTCTTTGTTTTTACGAGAACTCCGGACGGATCACCGCAACCCGCTCCTCGTGAACCTGCGCTAGAAATTGATCTCGACCGAAGCGGCACTTCGCTTTGCCGGCCCGTGAAACACCGCCTCGATGTTGTTGCCGTCGGGGTCGAGCAGGAAGGCGGCGTAATAGCCGGGGTGGTAGGGCCGCTCACCCGGCGCGCCATTGTCGGCCCCGCCGGCATCGAGGCCGGCCCTGTAGAAGGCATCGACCATGGCGTTATCCCTGGCCTGGAAGGCCAGATGATGGCGCCCGGTCAGTTGTCCCCTCGCCGCCCGGCTGTCGAGGCTTGAGATGAACAGTTCGTCGGCCCAGAAATAGTCCTCGGCCTCGCCGCCGATCGGAATGCCGAGCACCTTGAAGACGGCTTCATAGAAGCGCCGGCTCGCCTTGAGGTCCCTGACCACCAGCTGGACGTGGTCGATGAGGCGGCCGCGATGCAGTTCCATGAGCGATATCTCCCGTCGCGAGACCACAAAGCTAGCGCCGCGGAGCGGCTCGTCAATTCGGCAGTCTATTTGTCGGCGCGCTTGGCAGCCTTACACCTGCTTTTGTCATATCCGGATGGACTTCCACGCAGACCGGATAAAAAATGCAACCGGATTGTCGGATTCGAAATCGCGCCAACGTCCTTCGGACGCAAGCGGCGCAACGGAGCTGGAGCGAGTGGCGCCGCATCGAAACCGATCTCGGGAGAAGAGCATGAACAGTTCCTACCGTTGGGTGATCGTCGCGTGCGGCGCGCTGATGACCTGTGTGGCGCTCGGCGCGATGTTTTCGCTGGCGATCTTTCTCGAGCCGATGGCGCTCGACACCAACTGGTCGCGAACCGGCATTTCCAGCGCCATGACGCTGAATTTCTTGGTGATGGGCGCAGGCGGTTTCGCCTGGGGCGCCATCTATGACCGTGTCGGCGCCCGCCCGGTGGTTTTTGCCGGCGCGGTGCTGCTCGGCCTGTCGCTGGTGGTGGCGAGCCGAGCCCAATCGCTGCTAGTCTTCCAGCTGAGCTATGGCGTCATCGTCGGGCTGGCGGCCAGCGCCTTCTTCGCGCCGATGATCGCGCTGACCACCGCCTGGTTCGAGACCCATCGCAGCCTGGCCGTGTCGCTGGTCTCGGCCGGCATGGGCGTGGCGCCGATGACCATTTCACCCTTCGCGCGCTGGCTGATCACCGCCTACGACTGGCGTACCGCCATGTTCGATATCGGCATCATGGCCTGGGTGCTGTTGCTGCCGGCCGTCTTCCTGGTGCGCCAGCCGTCGACGGCGGTCGCGGCAGCGGATGGCAGCGCGCCCGCGCCTGCCGCGGCCCCCGGCATGTCAGTCGGCCAGGCGCTGCGCTCGCCGCAATTCCTGGTGCTGGGTATGACCTTCTTCGCCTGCTGCGCAGCGCATTCGGGGCCGATCTTCCACATGGTGAGCTATGCCATGTCGTGCGGCGTGGCGCCGATGGCAGCCGTGTCGATCTACAGCGTCGAGGGCCTTGCCGGGCTTGGCGGGCGCGTGCTCTACGGCGTGCTCGGCGACAGGCTGGGCGCCAAGCCGGTGCTGATCGTGGGCCTCGCCATCCAGGCGGTGGTGATCGCCGCCTATCTCGCCGTCGGCAATCTCGAGCAGTTCTATCTCCTGGCGATCATCTTCGGCGCCACCTATGGCGGCGTCATGCCGCTCTATGCGGTTCTGGCGCGCGACTATTTCGGGCCGCGCATCATCGGCACGATACTTGGCGCCGCGACCCTGTTGTCCAGCCTCGGCATGTCGTTCGGCCCGCTCGCCGGCGGCATGATCTTCGACGCCTATGCCAGCTATTCCTGGCTGTTCATCGGCTCGGCGCTGATCGGACTCGGTGCTGCCGGCATCGCCATCGCGTTCCCGCCGCAGCCCGGCCGAGAGAGGCTGCAGGCGGCATGAGCGAAATTTCCCCTCGAGGGCAAATACTCATCACCCTGTCGCCGTTCCCGAGCGCAGCTCTTCCCTGACCTCGTCGTCGCGGCTGAGCCTGGCGTCCGAGATCAGCACCACCGGGCATTGGCAGCGCTGCAGCACGCCTGTGGTCGTCTCGCCAAAGAAGAGTTCCTCGCCAGGGCGCCGCGCCACGCCCATGACGATCAGCGCCGCCCCCCTGCCGGCCTGGCGGGCAATGGCATCGGCGGCGGCGGCCCGGCTGCGGATGGCCGTCTCGATCTCGACGCCATAGCGGTCGGCTAGTGCGACGGTATCCTTCAGCACCGCCTCCCTGCGGCGATGCGAGACAGTGTCGCGCGGTTCGTCGCGGCCGACGCGCGCGACATAAAGTATCTTGACCCGCGCACCCGTGACCGCTGCAATCGCCAGCGCCATTTCGGCACCCCGGCGGGCGATCGCGGTGCCGTTGACCGGAACCAGAATCTTCCCGCCTTCAGGTCCTAGCCTTGGCATCTGGCGGCCGGCGCCGGGCGCCTTCAGCACCAGGCATAGCGGGCCCTCGAAGGCGCCGGCGATCTCGTTGATGCGGCGGGCAAACCCACCTTTCGACGTGACCGCGCGGCCGAGCCCGATCAGCAGCAGCCCATAGCCTTTGCGCGCCTCCTTGGCAACCGTTTCGGCCGAAAGCTCGGCCTCGTGGCGCCGCGTGACAGGCGCCGCGCGGGCAAGCTCCTCGTCCGAACTCCTGGCGGCCTCGCGGCTGTCCTCGGCACCCTTTTCGATCGGCTCGAGCTTCGCATCCGTGCCGGGCTCGGCCTCCTCCCCCTCGCCTCGGGCATGCAGCACCGTCGTCGGCCTGCCGGCGCCCACGACTCCTGCGAGGTAAGCGGCAAAGCGGCCGACAACGCCCTCATCGGTCACCACCAGCAGTCGTTCCAGATTGGCGATGAAGCCGCGTTGGTCGATCTCCTCGCGCTCCAGACGCTTCTTCTCGTTCTCGCCCATCGGCAAGCGGCCGAGTGCCCAACGCAAGGTCGGCGGCATGGCGAGCGTGGTGATGACGGCCATGGTCACGATCATGGTGAAAAGATTGTGCGACAGAACGCCGATCGACAGGCCAATAGAGGCGACGATGACTTCGGTCGAGCCGCGCGCGTTCATGCCGCAACCGACGGCGATGCCTTCCTTGCGGCTCATGCCGGCAAGCTCGGCGCCGATGAAGGCGCCGGCGAATTTGCCGAAGCTGGCGATCAGCACGAAAGCGGCCGTGAGTAGCGCAAGCTCGTGGTCGACAAGCACGGTGAGATCCGCCGAAAGGCCGGCGACGCCGAAGAAAACCGGCATGAACAGCGCCATGATGACGCCGCGCAATTGCCCTTCGATATGACGCGACAGGATCGGCGATTCCCCAACCAGTATGCCGGCGACGAAGGCGCCGAGCACGGTGTGGACGCCGATCAGATCGGTGATCAGCGCCATTGCGCCCATGATGGCGAGAATGACGGTGACGACGGCGTATTCGCTGCGGAACGTATCGTTGGTCCAGCGGATGGCGTCGAAGACGATGCGGCGGCCAATCGTGAAGGAAAACCCCATGAAGGCGGCGACGCCGACAATGGTGAAGGCAAGGCTGCCGAGCTCGATGCGCCCCTTGGTGGCGATGCCGATGGTGATGGCGATGATCACCCAGCCGATCGTGTCCTCGATGATGGCCGACGAGACGATGATCTGACCGAGATCGCGGCGCATGAAGTTCATCTCGCGCACCACCATGGCGACGATCTTGACCGAGGAGATCGACAGCGCCGTGCCGAGGAAGAGACCGGCGACAATGCGCTCGGTTCCGTCGGCCAGCAGCGAGGCCGGCATGAACTGCGCGGCGGTGAAGCCGAGCGCGAAAGGCACGGCGACGCCCGCGGCGGAGATGGAAAAGCACGCACGGCCGACCCTGCGCACCAGCCGCAGATCCGTCTCCATCCCGGTGAGCAACAGAAGCATCAACACGCCGAGCTGGGCGATGGCGCTGATCATGCTCTTTTGGGTGGCGTCGCCTGAAAAGATCACGCGTTCTGCTTCCGGCAATAGCCAGCCGAGCAGCGATGGCCCGAGCAGGATGCCGCCGATGAGCTGACCCATCACCGCCGGCTGGCCGAGACGCTCCAGCAATTCGCCGATGCCGCGGCCGACGAGAAGCAGAAGGAGGATTTCGAGAACGAAAATGCCCTCGCTGGACATGCTGGTCTTTTCGGCTGCCAACGATGCGGCCGGCATGAATGCGAAAGCTGCCGCGGCAAGCGCGACCGGCCGGCGCCGGTTGACCACGAAGGACATCCACCCCCTCATCGTGCCCGGTATAACGTTTGCGGGCGAGATCGGTTGCACGCCACGCTCCCTTGGCGCGCCGCAGGTTCCTCATTACCTGAATCGCATAACGGGCCTATCTGACTGCGGATACACCGCCGAGACCCGGGCCGGCGACGGAACATTTTCAACCGATTGCGCGTTGCGCGGATGGGGATGACCGGCGTCGTTTCGGCCGGCCATGGCGTTGGGAGGCGCGTGGCAAGGGATGTCTCAGGTCAAGACCGTGAAAACCGACGAAGCGGCTGCAGCGCCGCGGGCCTCTGATGCGTTCGCGCTGAAGCTCACCTCATCGGAATTCGTGGCCACCATGTCGCATTTCCACCGCGCCGAAATCGCCCGCATGGCCGGCTGGCGCGACCGGCTGGACCGTACCAGCAACTGGGCGATTACTGTCGTCGCCGCCATGCTCTCAGTCTCACTCTCGACGCCCAGCGCCCATCACGGGGTGCTGCTCTTTGCCATGCTGCTGACCACGCTGCTGCTATGGATCGAGGCGCGGCGCTATCGTTTCTTCGACGTCTACCGGGCCAGGGTGCGCCAGTTCGAGCGCTATTATTTCGCGCAGATCTTCTCGCCGCAGCCCGACTACGCCTCCAACTGGCTGGCCATCGTCGGCGAAGGCCTGCGTTCGCCGCGCTTCCTGATCTCGCAACGCGCGGCGTTGGTGCGCCGGCTGCGCCGCAACTACATTTTCATGTACACGATCCTGATGCTGGCGTGGGTGCTGAAGATCACGACGCCCAGTCTGCAGCGCGAAGGGTCGCCGATAGGCTTGGGCGCGTCATTTCTCGACGCCGCGCGCGTGGCGCAGCTCGGCCCGGTTCCAGGCATCTATGTCGTGTGCATGGTCGGGCTGTTCTATGTCGGCCTACTCGCAGCCGCTTTCCTCATCTCAAGCGACGAGGGCGAGCTTTCGCATGGCACCGTGCATGTCTGAGAGCGGCCTCGAAAAGCGCAATCTGCCGCGGTGATCTTCAGCAGACATTGTCGACCATCAGAGCGGTCGCTTCCGACCGGCTTGCGGCTTCCTCAACCGGAAGCCGTGCGCGATGGCGCTTGTAGGCGGTGAGCGCGATGACCAGCACGCAGCATACGGCGTTCAGCCAGTTGATCGCCGCCAGAGCGGGATCGTTCAGATTGATGTGGGCGTAGAGTCCCGTCGTGGCGTTGGCGCCTGTCCACAACAGCCAGGTCGCGTAGGAAATCACCGACGCCCCGTGCCTGTCCCGGGCCACCCGCACGATCTGCGGCAGGTAGGACACCACGCGCAAGCCATTGAAAACAGTGAAGAGATAAAAAGACAGATCTGCAAGTGTCATCCGAAACCCCTGTCATGGCCGGACGTCCCATAGCGTTCCTTGCAGTGGCGGCATGTGAGCCCGTTCACATGCCGGCTTCGATTTTCCTGTTGCGGCCCGGCACCCGGATTCTTTCGCCATGTGGGCGTTCGCCGTGAGCCAGCCCGACGAGGTCGACATGAACCAGATCCTGTTTCGGCCGACGGCGCGGGAGTACTAAACAGATCTCGTGCTTGGGCAAAGTTCGGGTTGACCGCTGCCAAGAGCGCGGCGACTATCCCTGCAACGTGCAGGAGGACATGAGAATGGACGAACCCGATCGCTGGCGGCACATGGCGAGCGCGCCCAAGGACGGCAGCCGCATCCTGGTCACGGTCAGGCCATCGGAACAGGGGCCGGCCGAGGTCGACCTCGCTTACTGGTCGCGCGCCGACCAGTTCGGCACGGAGGGCTGGCGCTCTTCCGATTCGTCGCCAGGACGGGTGATCGAATACCCCGAACCGGAGTTGAAATGCTGGATGCCGCTGCCGACGGCCAATCTGAGCCGGGCTTCAATGCCAAGTCCGTGGCAAGGCGAAGACGTCCCGCTGCTCGACGGCTCCGGGATATGATCTCGGCGGGACGTTTCGCACCATAAGGCGAACGCCGCCGGCCGCGGCCTTATACGCTGCCGGCCGATCTGGGCCGGCGCACCGATCGCACCATGCCGCCGGGGCCGCTGCCGCAAAAGAAGCGGTCGCCGCCGTCGGATTCGAGCCCGGAAACGCCCACCCCTGCCGGCATGTCGAGCCGTTCCAGCACCTTTCCGCTTTGCGGATCGACGCGCCGGACATCGCTCTGGTCGCCTTCCCAGGTGCCGTGCCAGAGCTCGCCATCGACCCAGGTCACTCCGGTGACGAAGCGGTTTGAGTCGATGGTCCGCAGGATTTTCCCGGTCTCGGGATCGATCTGGTGGATCTTGCGCTCCCGGTTTTGCCCCACCCAGAGCGTGCCCTCGGCCCAGGTCATGCCGGAATCGCGGCCGCCGCCGGGCGCCGGGATGATGGAGAGCACCTTGCCGGTATCCGGGTCGATCTTCTGGATGCGGTCCCCGGCGAGCTGAAACAGATGTCGGCCGTCATAGGCGGTGCCGGCATGGGCGGCGACATCGATCGAGCGCAGCGTCTCACCGCTTGCCGGATCGAAGGCGGTCAGCCGCTCGCCCGTCGCAAACCAGACATTCTGTCCGTCGAAGCTCACGCCGTGCACGGTGTCGACATCAGGAAAGGGCCCGTATTCGCGCAGGATTTCCGCTGCTGAATGTTTCATGTCCTGGTCCTCGATCATGGTCACCTTTCCTAGCCGTTCGGCAGCGGCGACGGGAGTAACAAGGTGGTCGTGAAACCAGCGACCGGTGGCGTCATCCAGCGCCGCGCCCGGCCGTGGCCGAAGGACTGCACTTTGCCGGTCTCGGCCAACTGCTCGAGCGCCCGCTGTACGCTGCGCTGTCCGGCGCCCAGCGCCAGCGCCAACGCCGAGCTGGCCCAGGATTCACCATCAGCCAGGAAGGCCAGCACCGCGGCGTGCCGCTCCTCGATCGGCCGCGCCAGCACCGCCACGGAGCCTGCTTCGCGCGGCTTTAGCGCAAAGCCCTGGCTGGTCGCGCCTATGCCCGCCAGCGGCCGCAATTCGGCGCGCAGCCGGCCGATCTCGACCCGCAGCCTGGCGCGATGCGATTCATCGGCATGCCGGCCGCCAAAGGCGCGGGCAATCAGCGTCGCCCTCGGCACATCGGCCGGCCAGGCTTCGGCAAGCGCGCGCGCCAGCGCAAACAGCACCGGCCTCGTTGCCAGCGAGATCGTTGTTTCCTGCTTGTGCACGATATAGCGGAACGTATCGACGACCAGCGCGCGCGACGCCTGCAGCGCTTCGACCTCTTCGAGCAACAGCGGATGCTCCTCGCCGCCTGCGATCAGCCGCGCCGCCGGCGTCTCCAGCGCCAGGAAGGCGCTGTCGACCTCCGCCATAAGACCCGGAATGCCGGCCCGGCGGGCGGCATGGCGCGCCCACTCAAGGGCTGCGCGCGCGGCCTTCGTCTTCAGGCGCCGCATGGCGATGCCGGCAACCGCGAGTTCATGCGCGGCGCGTGAGGCCGGCGGAAGCGGCGACGGATCGAGCCCAGCCAGCACGTCTTCAGCCTCGTCGAGGCGGCCGATCAGCAGCAGGCGGCGCACTTTGAGATGCCCGGCATGCGCCGCGTTCAGCCGGTCGCCATGCTTTTCCAATGTCGACCGCGCCGCGTCGAGCGCCTTGGACGGCCAGCCGAGATCACGCGAAACAAGTGCGATCTCGGCTTCGGCGACAACGCACCTGGCGCGCGCCACCGCCTCCTTTGGACCGAAGGCACGGCCGGCCCTACGCAACAGTACTTTGGCGCGATCGAAATCGCCGAGCTGCGCCATGGCAATGCCGCGCAACGCCAGCGCCGGGGCATCCTCGCGCAAGGCGACGCGGTCGAGTGCCGCCAGCGGATTGCCCGCCGCCAGCGCCAGCCCTGCCGCGGTGATCAGCGAGTCCATGCAAATCCCGTCACATTTGTAACTCCCACCGCTCCCCTTATCGGCCCTAACTTAAGTCACCACCGCCAAGCAGCAAGCCGGGGACGGCGACCTAGCCATCTGGACTGGTTGAAGACGCCCAGGCCTGCGTTGACGGCAATATTCGCATTCGCTAGCCTGAGCATCTCAGACAGTCGTGTTAAGCTTCTCAACAAGGAAAAACCGACCATGCCTGCTTCCGAGGACTTCGAGCCCACCGTGCGGCCTCGCCACCCCTGCTGCGGTGGCCCGCCTGCAAATGCCGTCACATTTGTAACTCCGCCCTCGCCGCCTCGCGGCCCTAGCCTGCCTCACGATCAACAGGCAACGACAAGCCACAACGGCTCAACAACTGGCAAAGGAAACAAGCAATGACCAAGCACGTGGCAATGAAGACCCCACCGGTCGTTTCAAGGCAGGAATGGGAAGCCGAGCGCGAAAAGATGCTGGTGAAGGAAAAGGCAACGATGCGCGCCAGGGACGCGCTGTCGGCCGAGCGCCGGCGCATGCCATGGATGGAAGTAGACAAGCCCTATGTGTTTGAAGGTCCCAACGGCAAAGCGAGCCTGCTCGATTTGTTCGAGGGCCGGCGCCAGTTGATCGTCTACCGCGCCTTCTACGAACCCGGCGTCCACGGCTGGCCCGAACATGCCTGCCGCGGCTGTTCGCTCGGCGCCGACCAGGTCGGCCATCTCGCCCATCTCAACGCCCGCAACACCACGCTTGCCTATGCCTCCCGCGCGCCGCAGGCCGACATTGCCAGCTTGAAGCAGCGGATGGGTTGGGAGATGCCCTGGTACACAATCACCGACAGTTTCGACAAGGATTTCGGCGTCGACGAATGGCACGGCCACAACGTGTTCATCCAGGACGGCAAGAAAGTCTATCGCACCTACTTCATCAACAACCGCGGCGACGAGCAGATGGGCACGGTCTGGAGCTACCTCGACGCAACGCCGCTCGGCCGCCAGGAAATCTGGGAGGATTCGCCCGAAGGCTATCCGCAGACCGAGCTCTACAGCTGGTGGAACTGGCACGACAATTACGACGCCGCACCCGACAAGACGTGGGAGGAAGTGTCGGCGGCCGGCGAAGCCGCGTTCCGCAACAAGGACGGCAAGTAAGGACCTGGAGCGGCGCCCATCCAGCTTGGTTTCCTGTGCCTCACGGGACAGGAAACCCGGGCATTGATCATCAAGGGATTACGACCATGAGCGATATCGGCACAGGCACCGGCAGTGAGGTCCCTCAACGCTCCGATGCAGTTTCTCTCCGCACCGCCGACTGGCTGTGCCTCGCCGCGGCCCCTGTTTTCGCCGTGATGGCGCTGCTTACCTGCATTCACGCTGGCGACGGCGTCATGTCGTGCCTGGGGGCCGATGCCTCCCCGCTCACCGGCATGCCGCTGATGTATCTCTTGATGAGCGCCGTCCATCTGGCGCCTTGGCTGCGCGTGATTTCCGGCCGCCGGTCCGGCGATAGGCTGGACCGCCGCCGCCATGCTAACGCTCTTTACGTCGGAGAGAGACTATGAAGCTGGTCAGGCTGAGAGCGCCGGGCGGGTTGGACAAGCTAGACCTGGTCGAGGAGGATCAGCCCCGGCCTGGGCCGGGAGAAATGCTGGTCAGGATTCGCGCCTGCGCGCTGAACATGCGCGACGATTTCGCCGTACAAGGCAAGGTGCCGCTCGCCGACGGCCGCGTGCCGCTGTCGGATGGCGCCGGCGAGGTGATCGCGATCGGTGACGGCGTCGACACGTTCAAGCCGGGCGACAGCGTCGTCAGTGTTTTCTACCCCTGGTGGCTGGCCGGCGACATGAGATCCGATACAAGCCGCGACATTCCCGGAGACAGTTTCGACGGCTTCGCCAGCGAGTATGTGTGCATGCCGGCGCACGCCTTCACCAGGGCGCCGGCGGGCTATACGCATCTCGAGGCGGCAACGCTGACCTGTACGGGCGTCACCGCCTGGCGCGGGCTGGTGACATGCGGCAAGGTAAAGCCCGGCGACACCGTGCTGATCCTTGGCACCGGCAGCGTGTCATTGTTTGCGCTGCAATTTGCCAAGGCCGCCGGCGCAAGGGTCATCGCCACGTCGTCCGACGAAGAGAAGCTGGAGAAGCTCAGACGACTCGGGGCCGACAGCGTCGTCAACTACAAGGCGGTGCCGGAGTGGGGCGGCAGGGCCAGGGAACTGACGGACGGACGCGGCGTCGATCATGTGATCGAGGTCGGCGGACCGGCGACGCTGGCGCAGTCGATAGCGGCCTGCCGGACAGGCGGGCATATCGCACTCATCGGCGTCCTGACCGGCTTTGCAGCAGAAGTTTCGATCCCGGCGCTGTTTTCAAACCAGATCCGCATCAGCGGAATTTCCATCGGCAGCAAAGCCGACCAGCAGGACATGATCCGTGCGATAGAGGTCAACCGCCTGAAGCCTGTCATCGACAGCAGCTTTCCACTGCAGGATATCGCCGCCGCCTTCAGGCACTACGAAGCGCAAAGGCATTTCGGCAAGGTCTGCCTCGAGCTTTAGATCCTGCGATCGGCATTCCTACCCAGCGGCCGGCGCCAGCGTCCCGCTTGCCATCAGGCCCCAGAGCTGATCGGCGGTCAGCTGTTTGGCCGAGCCGTCGTAAGCCACCCTGCCGAGGCTGAGCACGACGATCCTGTCGGCCAGCGCCCTGACCGTCGACAGGTCGTGCGTGACCAGGATGACGCCGGTGCCGCTGGCGGCGATCGAACGGATCAGCTTGACGACCTGCGCGGTCTGCTTGACGCCGAGCGCGGCGGTGGGCTCGTCGAGGCAGATAAGCTTGACGTGATCGGCAAGCGCGCGGGCAATGGCGATGGACTGCCGCTGGCCGCCCGACAGCGAGCGCACCAGAACGTTTTCGTCGCGAAGCGTGACGCCCAGCGCGGCAAGCCGGGCACGACACTGCTCGGCGGCCTTTCGGTCGTCGCGAACCGGGAAGACACCGAGCCAACGCCGCGTTTCCTCACGCCCGAGGATCATATTGTGGGCGACGCTGAGGTTCGGGCAGAGCGCCAAATCCTGATAGACGGTCTCCAGGCCGGCGCCGCGTGCATCCTGCGGGCTCCTGAAGGAAATCGGCTGGCCCCTCGAGGGTCATCGCGCCGGCATCGGGTCGGATGGCGCCCGAAATAATCTTCACCAGCGTCGACTTGCCGGCGCCATTGTCGCCGAGCAGACAGACGATCTCGCCTTTGCCGACCGTGAAACTCGCCTCTTCCAATGCCGTCAGCGCGCCGTAGGATTTGCGGGCGCCGGCAATCGAGAATGCCGGACCTTGCGGGGCTTCTCCATTGCCCTCCGTCACGGCAGGGCCGGCCGAGGCGACGGCACCATTGTCCGCCACCGTGAAGTTGGTCGCGGCGGCCCGAGCGCGCCGGCCGCGAAAACCGATCGCAGCCTGGTCGGCCACCAGCGCCAGCAACAGCATGCTTCCCACCGAAATGGATTGCCACCATGATTGCAGGCCGACGAAGATCAGTCCTGCATTGAGGATGCCGATGGTGGCAACGCCGATGGCGATGCCGAGCGGCCGGCCGGAGCCGCCGGAAAAAGCGACGCCGCCAAGGATCGCGGCGGTGAGCACGTCGAGCTCGAAGCGAACGCCGATGGTCGGCGTGATGCTGCCGAGGCGGCCGGCGATCAGCACCGAGACCAGGCCGATCAGCAAGCCATTGGCGGCGTAGAGGCCAACCACCGTGCGCCCCACCGGAATGCCGCAGAGTTCGGCCGCGCGCGGGTCGCCGCCTATGGCGTAGAGCCTCAAGCCGGTGACCGTGCTGGTCAAAACAAAGGCTCCGATCACAAAGACCAGCGCGGCGATGATCACGGTGTACTGGATGCCGAAGATCTTGCCCCGCCCCAATTCTAGCAGAGCCTCGGGAAAACCATAGACCGCGGTGCTGGAGACGACGAAGGCAAGGCCGCCATAGAGCGCCAGCATCGCCAGCGTGACGATCAACGGCGAGATGCTCAGCCTGCGCACCAGCAGACCGTTGAGCAGACCGAGCAAAAGGCCCAGACCCAGGCCGACGCAGATTGCCAGCAGCGCGCTCTGCGTCGCCACCGCAACCTTGGCAGTGATGATGCCGATCAAGGCGACCATGCTGCCGATGGAGAGGTCGACATAGCCGGCGATCAGCAGCGCGGAGGTGCCGAGCACGGCGATCAGGATCGAGGTCGAGTTGACGCCGATGACGACGAAATTGTCGAGGCTGAAGAACGATTTGTTCAACAGCGAGAAGGCGACGATCAAGCCCAGCGCGACCAGCGCCAGCCCGATGCGGCCAGACGCTTCGCCCGGCGCCTTGACGCCCGGCAGCAAGGATGAAAACCGGCCCGTTTGCAGCGGTGTCGTCCCCGTTCGAAGGCTGTCTGTGCTCATGCTTGCCTCTGACTGAAGCGGGCGGTTTCAGGTCAGGCTGACCCGCCCGTATCGCGCGGGAAAAACAGGCGCTACTTTGCCTCGGATGACCAGGGGAAATTCACATACTGGTCGCGCGTATCGTAGCAAATGTTGCCGTACATCCTGAGATAGATGTCGCGGCGCTTCGGGTCCTTGTAGACCGCGGCCGGATCGGCCACGTCGGCCTCGTATTGGGCCATGTAGTCGCTGGTCAGCGCCACGGGGAGGATATCCATCGCCTGCGGGATGCTCTTGCCCTCCAGCCAGTCGGCGGCGTGCTGGCCCATGGCATAAGCGAAGACCGGCGACGCCAGGCTGATGCTTGCCTTGTAGGGACCGCCGCCTTTCTTGATCGCGGCGACCGCCTCCGGCTCGCCGTCGATGCCGCCAAGGAACTGGTCCGGCCGCGCCTTGCCCGCCGCTTCCAGCGCAGCCAGCGCGCCGAGCACGACGGTGTCGGCGCCGAGCACGACATCGACGTCGGGATGGGCCTGGAGAATAGTGCTCATCGTGGCAAAGCCGCCTTCCTTGTTGACGGGATTGGGCGAGATGTCGGCGACGATGGTGACGCCTGGCATAGCCTTGAAGATGTCGCGCATGGCGGCAAAGCGCGGCGCCAGGAATTCCATGCTGTCATGCGACAGGATGACGACATTGGCCTTGCCGCCGAGCTTGTCCTTTATGTAGGCCGCGGCCGCTTCGGCCAGCACCTTGCCGGTCTCGTATTGCGGCGCGTTGAGCAGCGACGTCGCCGGCGGCGGCACGATGGTGCCGACATAGGCGCCCGACCAGATAAGCTCCTGCAGGCTGCGGCTCATCGAGGCCGGGTCCACTGGGGCTGCGACCAGACCGCCGATCTTGGAGGCGAGAAACAATTGCACCTGCTCGACCCCCTTGGCGGCGTCATTGTTGGCAAGCGCGCGGCGATATTCCAGGCCGCGATCCTTGGCGGCGGCGGCCAGGCCGCGGTCGACGCCCTGCATGAATTCACGCTCGTTGTCCTGCGCGAAGGCCAGCACCTTGCTCAGGCCGGGCGGTGGGCTGCAGGCCGGCGCCTTCGGGTCGAACGGCGCAAATACCGCCGGCTTGGTGAGCCCGGCCGGGCCGTCCTGCGCGCTTGCCAGGATGGTACCGCCCGCGAGCACAGCGGCAACGCCGAGCAGCGTCGCCAGCATCATGTTCCTGTCAGATCGCATTTCACTTCCTCCCTGTCGTTGATTGTTGCCGCGCTTCGTAAGCCTCGCGGTCGCTACTCTTCCCAGTCTCCCCAGATACCCACCTTCCCGCTTGCAAGTCAAAAGTTTTTCCAGTGGAATTAATTAATCAGAGATAGTCGGGTGACTCGCCCACGCGATCACGCCTTGGCGATCAGCGACTGGACGGCTTTGGCCAATTCCGTGCCGAGCACGCGATGCGCGTCGCTGTCGAGGTGAATGCCGTCTACCGCGCTCGACTCGACGACGTCGCCGGCGTTGAAGAACGCGGCGCCGGCGCGCCGGGCCGCATCGCGGAACAGGCCGGCAAAGTGCATCGACTTTGCGGCGCCGCCCAGGAACATCTGGCCGAACCAGTCGACCTCCAGCATCGGCGGCGGCGCAACAATCAGGACCGCGGGCGCCACGCCCGCGGGGCCAGCTTCGCTGCGCAGGACAATTCTGGCCAAAATCTCAACGGAATCAGCGACGTCGTTCGGCGTTACCGAGAACCTATGCTTGAGATCGTTGGTGCCGAGCATAAGGATCACAAGGTCGAGCGGCATATGCGTTTCCAGGCACACCGGGAGCGATTTGAGCCCGTTCTTGTGGAGACCTTCGATCGGATCGTCGTGCACGGTGGTGCGCCCGCCCTGCCCTTCTTCGATCACATCCCATCCGTTGCCGAGCTGGCGGCGCATGATGCCCGGCCAGCGGCGGTCGGGCGTGAAGCGGTGCCGTCCGACGCGGGCCAGGGTGGGAATGGCGCCATAGGTATTGGAATCGCCAAAGCACATGATGTTCCGGGTCTGCGTCACGGCATTGCTCCTCCAGGCTTACATACTTTGAACGACAGCAGGCCGGCTGGCGTCAACTACATTTTTCCATCGGGTGGATTTAAGTGTTGCCTTGCCAGGCCCGCATTGCTACGTCAGCGCTTTGATCGGCTCGCCTTGCGGCCAAACTCCTTGCGCAGGGGAAAGCGTGACCGGCACCAGCTTCTTCAGTCTCGAAAAGATCGCCGAGGGCCGCAGCGGCGGAACCACGCAGGCCGAGAGCCGCGTCTACAACGAACGCCTGATCGTCTCGCTGATCCGCCGGCACGGCCAGCTGGCCAAGACCGATTTGACGCGGCTGACCGGGCTGGCCGCGCAAACCATCACCACCATCGTCAACCGCGCCGCCGGCAACAAGCTGCTGCTGCGCCTGGAGCCTTTGCGCGGACGGATGGGGCAACCCTCGGTTCCCTATGCGTTGAACCCGAAAGCCGCGTACGCCTTCGGCCTCAAGGTCGACCATCGCAGCGCCGATGTCGCCCTGGTCAATTTCGTCGGCGACGTGATGGCGTTCGAACGGACGCTGTTCGACTATCCGACGCCCGTCGAGGTGATGAAATTCGCCAAGGGCGCCATCGCGCGCATGTGCCGCAAGCACAGATCGATAGAGCAAGACCTCATCGCGGGTCTTGGCATCGCCTCGCCATTCCATCAGTGGAACCTGAGCGAAGAGGGCGCGGTGCCGGCGAGCAGGCTGGATGCCTGGAGGGAAATCGACATTCGCGCCGAACTGGACCGGGCGTTCGACTGGCCGGTGTTCCTCTACAACGACGCCACGGTGTCGGCCGCGGCCGAACTGATGTTTGGCGCCGGCGGATCGCGCGCCGACTTTCTCTATGCCTATGTCGGGCACTTCATCGGCGGCGGCCTGGTGCTCGATCATCACTTGTTCCCCGGCCGCAACAAGCTGGCCGGGGCGCTGGGCGACATGCCGGTGCCCGCGCCGGGGCGCAAGGGCGACGGGATGACCCCGTTGCTGCGCGTCGCTTCGCTGCATTCGCTGGCCGGCAAGCTCAACGACCAGGACAATGGGGACGAGGGCGCCGGCCGCATCTGGTCGTCGCCCGACGACTGGGGCGACCTTGGAGAGCCGCTCACCGCGTGGATCGATGAGGTTTCGGACGGGCTTGCCTATGCCGCCCGCAGTGCCGTTGCCTTGCTCGACATCGACAATGTGGTGATCGACGGCGCCATACCGAATGGCGTGCGCAAGGAGATCGCCAAGGCCATGCGCAGAAAGCTGGCACGGATCCTTGTCGATCGCCCCGAGCCGTTCTCCGTCATCGAGGGGACGTTTGGCCATCTCGGCCCCGTTATCGGCGGCGCCAGCATTCCGTTGCTGGTGAAATATTCGAACGACAAGGAACTGCTCTTCAAGGAATAGGCGCGCAGCCGCCGGCACCAGGCATTCCCCAAACAGCGAACTGTGAGACTTGTCACATACCTGCTCGTGAAGCGCGTGCTACTTGCACCCTGCGGTCGGTCGACGCCGAAAGAAATCGCCTGCCATGGTCTGGCGGTGACGGGCCTTTCACTTTATGCTGTGGCAGGTTGCATACTCTCAACGGACCTTGATGCCGCAAGCGGTGTTCTCGTCGGCGTCAGGCCGCGACCAGGAGTTTTGTCATGCTCCGACTTTGCGGATTCATCGCGGCCTTCATCCTTGCCGGCTTCACAAGCTTCGAGGCCTGCGCCGATCGAAGGGTCGCGCTCGTCATCGGCAATTCCGATTATCGCGACATCCCGGCGCTGAAGAACCCGGCCAAGGATGCCCAGGACGTATCGGCCACGTTCCGGCTGGCCGGCTTCGAGGTTTTCGTCGCCGAGAACCTCACCAAGCAGCAGTTCGAAGGCCAGTTCCGGGACTATCTGGCCGCCGCCGACGGCGCCGATCTCGCCGTCGTCTACTATTCCGGGCACGGCTTTCAGATCGGCGGCGAGAATTTCCTGATACCCGTCGACGCCTCGTTGAAGAAGGCGGCCGACATCGAGGTCCAGGCCATCAAGCTCAACGACGTGCTGGAGCAGCTGCGCTCGAAGTCGAAGATCCAGGTGATCATCCTCGATGCCTGCCGCAACAACCCCTTCCCGCGCAACAATTACTGGCTGCGCGACCAGCTTGTCACCGCCGGCAATACCGGGCTGGCGCAGGTGCGAAGCTCGCTCAACACGCTGATTGCCTTCGCCACCGAACCAGGCGCGGTCGCCTATGACGGCAGCGGCGACCTCAGCCCGTTTTCATCGGCCTTTTCGCGGCGCGCGCTGGCGCCGAACCAGGAGATCCGCACGGTCATGTCGGCGGTGCGCCGCGATGTCGTGCAGGCCACCAACGGCATGCAGGTGCCCTGGGAAAATTCCTCGCTGATCGATGACGTGGTGCTGGTGCGCCGCAACAACCGGCCTTCGCTGCCGCCAGTGCTGGAGAAGGTAGTGCTCTCGGGGGTCGGTCCTGTCGCTCTCGGCCTGCCGGAGCCGGTCGATGTCGATGGCGGCGCTATCAGCGTCAGCATCGAACGTCCGCCGGCAATGGGCCGTCTGGTGCTGGACGGCAAAGACGTCGCGGTGGGCGAACCGATCGCCGGCAAGGACCTGCCGCGCCTGCAGATGGATGTCCCCAAAGGAGCCGCCACGCAGGACGAGGTGGATATGCTGGCCTATGCCACGCATGACAATTGGGGCGGCGGAAGCCAGGGCATATTGGTGTTCCGCGTCAAGAGCGGCGAAGGTGCGGCGGGTCAGCAGATCATGGCTTCGCTCGAGGCCGAGCAGAAGCAGCAGGTTCTGGAGCGCGGCATCCACATCACCGGCGCCGCCGAAGCGATCGAGAACCGCAAGCTTGATATTCCCGTCGGCGTCGGCCCGGTCGCGCTCAATCTGGATTTCCCCACCGACGATCCGGCGGTCAGCCTGAAGGTCTCGGGGTATCCGGCAACGGGAACGCTGTCATTGCCTGATCGAACCTTGTCGCCGCAATCCAGCCTTCTGGCCGGTGAAGTCGACCATCTCCGTTACGAGCCGCAGATCGGCGCCGGCGCGCCGGTCGAGGTCGGCTTCGAAATCCGGGCCGACAGCAGCTCGGCTAAGCCCGCGACAATGAAGCTGTCGCCGACGGTCGATGCCTGCGATACCGCCGCCGGCGAGCCTCTCGACCTGCAAGGGGTGGTGCCCGGCCTGCTGCCGAACGAGATCGGCGCCGGTGCGGTGGCAGCCTGCGAGGCGGCCGTGAAAACCTATCCAGACGTCGCCCGCTTCCACTACGAGCTCGGCCGCGCCCTGCTTGCGGCAGGCCAGGTTAGAGAGGCCAGGACAGCCATCGAGGACGCCGCCAAGAAAGGCCATGTGCGCGCCGTCTTCGAACTCGGCTATCTCAACGCAACCGGAACCGGAACGACCATAGACCGCACCCAGGCCAACGCTCTCTACAAGGCTGCCGCAGACAAGGGCGATCCTTACGGCATGACCTCGTGGGGACGCGCGCTGTTCAATGGCTATGGCGTCAACCGCGATACGGCCAAGGGCCTCGACCTGCTGCTCAAGGCGGCGGCCATGGGGCACACCTATGCCATGAACGATCTTGCCGCCATCTTCACCGAGGGCCGCAACGGCGTGCCTGCCGATCCGGCCCGCGCCGTCGCCTTCCTGCAAGCGGGGGTGCAGCGCCAAGACATGTATTCGATGAACCTGCTCGGCCGCAATTACCTCGCCGGCCAGGGCATCGACAAGGATCCGAAGACGGCGCAGGCCCTGTTCCAGCAGGCCACCGATCTTGGCCAGCCCTACGCGCCCGGCAGCCTCGCCCGCATGTTCAGGGATGGCGCCGGTGTGCGCCAGGACCCGGCGGAAGCGCAAAGGCTGTTCGAACTGGCGACCACGCGCGGCGATCCGTCGAGCGCCTATGATCGCGCGGCGCTTGAAATGGCGAAAGGCGACAAGGCCGATCAGGCTGTCGCGGTGCGCTTCCTGGCATTCGCCGTCGCGCTCGATCTGCGCAAGGAGCTGCCGGACGCCAAAAAGGGCCTGGCGCAGTTCGGCACCAAGCCGAAAACGGCAGCTTTGGACGCCCTGCGTCGAGAGCTCAAGTCGAAGATTCCCGCGTCCGGTTCGCTGGACACGCAACTGGTCAATGCGGCCCGGGGGGTCTGGGAAGAAGCCAATCCGCGTCGGGATTTGTTCTGAACAATAAGGAGGCCATGGTGGGCAAGGCATTCAAGCAGACATTCGGGCAGGCATTCATCGGGATAATTCTATCCGGCGTTCTGGCCGGGCTCATGGGCTGCACCTCGGTGTCGCCGATGTTTGAGCCGGCGCCGCCGGTGAACCATCGCAAAGTGGTTCGCGTAGCACCTCAGCCAAAGGTGGTCAGATACAAGAAGGCGGCCACCGGCAAAGTGATCAAGCCGGCCGAGGAGATCCCGCAAAAGCCGCCCGTGATTCCTTCTCTCGGCGGCAGCGGAGGCGGCGGTGGGGCTGGCGGCGGCGGCGGCGGTTGGGGATGAGATCGTCGACCAAGGGCGCTGCACTCAGCGGCCCCAAAGGGTCTTGCTAAATTCCGCATGAGCCTTGGACAACGTCAAGCCGAAATCGTCCATCCCTGTCGCGGCATCGGTTGGCCAGCGGACAATTCGGCGCAGCGCTGCACGGAAAAGGCAGCGGACGAACGCTGCCAGTGCAGAGGCCACGACCGCCGCCGGATCGAGTCTGCGAGCCGCCAATGCCCGATGGGCCTGTTGTGTTTCGAGATAGCGGGCCAGCGCAATATCGTGACGCGATGGTGCGCCAAGCTCCTGCCGGTCGCGCCCGGGGTCGTCATGCCAGATGGGCCACTCGGTCGGGCCAGGGTGATGCACGGTATCCTCCTGCGAAAAGAGATCCAGTGCGAACAATCTCCTCAAGCGCCGTGAGCAACGCGTGGGAACCTGCGTGATGGAATCGTGAAAAGCGCCTCGGCGGCGGAATAAGTGTTGAAATGGACCGAGCTTGAGCGGATCGTCGTCGCGCTGTGACCGTGGCGGATCCGATGACCGGACCTTATCTTCACCTGCTGGGTGGTTTCGACTTTGGTGGCGTCGGGGCCACGGTTCCAGCCATCAGCCGCAAGGCGCGTGCGATGGTCGCCTATCTCGCGCTGCAGTCGGGGCATTCGCAGTCGCGCGAGAAGCTGGCGACCCTGCTCTGGGGCATCAACAGCGAGGCGCAGGCGCGAATGAGCCTGCGGCAAGCGGTATCGTCTGTCAGGAAGGCCATGCAGACGTGCGGCGGCGGCCGCTTCCTCACCGATGGCAACAGCGTCGCTCTGCATCTCGACGGCCTTGATTTCGACGTCGCGCGGTTCGAGGCGCTGGTCGCCAGCCCGGCACCCGAAGACCTCGAACTGGCGCTCAATGTCTACCGCGGCGACCTGCTCGACGGCTTCGGCCTGAAGGAGGAGCCATTCGAGGACTGGCTGAGGATCGAACGCGAGCGGCTGCGGGCACTGGCCGTCGCGGCGCTCGACAGGCTCGTCGCGCATTATGCCGCGACGAACGATCCTGCCGCATGCGTGCGCGCGGCGGCGCGCCTGCTGGCCATGGACCCGTTGAGGGAGGATGTCCACCGTGCCCTGATGCGCGCCTATGCGGCGCAAGGCAGGACCAATCTCGCGCTGAAGCAATATGAGCACTGCCGCACCGCGCTTCTACGCGATCTCAAGCTGCAGCCGGAGCCGGAGACGCGGCAATTGTTCGAGACGCTGCGCACACGCCGCACAATGGCGCCGGCACGGCCACCCACGACTGATGCGGATGACGCTACCGGCTTCAGCCACGAACTCGCAGCCCCCCCGACCCACTATGTCAAATCGGCCGGGATCAACATCGCGTATCAGGTGACCGGCGACGGTCCGGTCGACCTGATCCATGTGCCGGGATGGGTCTCCAACCTCGACCACGCCTGGGGCTCGCCGCGGCTTTCGCATGTGCACCGGCGGCTCGGCACTTTCTCGCGCCTAATCCGCATGGACAAGCGCGGCACCGGGCTCTCGGACCGCAATGTCGGTCTGCCGACCCTGGAAGAGCGGATGGAAGATGTGCGGGCAGTGCTGGATGCGGTTGGCTCGAAGCGCACGGTGCTTTTCGGCAGCTCCGAGGGCGGCCCGATGTGCATGCTGTTCGCGGCGACCTATCCCGAGCGCACAGCGGCACTCGTGCTCAATGGGGCCTACGCCCGCGGCAGGTGGTCACAAGACTATCCGTGGGCGAAGACAAGCGAGCAGGTGGAAGAGGATCTGGCGATCGTCGAGAAAGAATGGGGAGCGGCGGCGGATATGAGCAACGCGGCGCCCAGTCTGATGAGCGACACGTTCGAGACAGAATGGTTCGCCGCCTATCTCAGGAATTCTGCCTCGCCCGCCGACGCGATCGCCCTGTGGCGCTGGGGAGCCGAAATCGATGTTCGCGACATTCTGCCTGCTGTCCATGTTCCGACACTGATCATGCAGACGACTGGCGACGGCTGGGTGAAGCGGGAAGAAGGACGTTACCTGGCGACGCACATCGAGGGCGCCCGATACATTGAGTTCGCCGGCCGCGACCACGTCATCTGGGGCGAGAATTCCGATCGGATCGTCGACGAGATCCAGGCTTTCGTCACCGGCGCCTTGCCGGCGGCCCCAGGCGAACGGCTGCTTGTGTCGGTGCTGTCCCTCGATATGACGGGCTCGCCTTTCGGCATCGACCCGGCCGAGCGGCACGCCGAAGCGCTCCGTGGCGAACTCCTCGCGGCCGAAGGCAGAGAGATCAGCCGATCGGACGGCAAGGTGCTCGCGGTGTTCCAGCGGCCAACGCGGTCGATCCAGTGCGCGATCGCCATCCGCGATCGCTTGCGGCAATCCGGTGTCGAGGTCCGCTCGGCGGTGCATATCGGCGAGTGCGAGCAGCGGGGCCATCAATTTTCAGGCGCGGCGATCGAACTGTCATCGCGTCTGCTTGACCATGCGCGGCCGGGCGAAATCATCGCATCAAGGACGGTGCGCGATCTCGTGGTCGGCTCCGGCCTGCGGTTCGAGGAGCGTGGCGAAATGGCGGCAAGCGGGCTGCCCGGCGCGTTTCGGTTCTATGCGGTCGATGGTTCGGCTTGAGCCGCTAGGTCACCTCTTCCCTGCCCCGAACCGCAGCCCGTCCATCAGCAGCTTGACCAGCCGGCGCGAGCGGTCGCGCCAGTCCTTGGTGTCGGGGGCCGAGTAGATGCCGCCGAGTGCGTGCAGCACATCGGAGGCGTCGACGTCGCTGCGGATCGAGCCTTCGGCCACCGCCGCCTCGACCAGTTGCCGCAAGGCCAGCGACACCCGGCCCGACATGTCGGAGAACACGGCGGAATTGGTGTTGAACAGGATGCGCAGGCTGGCCGCCAGGCCGCGCTTGGTGGCGATGTAGTCGACGAAGCGCTGCATCCACTGTTCCAGCGCCATGTCGGCCGAATGGTGGCTGGCGAGGTCATCGGCCGCCGCACAGAGCGCCTCGACTTCACGCCGGTAGACCACTTCGACCAGATGCTCGCGGGTTGGGAAATGCCGGTAGAGCGTGCCGATGCCGACGCCGGCCTGGCGCGCGATCTCCTCCAGCGAGGCATCGACACCGTGCTCGGCAAAGGCCGCTGCCGCAACCTCGACCAGCCGGTCGCGGTTGCGCTGCGCATCGGCGCGCAGCGGCCTTGGCGCTGCGGCTTCGCGCTTCTCGTCGGCAATTGCTTGCGACTGCTCGGTCAATTTTTTCTCCACTGTCGATATATGGGGGCTTGAACCCAAAGGGGTAAGTCCCCAACTAGATAAACGGAGGCGCCTCCGTTTTAGTGGAGCAGTCTTATCATATAATCAGGGGAGCCGGTATGTCACGTGTTGAGATTGTGAAGACTGAAGCATCCCTGCCCGCTGGAGAGTTGGGGCGGCAGAGCTGCCAATCTCCCCACTCGTGGGGGAGATGTCCGGCAGGACAGAGGGAGCGCTGTCCCGCCGACCAACACCCGCTTGGAAAGGTCTATTTCGACGCATGTAAATCGGGAACGTCGCATTCCTTCGCGCCCCCCTCTGCCCTGCCGGACATCTCCCCCACAAGGGGGGAGATTAGGCGCACCGTCGCCTCTTCCCTTGTCCTCTCCCACTCGAGCCCATTTCAATCCCCTAGCGTCAAGCAACTGGAGCCAGACGCCTCATGACCGACCAAACCAAATCCACCACTATCCCAATCCGTCTCACCATCAACGGACACAGTCACGAACTGCAGGTCGAGCCGCGCGTCACGCTGCTTGACGCCTTGCGTGATCGCCTCGACCTGACCGGCACCAAGAAGGGTTGCGACCAGGGCCAGTGCGGCGCCTGCACGGTGCATGTCGAGGGACAGCGCGTGCTGTCCTGCCTGACGCTTGCAGCACAGGTCGAAGGCCGCGAGATCACCACCATCGAAGGATTGGCCGGCGATGACGGCACGCTCAACGCGGTTCAGGCTGCTTTCCTCGACCAGGATGCTTTCCAGTGCGGCTACTGCACGCCGGGACAGATCATGTCGGCGGTCGCCTGCATCCGCGAGGGCCATGCCGGCTCGGATGACGAGATCCGCGAATACATGGCCGGCAATCTGTGCCGCTGCGGCGCCTATCCGCACATCGTTGCCGCCGTGCGCCAGGCGGCACTGGAGGTCGCGTCATGAGGGATTTTTCCTACGTTCGCGCCGATAGCATCGATGCGGCACGACAGGCAGCCGCCCTGCCTGGGGCCATGCTGCTTGCCGGTGGCACGACGCTGGTCGATCTCGCCAAATGCGGCGTGGCCGAACCCGACAGCCTGGTCGACATCACCCATCTCAAAGGGCTCGACGCCATCAAGGTCGACGCTGACAGTGCCATGATCGGCGCGCTGGCCAAGATGAGCCACGTCGCCGACCATGCCGAGATCAAGAGCCGCTTTCCCGCGGTCTCCGAAGCGCTGTGGCAGGCGGCTTCCGCGCAACTGCGCAACATGGCGACCATCGGCGGCAATCTGATGCAGCGCACGCGCTGCCCCTATTTCCGCGATCCCGCGAATTTTTCCGCCTGCAACAAGCGCTCGCCCGGCACCGGCTGCTCGGCGATCGGCGGCGTCACCCGCGGCCATGCCGTGCTCGGCACCAGCGACGCCTGCATCGCCATGTATCCCGGTGACCTCGCCACCGCGCTGGTCGCCTTCGATGCCGTGGTTCATCTTGGCGAACGCCAGGTTGCCGTCGACGACTTCTTTCTCCTGCCCGGCGCCACGCCCGACAGGGAACATGCCATCCAACCGGGCGAGATGATCACCGCCATCAGCATACCGGCTTCCGGCACGGCCCGGCGTTCGACCTATCTCAAGATCCGCGACCGGCAGTCGTATGAGTTCGCGGCTGCAAGTGCCGCAGTCGGCATCGACTTCGAAGCCGATGGCCGCACCATTCGCGACCTGCGCGTCGCGCTGGGCGGCGTCGCGACGAAGCCGTGGCGGGCGCACGCCGTGGAAGCGGCGTTGAAGGGCAAGGTGCTCAGCGAAGACAGGGTGCGGGCAGCCAGCTTGCTCGCCGTGGAAGGGGCCATCGGCCACGGCGCCAACCACTACAAGATCGAACTGGCGCCGCGCGTCGTCGCCCGCGCCATCCTCAAGACGGGAGCCATGGCATGACCATTCACGACCCCAGGACACGGCACGGCGACGCTTCGGACGGCACTGCCGATCAGGTTGGCGGGCGGCTGTCGCGCGTCGACGGCCCGGCCAAGATTACCGGTGCGGCAAAATATGCCGTCGAGCAGCAGCTCGACGGGCTAACCTACGGCGTCCTGGTCGAAAGCACGATCGCATCAGGCAAGGTGCGCTCGATCGACACGTCAGCTGCCGAGGCGGCCTCTGGCGTGCTCAAGGTGCTGACGCCCGATACCATCATGAGCCTGCGGACCGCATCGGACTGGTTCGGCACACCGCCGCCGGACAAACCCTACTGCCCGCTGGCGCGCGACATCACCTTTTCGGGCCAGCATGTCGCCGCGGTCATCGCGGAGACTTTCGAGCAGGCCGTCGCGGCAGCGGCGATGGTCAAGGTCAGCTATGACGAGACGCCGGCCATCGTCGACCTCAGCGACGCCAAGGCCGGCGACGGCATTCCGATCGCCGCCATGACCAAGGAATGGGGCGATGCGCAGGCCGCTTTCGCCGCTGCTCCGGTGCGCGTCTGCGGCGCCTATAACACGCCGCGCGAATACCAGGCGCCGATGGAGCCGCATGGCCTCATCGCGCGCTGGGAGGGCGACCGGCTGACCGTGTGGGAACCGAGCCAGTGGCTCGACGGCATGGCCCGCACCTATGCCGAATGGTTCGGCGTGCCGTTCGAAAATGTACGGCTGGTCTCGCCTTATATCGGTGGCGGCTTCGGCTCCAAGGCATTGGCGCTCGGCCATGGCGCGGTGGCGGCTGCCGCAGCAAAAATGCTGGGACGGCCCGCGAGGGTGGTCATGACGCGGCCGCAGACTTTTACCGGCTATGGCGGCCGCGCCGCGACGCGCCAGACGGTGACGATCGGCGCCGACCGTGACGGAAAGATCCAGTCGATCGTGCATCGCGGCGTCAACGAAACATCCATAGACGGAATGTGGGTCGAGCCTTTGGGCGTGGTCACCTCGATCATGTATGCGACGCCCAACTTCTCCTCGAAGCAGAATGTCGTGCGGGTGAATTCGGTGGTGCCCGGCGCCATGCGCGCGCCGGGCGAAAACCCTAGCGCCTTCGGCATCGAAAGCGCCATTGACGAGCTCGCCTACGAGGTCGGCATCGATCCGCTGGAGATCCGGCTGAGGAATTACGCCGAGCAGGATCCGCACGCAAAAAAGGCTTGGTCGACGCGGCAGTTGCGCGAGGCTTTCGCGGCTGGCGCCGAACGCTTCGGCTGGGCCCAGCGCACGTCCAAACCGCGTTCGATGCGCGACGGCAACCAGCTGATCGGCTGGGGCGTCGCCGCCGGCACCTATCCGGTGCGGCGCGCTTATGGCGAGGCCATCGTGCGTATCCTTGCCAACGGCTCGGTCGAGGTCGAAAGCTCCTCGATCGACATGGGCCAAGGCACGTACACGATCCTGGCGCAGACGGCGGCCGAAACGGTCGGCGTGGCGGCCGACCATGTCGTCGTGAAGCTCGGCGATTCCCGGTATCCCCGCGCCGGCGTGGCCGGCGGGTCGCGGCTGGCCGGCGTGATGACGGGCGCGGTCTACAAGGCGGCGACATCGGCGCTCGATCAGCTTGTCGGACTGGCGATCAGCGATCCGCGCTCGCCCTTCCACGCGCTGCAGGCCAACACGCTGGTCGTCGCCAATGGCCGCATCAGGTCGCCGCGCGGCGATGGTCCCGATGTCTCGATCGCCGACCTGCTGGCCAGCGTCGGCCGCGACCGCATCGAGGCCACCGGCGACACCATGCCGGCGAACTCGACCGCCGAGGATCGCTACAAGAACTACACCACCATCGCGGCGGCACTGCCGCACACCGAGGGCGACTATTCGCGCCACTCCTGGTGCGCGCATTTCATCGAGGTGCGCGTCGACGAGGATTTCGGCACCGTGCGCGTGTCGCGCGTGGTGTCGGCGCTGGATTCCGGCCGGCTCTACAACCCGAAACTCGCGGAGAGCCAGTGGAAGGGCGGCATCATCATGGGCATCGGCCAGGCGCTGCTTGAAGAAGGCATTGTCGACCGCAGGCATGGCCGCATCGTCAACAACAATCTCGGCGACTATCTGGTGCCGACCAATGCCGACATCCCCGATATCGAGGTCATCTCGGTCGGCATTCCCGACCTGCACTCCTCTGTGCTCGGCGGCAAGGGTGTGGGCGAACTCGCCATCGTCGGCGTAGCGCCGGCGATCGCCAACGCGGTGTTCCACGCAACTGGAAAAAGGATACGCGACCTCCCGATCACGCTTGAGAAGTTGATCTAGGAAGCGGCGTGCGTAATCTCCCCCCTTGAGGGGGAGATGTCGCCGAAGGCGACAGAGGGGGTCGCCTCTCGTAGAGCGCCAACCTCCTTCCGCCGCAGTAGGTCGAGCCCGGTCGGACCGACCCCCTCAGCCCTGCCGGGCATCTCCCCCTCAAGGGGGGAGATTGGCAGCTCGCGCGCCTCGGCTACCAGTCGAGCTTGAACGCAAGCTTGCCGAAATGCTGCCCGCCTGCCGCCATGTGCGCGTAGGCTTCGGCCGCCTGCTCCTGGCTGAACACCTTGTCGACGACCGGGTCGATGCGGGCGGCGGCGATGGCGCGGACGGCTGCGCGAAGGTCAGATACCGACCCGGTGTTGTTGCCGACCACCTTCAGTGCCTTGATGATGATCGGCAGCAGGTCGACCGTGGCCTCGGCGCCGGTGACGAAACCGATGGTGAACAGCGTGCCGCCAGGCGCGGTGGCGTTGACGGCGCGGGCGAAGGTGGCGGTGCCGGCGGTCTCGACGACGAGGTCGGCGCCGAGGCCGCCGGTCAGTTCCAGCACCTTGCCGTCCCAGTCGGGCGTCGCGCGGTAGTTGATGAGATGATCGGCGCCGAGTGCCTTCGCCCGCTCCAGCTTCTCGTCCGACGAAGAAGTGATGATGACGGTTGCGCCGGCGGCTTTCGCCAGCTGAAGGGTGAAGATGGAGACGCCGCCGGTGCCGAGCAGCACGACGACCGAGCCCGGCCCGACATCGGCGGCGCGGACGGCGTTCCAGGCGGTGGTCGCGGCGATCGGCAGGGTCGACGCCGCCTCGAAAGAGAGACGAGCCGGTACCGGCACGAGCGAGTTGGCCGGCAGCGCGACATATTCGGCGAGCGACCCCGGCAGCGAAATTCCGCGCATCTGCGTCATCTCGTTAGGCCGGGGCGGACCGCCGATCCAGCGCGGCTTGGCATGGGCAACGACGCGATCGCCGACGGCGAAATCCGTAACGCCCTCCCCCAGCGCGACGATCTCGCCGGCGCCGTCGGCGACGGGAATGAGCGGAAAGCCGGGCACACGATAATTGCCGCTGGCCACCGCCACATCGACGAAATTCAGGCTCGCGGCGCGCTGGCGGATCAGCACTTCGCCGCGCTGCGGTTCAGGCGTGGCAATGGTGGTGGCGCGAAAGGCGTCCAGCTTGGCGGCGGTCAGTTCGATGGCTTTCATGGCTCACGCATTCCTGTTTAAGGGGTCAATCGTCAGGATTGAGTGAAGCTATCTGCTGCGCTGCAAGCAGATAATCCGGAATTTTTACATTTGAGTCCTGTGCTTTATGCAGCAATCACACGACCCCGCCAGCCTTGCCGAAATGGCCGCCTTTGCGGCCATCACCGAAGCGCGCTCCTTCACCAAGGCAGCGTTGCGCGTCGGGCGCGACTCGACGGTTCTGTCACGCCGCCTGCAATCGCTGGAGCAGCGGCTCGGCGTGCGGCTGCTGCACCGGACCACCCGAAGCGTATCGTTGACGGAGGCGGGAGCGGAGTTCCTGATACGCGTCCGCGCCATCCTGGCCTCGGTAGACGAAGCCGAGGCTGCTGCTTCCGCGCATGCCAGCGGGACGCCGCGCGGCTTGCTGCGGCTGGCGCTGCCGGGAACCTTTGGCCGTATGTGGATCGGGCCGCTGCTGCCGCAATTTCTAGCGACGTTCCCGGATGTCAGCATCGAGGCCGAGTTCTCCAACCGGTTAGTCGATCTCGTTGCAGAGAACTTCGATGTCGCCGTCCGTCTCGGCGCGCTGGAGGACTCGCGCCTGGTGGCGCGCAAGATCGCGACACGGCGGCGGTTGCTGTGCGCTGCTCCCTCCTACCTCGCCCGCCGGGGCACGCCGGAAGCGCCGGAAGCGCTCACAGAACACGCCTGCCTCGGCTTCTCCGGCTTCCAGACCTTTCCAACCTGGGAGATGACCGACAGTTCGGGACGCCGCGTCAACGTCGACGTCTCGGGGCCGATGGTGTGCGACGATGCCGAGGTGCTGGTCGAAGCCGCGGTGCAAGGCCTCGGCCTGATGATGAGCACCGACTGGCTTGTCGGACGCGAACTCGCCGACGGACGGCTGGTGCCGGTGCTGGCGGACTGGACGCTGGCCGACGAAGGCGCGGTCTATGTCGTCATGCCCTCGGCCAAGGGACAAGCCGCCAAGACACGCGCCTTCGCCGAGTGGATCGGCAAGCGCTTCGCGCCGGAGCCGCCCTGGACGTCGAGGCCGGTCTCAAAGGCTTGATCAATGGGGCGCGCCGGGGGCTAAGACGGCATATGCCGCTGTCACCAGGCCTTTTGTCCTGTATGATCTCGTTGAATGTAGCTTGGGAGGGGATCATGCAAAGTGCATTGGCGAAGTTCATGATGGCAGGTTCCGTTCTGGCCGCGCTGCAAGCCGCGCAGCCGGCTTTTGCCGCGTCCTGCAACTGGAGCGCCAAGATGGAAGAAGACGAAGGCGGCAGCGTGCTGACGGCTTCGGTGTGCGGCGGACCGAAGGCCGATGCGCATCTGATGCTCGTCTGTTTCGACAAGCCGGTGCTGAGCTACGATCTGGGTGCGGCCGGCCAGCAGCTGGAACCCGGCATCAGCGCTTCCTTCACCTTCAAGGGCGGTGACAAGAGCGTGACCAAAAAGCTCGACCTCGAGGCCATGTATAATTACTTCACGGCTGAGCTGAGCAAAGACGATCCACTGCTCGGCCTGTTGCGCAGCAAGGGCGACGTCACGGTTACGGCCGACAAATATGGCGAGAACAGCTTTCCGCTGACGGGCTCGAGCGCTGCGATCGGTAAGGTGCTGGCGCAGTGCGGCAAAAGTTCGGCCGGCGAAGCGGACTGAAGCTCCCTACTTTCGACCACGCAGCTTGGTCCCGCGCCTCCATCAGGGCAAAGCCAAGCAGGTTCTCGCCGCGCCCGGTTTGCCGTTTCGCTCATCGACGGGGGCACGGGTTTGGAGGCGGCAATATGCGGCCTGAGTTTTCAACGCGAGCTGCGCTTTCCCTCCGGTGTCGCCACCAGCGAGGCGGCGGCGGCATTGGCCGTGGCGATCGCCGCTTCCATCGGATGGCCACGGGCGAGGCCTGCCGCGAAGGCGCCGACGAATTCGTCGCCGGCGCCATGGGTGCTGACGACTTTTACCGGAATGGCCGCCAGCGCGAAGGCCGCGCCGATCCGGTCGCAATAGGCGACGCCTTCGCCGCCGGCGGTGACGATCGCCGAGGGGTAGGTATCGATCAGCCGCCGCGCGGCTTCGGTTGCGCCGGCGAGCGTATCGACGACCGGAACGCCGGCCAAAAATTCCGCTTCGATGGCGTTGACGATGACGATGTCTATCAGCGCGGTCAATTCGGCCGACAGTGTTCGCGCCGGTGCGGCGTTGAGCACGACGCGGCCGCCGGATGCCTTCACCGCGCGCGCGGCAGCGATGTTTGCGGCGTCGGGCACTTCGTTTTGCAGCAACAGCACTGCCGTCTGTACCACCACCTCCCTTGCTGCCACGACGTCATCATCGTCCAGCGTGAGATTGCTGCCGGAGACGATCACCGCACCATAGTCGCCATCGCTGTCGAAGATCGCCACGCTCATGCCGGAGCCTGCGCCTGCCGCCACGCGCACGAAGCGGCGATCGACGCCGGCGCGATCTAGATTGGCCAGCAGCGCCGTGCCGAAATCGTCGTCGCCGACGGCGCCGATCATCGCCGCACGCACGCCGGCGCGTGCCGCCGAGACCGCCTGGTTGCCGCCCTTGCCACCGCATTTCGGCTGCCAGGCATGGCCGGTCACCGTCTCGCCCTTGCGTGGACGGTCGGGCGCGTCGACCATGATGTCGTAGTGCAGGCTGCCGAAGACGGTGACCAGCGGAACCGTCATGTGCCCCGGTCTTTTCGTTTCGAGGTGACGGCCGACATGGTGCGGCCGAGATTGCGCTCCGCCGCCTGATAGTCGCGCTGCGCCACCGCCACGAACAAAGCGTCGAGGATGTTGAGCTGCGCGATGCGCGCCGCCGCGTTTTCGCCCATCAGCGGCGAGCCTTGCGCGGTCGAGCACAGCACGATGTCGGCAATCTGGGCCAGCGGCGAGTTGTCGTAGTTGGTGATGGCCAGCGTGCGGGCGCCGCTCTTGCGGGCTAGATGGATGGCGTCGATGACGGCCGACGTGTTGCCGGAATGCGAGAAGCCGACGGCGATGTCGTCGGCGCCGAGGAGCGAGGCCGACATCAGCATCATGTGCGAGTCGTCATAGACAGACGCGCGGATGCCGATGCGCAGGAATTTGTGCGAGACATCGCGGGCGATCTGGGCGGAGCCGCCGACGCCATAGAAATCGCGGTTCCTGGCGCGGTAGAGCAGATCGGCGGCACGGTCGAAATCGTCCATGTCGAGGATCGCGAGCGTCTCCTCCAGCGCCTGGATCGAGGTGCGGAACACTTTCTGCACGATCTCGGCCGAGCTGTCGTCGACCGACAGTTCCTGGTGCATCTCGGCGGTCGGGAGGCGGCTGTATTCATAGACGGCGGTGCGGAAGTCGCGGTAGCCGGAGAAGCCGAGTTTCTTGGCGATCTTGACCACCATCGCCTCCGACACGCCGGCCTCCTCGGCGATCTGCTTGAGCGGAATGGTCTCGTCGAAACCGCGCCGGCCGAAGACGGTTTCCACCACCTTGGCCTCAAGCGGGGTGAGATGCGGCATCATCATGCGGATGCGCGGCCCCACGGCTTTCAGATCGAGATTGCTCAACGTCATCCACGTCCCCTCGTCACGACCCGAGCATGGCTTCCTGGACGATAGCCTGCGACGTCACGGCGTCCTGGCTGTCCATGGCGGCGGACAGGCGGTTATCCTTCTCCAGCCGGTCGACAACGCGCAGCAGGCGCTTGACGGTGGCGATGTTGACTTCGCATTCGTGCACCGGATCGAGCCCGGTCATGTCGGGGAAGGTGTCGAAGTAGATGGCGCCGGCGTAGCCGTCGCGGCGGATCTGGCGCAGCAGTTCGATGGTCTGCAGCGTGTGCACCGCGCCGACCATCAGGCCGTCGTCGCGCTTGGCATAGCCATCGTTGAGATGGACGCCGAGCAGCTTGCTGTGGCGAGCGATCAGCGCCGCGGCGAAGGCCGGCTGTTCGTCGGCATAGAGCACATGGGCGAAATCGAGCGTGACGCCGAGAGTGGGTAGGCCGACCTCGCGGATCGCCAGCAAGGTGGTCGCCGCATCCGGCATCAGCGAGTAGGAGCGCGGTTCGTTAGGCTTGTACTCCAGGCTGATCTGGCAGCCGGGATCATGCGCGGCAACTTCACGAATCCCCTCGATTTCGTGCTGCCAGAGCGTCGCATAGTCAGTTTGAAATGCATAGTCGAAGCCATCCTGGCCCAGCCACAGCGTCATCAGACTGGCGCCGGCCGCGCGCACCGCATCGATACCGGCCTTGGTCAAGTCGATGGCTTCGCGGCGCACCGCCGGGTCCGGATTGGTGAAGGCGCCGAGCTTGAAGGCCGGATTGGAGTAGTAACGCATGGCAAAGCCATTGATGGAAAGCCCGAAATCACCGAGCTTTCGGGCGATTTCAGCCGGCTTTTCACTGACATGGTCGGGGAAATTAAGATCAAGGTCGGTCAGCCCGTCGACCTTGGCCGCGCGGGCTGCCATCTGCAGCATGGACGGCTTGCCGGTAAGATCAGGCCATTCGGCTTGCGGCCGCGAGGCGAAGGAATTCAGGCGGGTGGCGAAGCGACTGTTTGTCATGATGGACCTTTCAGTGATTTACTTCATATAAATACGAATATTTGTAAAGTTCTCATTTGCGAGGCGGTTTGTAGCGCGCAACATCCTGCTTGGCCGAGATCTTCGGCTGCGCCTCTGCATCCATGCCGGGAGTTTCGAATCCCGCAACGGTGCGGATGCTGGTGCAAGCCCTTGCGCCCTGCCTGCCGATTGACCAATCTCGCCGACACTGTCATGAGCCGCGGTTGGGGGATCGCACATGCCAACGCTTTATCAACTGAAACCGGCCTTTCAGGCCAGGCTGCGGCCGCTGGCCGACCGGCTGGCCGATGCCGGCGTCACCGCCAACCAGATCACGCTTCTCGCCGCGGCGCTCTCCATCGCCACCGGCCTGGTGGTCGCGGCCTTTGCCTACCATCCCCTGGTTTTCCTGTTGATGCCGGTGGTGCTGTTCGTGCGCATGGCGCTCAACGCCATTGACGGGATGCTGGCCAGGGAACATGGGCAAGCATCAAAACTCGGCATGTTTCTCAACGAACTCTGCGACGTCGTCTCGGACCTGGCGCTGATCCTGGCCTTTGCCACCTTGTTCCCGGCCTGGGGTGTCGTCGCCTTCGCTATTACCGCCATGCTTGTCGAGTTCGCCGGCGTGCTTGGCGTTGCCGCAGGCAGCGGGCGCAACTATGCCGGGCCGTTCGGCAAGAGCGACCGAGCCCTGGTGCTCGGCGTCATCGGCTTTCTCCTCGCTTGCGGCCTGTGGGTGGCGGGGATCGCGCCGTTTGTGTTTCCGATCATGGCTACACTGTCGGGGATAACCGCCATCAACCGGATACGCAGCGGCCTTAGAGCGGGCGGCACCTGATGCCAAAGCGTCAGGCACCCGACCGCCAGAGGGAAACCATGATCCACCAGACCATCGCCGCCCTAGCACCGGCAAGCCTCGAGCGCATCGCGCAGGAGCGCACGTTCAAGAGCCATGACGGCACCGAGATCTTCTACCGCTACTGGCCGGCCGCCGGGTCGGCGCCAAAGGGTGCGATCCTGCTGTTCCATCGCGGCCACGAGCATGGCGGCCGCATGGCGCATCTGGTCGACGAGCTCGCCATGCCCGACCATGCCTTCTACGCCTGGGACGCCCGCGGCAATGGCCGATCGGCCGGCGAGCGCGGCTATGCGCCGTCCTTTGCCGCCCTGGTGCGTGATATCGACTGCCTGGTGCGCGAGATCGGCCGGGATGGTTTTGGCCAGCGCGACATCGCGCTGATCGCGCAGTCCTTCGGCGCCGTGCTGGCTGCTGCCTGGGTGCATGACTATGCGCCCGACATCCGCGCGCTGGTGGTGGCTTCACCGGCCTTTTCGGTCAAGCTCTACGTGCCCTTCGCCAAGGAGGGCATTGCGCTGTGGCAGAAGCTCAAGGGCCGCTTCTTCGTCAATTCCTACGTCAAGGCGAAGTTCCTGACGCACGATGCCGAGCGCATCGCTTCCTTCGACGCCGATCCGCTGATCACGCGACCGATCGCCTCCAACATCCTGGTCGAGCTTTACGACCACGCTGCCCGCATCGTCTCGGACGCGCGCGCCATCACCGTGCCGACGCAGCTCTTGATCTCCGGCAGCGATTGGGTGGTGCGGCATGGACCTCAGCACGAGTTCTTCGTCAATCTCGGCAGCAGCGCCAAGGAGCGGCATGTGCTGCCCGGCTTCTTCCACGACACGCTGGGCGAGCGCGATCGCAAGCAGGCGCTGGACCTGATCCGGCCATTCCTCGAAAAGCAATTTGCAACGCCGGAGAAAACCATCGACTTGCTTCAGGCCGACCGCGCCGGCTACACCCGCGACGAGGCAGAGAGGCTCGCCTCGCCGCTGACGCTGCTGTCGCCCAACGGTATTTTCTGGGCGATGAGTCGCGCCTCGATCCGCATGGGCGCCTGGCTGTCTTCGGGCATGAAGATCGGCATGGCCACCGGCTTCGATTCCGGCTCGACGCTCGACTATGTCTACGAGAACGATGCGCGCGGCACCGGCTTCATCGGCCGCATGATCGACCGCACCTTCCTCGACGCCATCGGCTGGCGCGGCATCCGCCAGCGCAAGCTGCATCTGGAAGAGCTGATCGGCAACGCCGCCGCCAGCCTGAAGGCAGCTGGCCGTCCCGTCCACATGCTCGACATCGCCGCCGGCCACGGCCGCTATGTACTCGATGCCGTCGCCAAATGCACTGAACCGCCAGCAAGCGTGCGGCTGCAGGATTATTCCGAGCTCAATGTCGGACTGGGTTCGAAGCTGATCGCCGAGCGGCAGCTGCCGACCAGCGTCACCTTCCATCAGGCCGACGCCTTCGATGCCGACATGCTGGCCGGGCAAAAGCCGGCGCCGGACCTCGCCATCGTCTCCGGGCTTTACGAATTGTTCGCCGACAACACGATGATTTCCCGCTCGCTCGGCGGGCTGGCGAGCGCCATGCAACCCGGCAGCCTGCTCGTCTACACCAACCAGCCATGGCATCCGCAGCTGGAGATGATCGCGCGCAGCCTGACCTCGCATCGCGGCGGACAGGCCTGGGTGATGCGGCGGCGCACGCAAGGCGAGATGGACCAGTTGGTGACGGCTGCCGGTTTCGCAAAGATCGACCAGCGCATCGACCAATGGGGCATCTTCACCGTCTCGGTCGCACGGCGCGTCTGAGACCATGGCCCTGCCTGTCACTGACCCTGCCCCGGCGCGGGAACCCTATTTGGGCATCGTGCTGAGGGCAGCCCTTTGGCTGGCGCTGCTGGCGCCATTCTTCTATTCGACCTATGGCTTTGCCAACTGGCTGGCGTCGCGGCGCGACCATGTCGGCAGCATCGTGTTTGCCTGGGAACACGCCATCCCGTTCGTCGCCTGGACGATCATGCCCTACTGGTCTATCAATCTGTTCTACGGCCTGTCGCTGCTGCTCAACACGACCAGGCGCGGCGTCGACCGGCTCGCCGGCCGCTATCTCTCGGCGCAGATCATTGCCGTCGCCTGCTTCATCGCGTTCCCGCTGACGGCGACCTTCGTGCGGCCGGAAACCACCGGCCTGCCGGGTTTCCTGTTTGCGGTGCTCGGTGGTTTCGACAAGCCGTTCAACCAGGCGCCATCCCTGCACATCGCGCTGCTGGTGATCATCTGGGACCATTGGCGTCACGTTCTGGCACGTCACCGTCTCGGCGGCATTCTCCGCCCCGTCTGGCACGTCTGGTGTTTTCTCATCGGCGCCTCGGTACTGACGACCTGGCAGCATCATTTCATCGACATTCCGACCGGCGCCCTGCTCGGCCTGTTTGCGCTGTGGCTGTTTCCGTCCAAGGGCGAGCTGCCATTCTGGGGTTTTCGGTTGACGGCCGACCCAAGGGCGCGGCGGCTGGCGGGTTATTACGGGCTGGGGGCGGCCCTTGCTCTGGCCGGCGCTGCCGAGGGCGCGTTGGTCTCCGCCGATTTTATCATCCTGTTGTGGCCGGCATTGGCGCTGGCCATCGTCGCCTTCGCCTATGCTGGGGCCGGGGCCAAAGTGTTCCAGAAGGCAGCCGATGGCAGCGTCTCACTGGCCAACCGTATCCTGCTCCTGCCCTATCGGCTTGGCGCCCGGATCAATGTGTGGGTATGGACCCGCCAACTGGCGCCGCAAGCGGAGATCACCGACGGTGTTTTCCTCGGCCGGTTTCCGAGTGCCGACGAGGCCAACCGCTTCGGCACAGTGATCGACCTTGCCGGCGAGATGGAACGGCCGCGCGGCGTGACCTGCCGCTGGATCAGCTACGCGATGCTCGACCTCGTGGCGCCGCCTCACGACAGGCTGGAGCGAGCGGTGGCGGCGATCGAGCTGGCGCGCCGGCGCGGCACCGTCCTGGTCTGCTGCGCGCTCGGCTTCCAGCGCAGTGCAGCCGTCGTCGCCGACTGGCTGGTGGTGACGGGGCGCTCGTACACAGCTGCACAGGCGCGCAAGAAACTCGCCGCGTCGGGCAGGCCCGTGCACCTTCAGATCGGGCTGGATGAACCGGGGCTGGAAGAACCGACATGAGTTGGCCGGCATGAGTGGCGACAATTTTCCCGAGAAGGCCGAAATATTCGCCGCCGGGCTAATGGTGCAGGCGGTGTGGCCGATCCTGCTGGTGGTCGCGGCTGTGATGGCAGCGCCGGTCATCGGCCTGGTGGCCGGACCGCAGACGACAGCGCTGTCCGCGGCGGCCTGGCTGGTCGCGGCGGCGAGCGCCGTGGCCACGCTGGCTCTTTCGGCCTTGCTTTTGTTCGATGCGCTGCTGTTCCGGCTGATGGCAAGCCACGCCAGCGAGGCCGCCGGGGGTGCCGCGGTCGACGATGTGCTGGCGCGCATGCGCCTGAAATCCACCACTGCCGGCGGCCGCTCGCTCGACCATCGCATGGCAGGCACGCGCCGCCTGCTGACAAGGCAGCGCATGGCGCTCGCCATGTTTGCTGCGGCATCCCTTTTCGCAGCATTTGTTTGAGCCATGACAAAACTTCACCTGCGCGCCAACACCTTCACCTTGCTGCAGACGGTGACGTCGGTCGGCCTGTCGGCGGCGGCCTGGGTGGTAACCGGCGTCAGACCAATCTGGAACGGCAGCCAGCCGTCGGAGCGGCAGCGCATCTACTTCGCCAACCATGCCAGCCATGGTGATTTCATCCTGCTGTCGGCTTGTCTGAGCGAGAAAGTGCGCGCCCGCACCCATGCGATCGCGGCGGCCGAATATTGGGGCAAGTCGCGGCTGCGCCGCTTCATCGCGCAGGACATGCTGTCGTCCGTGCTCATCCACCGGCAGTGGACCGACGAAACGCAACACCCGATCTCGATCATGCTGTCGGTGCTCGACGACGGCCACTCGCTGATCCTGTTTCCCGAAGGCACTCGCAACACGACGGAGGCGGATCTGCTGCCGTTCCGCTCCGGCCTCTACAATCTGTCGATGGCGCGGCCGGATGTCGAACTCATCCCGTGCTGGATCGAGAACATGTCGCGCGTGCTGCCCAAGGGCCAGTTCCTACCGGTGCCGCTTTTGTGCCGCGTCGTCTTCGGTCCGCCGGTGGCGATCGCGCCCGGCGAAGAACGCCGCACCTTCCTCGAGCGCGCGCGCCAGACGCTGCTGTCGCTCAACCCGCGTCCCGATCGGGACCACTAGCATGACCAGGCAAAGAGACTTCGTATGACACTGCCGCCAATGCATGAAACCGTCATCCTGCTGGCCGGCCTGATCTGCGTGCTGACCATGGCGAGCATCGTTGCCGGTATCCTCTCATGGCGGGCGCCGAAGCCGCTGCCCTCGACGCTCGTCAACTTGAACCAGCGCATCAACGCCTGGTGGGTGATGGTGCTGGCGATCACCGTCGCGTTCTTCTTCGGCCGCACCGGCATGACCATCCTGTTTGCGCTGATCTCGTTTGCCGCGCTGCGCGAGTTCGTGACGCTGACGCACAGCCGGCGCAGCGACCACTGGGTGCTGCTCGGCATGTTCGGCATCATCATTCCCTTCCAGTACTGGCTGGTGTGGACCGCCTGGTACGGGCTCTTCACCATTTTCATCCCCGTCTACTGCTTCCTCTTGATGCCGGCGATCACTGCGCTCAACGGCGACACCGAGCGCTTCCTCGAGCGGGTGTCGGCGCAGCAATGGGCGGTCATGATCTCGGTCTACTGCGTCAGCCATGTGCCGGCGCTGCTGACGCTCAACGTGCCCGGTTTCGAGGGCCGCAACCTCCTGCTCATCGCCTTCCTGATCATCACCGTGCAAGGCAGCGACGTGCTGCAATACATTTTCGGCAAGCTGTTCGGCCGGCATTTTTTGTCGCCGTCCGTTTCGCCATCAAAGACCTGGGAAGGGCTGATCGGCGGGCTGGTGTCATCGAGCCTGCTCGGCGCGCTGCTGTCGTTCCTGACGCCGTTCTCGCCGCTCGCGGCGGCAGGCGTCGCCTTCATCGCCTGCCTGATGGGGTTCCTTGGCGGGCTGGTGGCGTCGGCGATCAAGCGCGACCAGGGCGTCAAGGACTGGGGTCACCTGATCGAGGGTCACGGCGGCATGATGGACCGCGCCGACAGCCTGGTCTTCGCCGCACCGGTGTTCTTCCACATCGTCCGCTATTTCTGGACGTGAGCCAAGCCGTTCAATCGCGGATGGCGCGGCCTGCCTGCTGCAGCAATTCGAAGGCGGCGAAGCGCTTGTCGTGCCAGGGCACGAGGTCGCCACCGGCCGGGCGATAGATGTCGCCGATGCGCGACATGCCGGTCATCGCCGCGATCACATCGGGATATTTTTGCGCTGCCACCGCCGCCAATATGGCCGAGCCGAGCAGCACCGGTTCGGGCGAGGTCGAACCGGCGACGGTCAGCCCCGTCGTGTCGGCCAAAAGCTGACGTACCAGCTCGCTTTGCGCCGCACCGCCGCTGACGACGATAGTGTCGATGGCAATGCCTTTTTTGGCCATCGCCGCCAGGATCTGGCGAACGCCGTAGCCGATGCCCAGCAGGCCGCCGACATAGAGGGCGACCAGACTGTCGAGGGACGTGTCCATGCCAAGCCCGGCGATCAGGGCCTTGGACTCGGGATCGGCGAAGGGCGAGCGGTTGCCGAGGAATTCCGGCACGACATGCAGTCTCCCGGCCAGGTGCGCTACGGCGGACAGGTCGGCGGACTGCTTCGCCGCCTGCTGACCAAGCCAAGCGGTCAGGCCGAGACCTTCCGCCTTGGCTTTTGCGGATGCCTCAGCCGTGGCCGGATGGAAAGCGACGAGGTGGTCGATTGCAGCACCCGCCGCCGATTGCCCGCCTTCATTGAGCCAAAGCCCCGGCACCATCGAGGAAAAATACGGACCCCAGACGCCGGGCACGAAGGCCGGCTCGCTGGTGCTGGCCATGGTGCAGGCCGAAGTGCCGAACACATAGGCCATGCGCGACTGCAAGGTGCCGACCGAGCCCTGCCCGCCAACCGTGCCGACGCCGCCGGCATGGGCATCGATCAGGCCGGCCGCAACCGGCGTTCCCGGCAGCAGGCCGAGATCGGCCGCGGCGGCCTCAGTGAGGCCTTGGGCAAGTGCCGTGCCACCCTCGACGATTTCGGTGCCGATGCGGGCAAAGCCTTCATCGGCGAGCGCGCCGAGGCCGATGGCACGGAAATAGGCATCGTCCCAGCGCCGCTCATGACCGAGATAGGTCCATTTGCAGGTCAGCGTGCAGATCGAGCGCGCCAGGCTGCCGGTCGAGCGCCAGGTCAGATAGTCCGTCAGGTCGAAGAAATGCTCGGCCGCATCGAAGGTGGCGGGCAGGTTCTCGCGCAGCCACAGCAGCTTCGGCGTTTCCATTTCCGGCGAGATGGTGCCGCCGACATAGTCGAGCACGGCGTGCTTGCCGGCATTGATGCGCTGCGCCTGGTCGAGCGCGCGGTGATCCATCCAGACGATGATGTTGCGCTGGCTGTCGCCGGAACTGCCGGCCGGCAACGGCGCGCCATCCTGGCCGACCACGACCAGCGAACAGGTGGCGTCGAAGCCAATGCCGGCAATGTCGCGCCCGGCGAGCCCCGACTTGGTCACGGCTTCACGCACGCTGGCGCACACCGCGCGCCAGATATCCTCGCTCGACTGCTCGGCGATCTCACCGGGTTCGATAAACAGTGCGATGTCACGCTTCGCCGAGGCGAGCATGGTGCCCTTGCTGTCGAACACCCCTGCCCTGGCGCTGCCAGTGCCGACATCGATGCCGAGGAAGTGGGACATGGGGAACCTCAGAAGTTAGGCAGTAGGCAGTAGGCATTAGGCAGTAGGCAGTAGGCAGTAGGCAGTAGGCAGTAGGCGAGATGGACGGCAGTGAATGGTCAGTTGCAAGAGCCTCTCCCCATTCCCTACTGCCTAACGCCTAAGGCCTAACGCCTACTGCCTCACAAATCATTGCTCTGCGGCAGGATCACCAGGTCCCGGATGGTGACGTTCCGTGGCCTAGTCAGCATGAACAGCACGGCTTCGGCGACCTCGACCGGTTGAATCAGGCCGCCCTTGGCCAGTTCATCCTCAAGCTTGTCCTTCGGCCAGTCGCTGATCAGCGCTGTCACCACCGGCCCCGGCTGCACCGCGCCGACGCGCAGGCCGTGCGGGGCGACCTGCCGGCGCACCGTGTGGACGAAGGCCTGCACGGCATGCTTGGATGCCGTATAGATCGGCTCCCAGACCACCGGCACCAGTCCGGCGATCGAAGACGTCACGATGATGTCGCCGGTCTTTCGTTCGACCATATGCGGAAGCACGGCGTGTATGGAACGGAACACCGCGTTGATGTTGAGGTTCAGCATGCGGTCCCACACATCGGGGTCGCCTTCGAGCACCGGGCCTCCGACATAGGCGCCGGCATTGGCGTGGAAGATATCGAGCTGGCCGGCCTTGTCCAGGATTTGCGGCATCATCGTCGCGACGCTGGCCGGCTCCATCAGATCGATCACCAGCGGGATCGCGTTGGGACCGAGTTCGGTGCAGACGCTTTTCAGCGCGTCGGCGGCGCGGTCGACGAGCATAACGCGAACGCCCGCGGCGATCAGCGCCCTGGCGCATTCCAGGCCTATGCCCGACGCGGCGCCGGTGATCGCCGCGACTTTTCCACTCAAATCCTGAGCCATTCTTCTATCCTCGTATTCTCTGTTGGTTCAGGCGCGGCCGTGGGAAACCCGCGAGCGGCGTGCCAGGGAGTCGACGATGACCGCAATCGCCAGAACGGCGCCGGTGATCATGTAGCGAAGCGACGATGACAGATCGAGCAAGGTCAGCCCGCTGGCGATCGACTGGATGACGATGATCCCGAGCAGCGCGGAATAGGCGCTGCCACGGCCGCCAAACAGGCTGGTGCCGCCTATGACCGCCGCCGCAATGGCGTTGAGGTTGACGTCGCCGGTGCCGGCCTGCTGGCTGGCAGAGGCCAGCCGCGCCGCCGACAGCACGCCGCCAAGGGCGGCGAACATCGAGCACATGACGAAGGCGCTGAGGTAGATCGAGCGCACCTTGATGCCGGCGCGGCGCGCCGCTTCGCGGTTGCCGCCGACGGCGGTCATCGAGCGGCCCCATTGGGTGCGGGTCAGCGCATAGTTCATCGCCACCACCAGGCCGACGAACAGGCCGAACATCCACGGTATGCCGCGCGCCTGGTTGAGATAACCGACGATCAGTTCGAGCAGGATGGTCAGGGCGGCGACGCGCACGATGAGGCCGCCGACAGACGGCGCCGACAAATTGACGGCCCGGCGGCGGCTGACGGTGCGCAGGCCGGCGATCAGCATGACAATGCCGGGCAATGCCGCCAGTGCATAGGACAGCCAGTCCGGCATGACCAGCAACTGGCCGAAATTCACCAGGTTCGAGCCATAGGGCAGATTGATCGAGCCGGTGGAGCCCAGAATATACAGCTGCAGGCCCAGCACGGCGAGCAAGCCGGCCAGCGTCGAGACGAAACTCGGCATGCCGAGCCGGTTGAACAGCAAGGCATAGAGCGCGCCGATGAAGCCGCCGACGGCGATCGCGGCGAGGATGGCGAGCGCCACCGGCCAGCCCTGGTTGACCCACAGCGTGCCGACCATGGCCGAAGCAAAGCCGCTGATCGAGCCGACCGACAGGTCGATCTCACCGACCATCAGCACACAGACGATACCGAGCGCGATGACGCCGACGGTCGAGCAGTCGAACAGGAGATTGACCAGATTGCTCGACGAGACGAAGACCGGATTGAGGGCAGTGAACACGCTCCAGATGATGACCAGTCCGACAATCACCGGCAGCGAGCCGAGGTCGCCGGAGCGGACGCGGTCGAAGAAGGCGCTGATGGCGCCACCAACGCCGGCCTGGTGCTTGACGCGCACGTCGCTGCGGTCGAGCGCCGTCGACGAGGAGGTGTCCTGCTTGGGCTCCGCGCTCATGGCCGCTGCTCCTGGTTGTGCGCTTGTTCGGCGGCCTTGCGCCGTTCGGCGCGGCGCGACACTGCATTGTTGGCGGCGCCGGTGATGGCGCTGACCAGTTCCTGGTTCGAGGCGTCGGGTTCGAAGACGCCGTTGTTGCGGCCGAGCCTGAGCACGACGATGCGGTCGGCGACGGCGCGCACGTCCTCCATATTGTGACTGATCATCAGCACGCCGAGCCCACGCTCGCGCACCCGGTCGATGAGGTTCAGCACTTCCGCCGTCTGGGCGACGCCAAGAGCGGCGGTCGGCTCGTCGAGCAGGATGACCTTGGGGTCGAGCAGCAGCGAGCGGGCGATCGCCACGGTCTGGCGCTGGCCGCCGGACAGCGAGGCGACCGCCTCGCGGACGCTTGGAATACGCGCCGACAATTCGTTGAGCAGCGTCCAGGCGCGGATCTCCATCGCCACCTCGTCCAGCCGCAGCGGGTTGAGCTCCTTGCCGAGGAAAATGTTGGCAACGACATCGAGGTTTTCGCACAGCGCCAGATCCTGGAAGACGGTGGCGATGCCGAGCGTCAGTGCAGCGCTCGGGTCGGGCATGGTCACTTGCTTGCCGCGGAAATTGATGGTGCCCGAGCTCGGCTGATGGACGCCTGCAAGGACTTTGACAAGCGTCGACTTGCCGGCGCCATTGTCGCCGACCAGCGCCACCACCTCGCCGGCATGGACGTCGAGATCGATATCGGTGAGCGCCGAAACGGCACCGAAATTCTTCGAGATGCCGCGCAGGCTGAGCACCAGCTCGCCTGCCGAAACCGGTCCGTCAGAGATGTCAGACATAATGGCAAACCTTTCCGGATGGCCGGTCAAGAGTGACTGCGGACTTGCCGGCCCCCCCAAAGCGGGGGGGGGGCAGGGATGGGAGGGTTATTAGGAGAATTTTTTTAATTGTTTTTCACAAAAACCGCCGCCCCGATTTTGCGGCGTGATAGGCTAGTGGGGGTG